>NZ_AJTN02000041.1 GCF_000305495.1 Peribacillus psychrosaccharolyticus ATCC 23296 | reverse complement strand
GAAACAAGTGGAAAAGTATAACACTAATTCGGGAGGGTCCGAAAAATGAATGCAAGAGCAGCTATTAATGGATTTGGTAGAATTGGAAGAATGGTATTTCGTCAAGCAATCGTAGATAACAAGGTTGACATAATTGCTATTAATGCAAGTTATCCTGCTGCAACATTAGCGCATTTAATTAAATATGATACGACTCATGGCAAGTTTGAAGGCGAAGTCATTGTTGAAGATCATGCATTGATTATTAATGGACGCCGAGTTCTATTATTAAATAACCGAGATCCTAAACAATTGCCATGGAAGGAATTAAACATAGATATTGTTATTGAAGCCACCGGGAAATTTAATCACAGAGATAAAGCGAGCTTGCATCTTGAAGCTGGTGCGAAAAAAGTGATTATTACGGCACCTGGTACAAATGAAGATATCACAATTGTTATGGGTGTAAACGAAGAACAGCTTGATGTAGATAAACATTTTGTCATTTCAAATGCGTCATGTACGACAAATTGTCTGGGTCCAATTGCAAAGGTACTCGACGAACAGTTTGGAATTGAAAATGGCATGATGACAACTGTCCATGCTTACACAAACGATCAAAATAATATAGACAATCCGCATAAAGATTTAAGAAGAGCAAGAGGTTGTGCCCAGAGTATTATTCCTACAAGTACGGGTGCTGCCAAAGCATTATCATTGGTGCTCCCTCAACTTAAGGGAAAACTTTCCGGCATGTCGTTGCGTGTGCCTACTCCAGACGTTTCATTGGTCGACCTTGTAGTTGATTTGAAATGTCCTGTAACCGTAAATCAGATAAATACAGCTTTTCATGAAGCAGCTTCCGGCCCATTAAAGGGGATTCTTGGTATCACGGATAAGCCATTGGTTTCGGTCGATTTCACGAGTGACCCGCATTCAGGTGTTATCGATGGATTATCGACAATGGTAATTGGTGAGAACAAAGTCAAAATCCTTGCTTGGTATGATAACGAATGGGGTTATTCCAGCCGAGTTCTTGATTTAGTGAAGTATGTTGCACAGGAAATGAAAAATGTTTCCGAAGTAAAAGCAGGATAAATATAGAGGAAAAAAAGCCTTTCTGCCCCTAGCGGAAAGCTTTTTTTTGTGTAAATGAATAGAGGGAAAATTTAAAATCAATTGATTTATAAAAAATCATATTGCAAAAAAAATCCAAACACAGTATACTATGACTCGTGAGCTGATTAGTGATCATAATGGCTACTTAAAGGGTTAGGACCTCTCTGGACTAACTTTCCCCCGTGGTAGTTGTTTGTAGAACAAGGTTTCTACAGAATCCTAAATCATGTAAAAGGGGGAAACTTAACATGGAAACAATGGGTAGACATGTAATCTCTGAACTTTGGGGATGTGACTTTGATAAACTGAATGACATGGATTTTATTGAAAAGACATTTGTAAATGCTGCGTTAAAATCAGGTGCAGAGGTACGTGAAGTAGCTTTTCATAAGTTTGCTCCGCAAGGTGTCAGCGGTGTTGTTATTATTTCGGAGTCGCATTTGACCATACACAGCTTTCCGGAACATGGTTATGCCAGTATTGACGTTTATACGTGCGGCGAACTTAATCCAAACGTAGCTGCAGAGTACATTGCCGAAGCATTGAATGCTCAAACACGCGAAAACATTGAGCTTCCGCGCGGCATGGGTCCGGTTCAAGTAAATCAGAGTAAAGTCACGGCGCAATAACTACTACTACTAAACCAAGAAGAGGTGCAGATGCATCTCTTTTTTTAATGGCTTTTTTTAGACAAATAAAGCCAAAAAAGGGCTTTTTATAACAGAAATGTCTTGCGAACATGTATAATAAAGGGAAAGAAATTTAAGGTGGAGATGAAGCAGATGGGTTGGGCTAAATCAATTGTTACTCGGTATAAACAACAATGTTCGACTAGTGATCACCATCAAGACAAAGAGCTGCAAACACGTTATTATAAGATTACACAAGACAAGGCGCTGACAGAAATAGAGGGGATTTTTAGCGATAAGCAACGGTATGAGATTAAATCAATCTCACGTGAGCATGGTGAAATATTGCTGGAAGCAAAAAAGCATGCAATCACCATTGTGGTTTCAGTCGTCCCTATCAGAAACTTTGAGAATGCAATTGATTTTTATGTGTCTACGGATAAATGGCGGCCGACAGGAGCTTATCCTCAGTTAAAACAAGAAGTAATAGAGGCATACAACAGACTTGGGAAAAAAATAACCGCAGTAGAATCAAGTAAATAAAATGTGCTAAGATGATATACATAATGCTGAATCGTTTTTTTGCTTGTACACAGTGGCGCTTTTATATAAGATAAAAGAAACGAAAAAAGGATATTCTCCCGGTAAGATGATTGCGGGAGTATTAAAAAACACGGAGCTGATACGTATGAAGTGCCCGTCTTGTCAATATAATGGAACCCGTGTCCTTGATTCCCGTCCCGTGGATGAAAGCAAATCAATTCGCCGCCGACGTGAATGTGAAGCGTGCGCTTATCGGTTTACAACATTTGAAAAGGTTGAGGAAATTCCTTTGATTGTTGTCAAAAAGGAAGGTACACGTGAGGAGTTCAGCCGTGACAAAATTCTACGCGGTTTAATCAGGGCTTGCGAAAAACGTCCAGTACCATTGAAGGAATTGGAAGATATAACGAACTATGTTGAAAAAGAATTACGGAACCAAGGTATTTCAGAAGTGAAAAGCGACTTGATTGGGGAAATGGTTATGGATCGGCTTGCGGAAGTTGATGAAGTGGCCTATGTAAGGTTTGCCTCGGTTTATCGTCAATTTAAAGATATTAATGTTTTTATTGATGAATTAAAGGAACTACTAAATAGAGAAGGGAAACAGAGCTAAAGACTCCTCTTTGGCTCTTTTCTATCGAGTGAAGGATTAGCTGGTACAACTGTGACCGTACGGAAAGGGTTGGTGTTATGACCAAGCATTGGCAGGAATTAATACCAGTGGACCGGTATATGGTTTCTTCAGCAGGACTGCTGCATGATTATGACAGAAAAATTTTGACGCTTCTTTACCAGCCGTTAATCGGACCTGTCTGCGTTAGTCTTTATATGACCCTGTGGAGTGAAATAGAAGCTAATCGGCTTTGGTCACACTCATCAACTCATTACAGCCTGATGAATACAATCGGTTTAAATTTGAATGAAATCTTCGAGGCGAGAACGAAGCTAGAAGGAATCGGATTATTAAAGGTCTATCGGAAGAAAATGAATGATGAAAAACAATTTATTTATGAATTGAGACCGCCATTAACGCCAGAGCAATTTTTTACAGATGGAATGCTGAATATCTACTTGTACAAGAAAATCGGTAAAGCCCATTTTAACCGCCTGAAAAAATTCTTTTGCGATGATCGGATACAAGTGGATGAGTTTGAAGAGGTAACCAAATCGTTTTCTGCTATTTTTACTTCCGATCATATGGATTCATTATACATGTCAGATGAGGCAGCCGATACGCTAGAACCTGAAAGCACTCAGCAATTTATCGGCCGTCCTGAGGGCGAGGAACCTGAAGGATTTGAGAGCACATTTGATTTTACGCTCTTTTTCTCAGGATTAAAAAGCTCGCTTGCTCCTAAAAAAGCATTTACATCTAAGGTGACTGAGACAATCAGCAAGCTCGCGTTTTTATATGGAATTAATCCGCTGCAAATGCAAGGACTCGTGATTGGTTCAGTGAATATGGATAACGAAATCGATTTGAAAGAGCTGAGAAAGTCGGCGCAAAATTGGTATCAAATCGAGTATAATAAGGACATGCCGTCTCTGACAGAAAGAGTGCAGCCTGTCAAACACAGAACGCAGCATGAAGAGCCGAAAACACAAGAACAGGAATATATCCGACACTTGGAAACGACCTCTCCAAGGGACCGCCTGATGCAGCTTTCAGGCGGCGCAGAGCCTTCTGCAAATGATATGCAGATTATTGAAGGAGTTATGCTGAATCAGAATTTGCGGCCTGGAGTTATAAATGTGTTAATTGAGTATGTTATGCTGAAAACGGATATGAAGCTCACCAAAGCTTATGTGGAGAAAATCGCCAGTCATTGGACACGAAAAAATGTCTCAACAGTCACTGAAGCGATGGAACTCGCTAAGAGTGAGCATCGCCAATATCAGGAATGGGCGAAAGCGAAAAAAGAAGGAAGAAACTCAAATAAAAAAGCAACCCGGACAGAACCAGTTCCGGAATGGCTCAATAAAGAAGAAACAGAGACAGCAGCAGTTGTTGACGATTCAGCATTAATAGAAAGAAAACGTCAGCTTGAGGAAAAAATGAAAAATCTTAAAAACAGGGGGTGATCAATGATGGAAAAAATAAATACGGCGCTTAACAAACTAGCGAATACAGGTCAATTTAAAAAACGGTATGATCATTTAAAAGATGAAGTGTTAAGTGACCCGGATATCGTATTGTACTTGAATGAAAATAGTTCGACGGTAACGAATGAAATGGTTGAAAAAAGTTTGGTCAAGCTCTATGAATTTACCACACAAAGTAAGCATAATTGTGAAAAATGCCCGACTCTTGGGGAGTGTAAAAATGTCTTGAAAGGCTATCAGCCTCGATTGATTATTCAAGGAAATTCACTAGATTTACAATATGATATGTGTCCGCGTAAAGCGGTTGATGATGATAAAAAGAAACGCGAAAAGCTGATTCAAAGTCTCTATGTCCCTCGGGACATTCTATCGGCATCGATCCGTGACTTTTATCAAACGGATTCTTCAGCAGGACGAATGGATGCAGCTGAAAAGGCCACAATTTTTGCTACGGAATACGAAGCAGGTAAGAAACAAAAAGGATTATATCTTCATGGTCAATTTGGCGTTGGCAAAACCTATTTGCTTGGTGCAATTGCTAATGAACTAGCTGAACGGAAGATTCCTTCTATGATTGTTTATGTGCCCGATTTCCTTAGAGAATTGAAGGGTTCAATTGGTGATAATACCTTAAACAGCAAGATTGAAATGGTGAAGAAGGCCTCAGTATTGATGTTGGATGATCTTGGTGCTGAATCCATGACAAGCTGGGGAAGAGACGAAGTCATCGGTCCGATTCTGCAGTTCAGAATGCTTGAGAATTTACCGACATTCTTTACTTCAAACTTTAATTTTGCAGAACTTAAGAATCATCTTACCTTCTCACAGCGTGGTGAAAAGGAAGAAGTTAAAGCAGCTCGAGTGATGGAGCGGATAATGTATCTTGCAGATCCTATCCATCTTGATGGGAAAAATCGCCGCCATTAAGCTTTAGTGAAATGCTCTTAGTCCGTCCATTCTTGGACGGCTATTTTTTTTGATAGACGTTCTGCTTCTAAATAAACAGCTTATCCCATATATATGAAGTACATAAGCATATGTAGGGGGGGATTTGGTGCGTATTTATTTTCAAGATAACGGAGAGGCAGAGAAGTTGAACAATATCATCTCTGACCACCCGCTGTGGATAGAGCTTCACACATTTTTTCATTGGCTTCCTAAAAATGAACTAATCGTTGACCTGGAGAGTGAGTATATGGAAAAGATGCATATGCTCCTCGGTGATGCGTTCTATACGTTTTTTTTAACGGAAAAAATTTGGGAATGGCTTGAACAAATTATTATTCTGCGCTTTTATTTTCGTGAACGTGATGAAATTGATGCGATTTTGGATATTTCAACGGCGATTATAGAAGGAGAAAGATTAGCTGGTGAGAATCTACCGCTGCGGAAAATCAGAGAGATGATTTCAGAAGGACTGGCTGCAGTGATTTTTGCAGACGGCCAAAGCTTTTCCTTCGACTCGTTCGCTATGTTTCGACTTAGAGCGATTTATGATATTCTCGGAACCTATGTGGAACATGCCATTGACGAGTACAAGCTGGAACAAGATTATCAAAGCTTTCTTGCGTCATTACGTGATTGCTTAAAGAAGCAGGAGCCGAAGATGAAGGTCCTGCATTTACTTCATCAAAATGACTTTAGTTTTTATACAGAGGATTTCCGTAAAGTAGATAAGAAGGAACTACAAATGATGATCAACCGGCGGTTATTCGCAGGGAATTTAATTTATGTGGATTCAACTACTCTTGCACCGCTTATTTCAATAGCACCAGAACGTGTCTATCTATATAGTGACCATGCAGAGGATGGTCATGTGCGGGCAATCGTCCGATTATTTGAAGAACGCAGTATAATTCGACCCATTACCACTTTCTTTGACTTGCAGAAAAAAGCGATTCAGCCATGGGATGACGAAGCAATACCTGGTTTATAATCAAAAAACGGTTTAAGTTGAGAAAAAAGCCCTTGATTTTCATTACATAACAACTTATAATTTGCTACATACTAATTTTATACATTTTAACGTTACGATTGAGGGCACGGGTATTCTTATAACCAGTTATTAGAGAGGGAAGTCATGGCTGAAAGCTTCCTAGCATGGACAGAACACTTACCACCTCAGAACTTCAGCCTGGAAAGCATGTGTGAGTAATGGCTGACGGAAAACCCCCGTTATCTGGTTACGAGTGTCGTTTTACCTGAAAGGGTGAAGCGGAACGAGGGTGGAACCGCGGGTCTAAATTAATTTATTAAGCTCGTCCCTGTATTTTATACAGGGGCGGGCTTTTTTGTTTGTTCCAAAAAATAGAAGGAGTGGTATTGCATGTCTGAATTACTGAACATTACATTCCCTGATGGCGCAGTGAAGGAATATCCATCAGGTATTTCGATTGAAGAAATCGCTGCTTCAATCAGCCCAGGGTTAAAGAAAAAATCTATCGCTGGAAAAGTGAATAACGAAATGTATGATCTGAAGCGTCCAATCGAAGAAGATGCTGCCATTGAAATCATTACTCAAGATAGTGAAGCCGCTCTTGAAGTATTGCGTCACAGTACAGCTCACTTAATGGCACAAGCTGTTAAGCGCCTCTATAAAGGTGCGAAGTTCGGTGTAGGTCCAGTTATTGAAGGCGGATTCTACTATGATATTGATTTGGAAGAATCACTGACTCCAGAAGACCTGCCGAAAATTGAAAAAGAAATGAAAAAAATTGTTAATGAAAATATTGAAGTAGTTCGTCTAGAGGTAAGTCGTGATGAAGCAATTAAACGATTTAAGGGTATTGATGATGAATATAAACTAGAACTAATTGAGGCCATCCCAGCTGATGAGCAGGTAACTATTTATGAACAGGGCGATTATTTCGATCTTTGCCGCGGCGTTCACGTTCCTTCAACTGGCAAGATTAAAGAATTTAAGCTTCTTAGTATTGCCGGAGCTTATTGGAGAGGGAACAGCGATAATAAAATGCTTCAACGTATTTATGGTACTGCCTTCTTCAAAAAAGAAGATCTTGCGGAACATATGCGTTTACTTGAAGAAGCAAAAGAGCGTGACCACCGTAAAATTGGGAAAGAGCTTCAATTGTTTACAAGCTCACAATTAGTTGGTCAAGGCCTTCCGTTATGGCTGCCAAAAGGTGCGACTATCCGTCGTGTAATCGAGCGGTATATTGTTGATAAAGAGCAGCGTCTTGGCTACGATCATGTTTATACTCCTATAATGGGAAGTGTCGATTTATATAAAACATCCGGCCACTGGGAGCATTACCAGGAGGATATGTTCCCAGTAATGGACCTTGATAATGAGCAGCTGGTTCTTCGTCCGATGAACTGTCCGCATCATATGATGGTCTACAAAAACAGCATTCACAGCTACCGTGAGCTGCCAATTCGTATTGCGGAACTTGGAACACAGCATCGTTATGAAATGTCCGGTGCCCTATCTGGTCTTCAGCGTGTTCGTGGTATGACGTTAAACGATGCTCATATCTTTGTACGCCCAGACCAAATTAAAGATGAGTTCAAACGTGTAGTGAACTTAATTCTTGCCGTTTATAAAGATTTCGATCTTAATGACTACTCATTCCGTCTTTCTTATCGCGATCCTGCCGATACTGAAAAGTATTTCGATGATGATGCAATGTGGGAAAAAGCACAAAGCATGCTGAAAGAAGCAATGGATGATCTAGGCTTAGATTACTTCGAAGCTGAAGGAGAAGCTGCTTTCTACGGACCTAAGCTGGATGTTCAGGTACGTACAGCACTTGGCAAGGACGAAACACTGTCTACTGTTCAACTTGATTTCTTATTGCCAGAACGCTTTGATTTAAATTATGTTGGAGAAGATGGCAAGCAGCACCGTCCAGTTGTTATCCACCGCGGCGTTGTATCAACAATGGAACGTTTCGTTGCTTTCTTGATTGAAGAATACAAAGGTGCTTTCCCAACATGGCTTGCACCAGTACAAGCGCAAATCATTCCGGTTTCGCCTGAAGTCCACCTTGATTATGCAAAAGAAATTCAAGAAAAACTTCAAGCAGAAGGATTACGTATTACAATGGATCAGCGTGATGAAAAAATCGGCTATAAGATCCGCGAAGCACAAATGCAAAAAATTCCTTATATGCTCGTTGTCGGTGACAATGAAACCAAAGAAGGCAGCGTAAACGTTCGTAAATACGGCGAACAAAAATCCGAAACCATGTCGTTTGAAGACTTCCTAAAAGTCATTAAAACAGAAGCAAAACTATAAGCAATAAAGGGACACTACCATGTGTCCCTTTATTTTAACAAAAGAAGACTGAAAAATATGTTAATTATTGCTGGACAGAGCTGACTCTTGCTGGATATACCTAGCGGGGTATTGAAGCCCCTTAATTAGCTGTCAGACGGGAATACGGGCTCACGAGACGGGAATATGATGATGCCAGACGAGAATACAGCTTCCCCAGACGGGATTAATGAGGATTACCGCTAAAATCCAACAGATATACCCTCCAGAGAAATCTAATTAATGAAATGGGGAATTGTTAATGATTCGAAAAGCAGTACCAGATGATGCGGAGCGTTTATTGCAGCTGTTTAAAGAAGTGGATCAGTCGAATGTCATGCTGTACGGTCCAGGGGAACGTCAAACACGGCCTGAGCAGATCCGTAAGAGGATTACTGCTGTGTCTGAAACGGATACTTCTGTGTGGCTGGTGGAGGACATTGGGGGTGTTCTTGCTGGTTATTTATTAATTGAGGGAAGTGCGCTTGAAAGGGTGCAGCATACCATTTATCTGGTTATCGGGATTTCTGAGGCATTTCGTGGACAAGGGATTGGAACAAGGCTTTTTGAGGAGATGGAGAAATGGGCGGTCGAACACGCTATTCACCGAGTGGAATTGACGGTACTTGCTCATAATGAATCCGCACGAGCACTTTATCGGAAGATGGGATTTGAAGTAGAGGGGACGAAAAGAAACTCTGTTTTTATTGATGGTAGGTATTGTGATGAATACTATTTATCCAAGTTAATTTAACAATATTTGTAGAAATGAAGGGAAGATATTAAAAAAGGTATTGCAAACTCTGTCGATATTTGATAAGATAATTTCTGTTGTTGTAATTAATATTTAATTAATGCATTTGACAGATCATCTGTGTTTATGATATATTTTCTAAGGTAAATTGAATACGTGTTTGAGTGAAAGAAGGAGCACCCGCTTCTCACCTGACGACGCAATAAGTTGTCTGCAGGTCATGATTTGATTATTTGAATTTATTCAACTTAGTCTATCAGTGTGGGTGTCATAGGCATCGACGCTTTTTTTGTGCGATAAGGCAAGAGCAAATCATGGGCGATTACGCCGATAGTCGTGTGTGAGAACTTTTTAATCAAACCGCTTATTCGTTAAATAACCTTGGAGGTGGCTAACTATTAGTAAAGACGCGATGGTAAACGAGGGCATCCGCGCCCGTGAAGTTCGACTAATCGATCAAAACGGAGAGCAGCTTGGAATTAAAACTAAATTCGAAGCAATGGAAATCGCCGCTCGTGTAAATCTTGATCTAGTTTTAGTTGCTGCGAATGCAAAGCCTCCGGTAGCCCGTATTATGGACTACGGAAAACACCGCTTCGAGCAGCAAAAGAAAGAAAAAGAAGCTCGTAAAAATCAAAAGATCATCAGTTTGAAAGAGGTTCGTTTGAGCCCTACAATTGAAGAACATGATTACAATACGAAACTTCGCAACGGGATTAAATTCCTTGAAAAAGGCGATAAAGTAAAAGCTTCTATCCGCTTTAAGGGACGTGCGATTACACATAAAGAGATTGGTCAACGTGTACTAGTTCGCTTTGCTGAAGCTTGTAAAGAAGTGGCTACTATTGAACAACATCCAAAAATGGATGGTCGCAGTATGTTCATTATATTAGCACCGAAAAACGAAAAGTAATTGTAATGAGGAGGAATACCTTATGCCAAAGATGAAAACTCACCGTGGTTCCGCTAAACGTTTCAAAAAAACTGGATCCGGTAAATTGAAGCGCGGAAATGCTTATACAAGCCATTTATTTGCTAACAAATCAACTAAGCAAAAACGCAATCTTCGTAAAGCTAGTCTTGTAAGTAAAGGTGACTACAAACGTATTCGTCACATGTTAGACAATATCAAGTAAAATCGATTGTTCGATTGAAATAGGAGGGAAATAACATGCCACGTGTAAAAGGCGGTACTGTTACTCGCAAACGTCGTAAAAAGGTTATAAAATTAGCTAAAGGTTACTATGGCGCGAAACATATTCTTTTCAAAGTAGCTAACCAACAAGTAATGAAGTCAGGAAACTACGCTTTCCGTGACCGTAAACAGAAAAAACGTGATTTCCGTAAATTATGGATCACACGTATCAATGCTGCAGCTCGCATCAACGGTCTTTCTTACAGCCGTTTAATGTTTGGCTTAAAGCTTGCTGGTATCGAAGTGAACCGCAAAATGCTTGCTGATCTTGCTATCAGTGATGCACAAGCATTCGCACAATTAGCAACTGCTGCTAAGCAACAATTAGAAAAATAAGATCATTTGATCTA
>NZ_AJTN02000042.1 GCF_000305495.1 Peribacillus psychrosaccharolyticus ATCC 23296 | reverse complement strand
GGGGGAATTTTACAATGTTATTAAAAAACAAACGGTGTGGTTATTAACCATGTTAAGTCTAGTTGTCGTATTGTCCGTTTATTATTTAACATCACCTGAACAGCAAGGGACAAATATGGCTGTGACTGAACAAGAGCAAGAGAAAGAAAAAGACCAAGCGGTTGAAAAAGCGAAAGAAAGTGGATCATCAGAAGAAAAAGCTCAAGTTACGATTTCCTCTGGTGATGACGAATTTGCAGCTATGAGAATTGCCATTGATGAAGAACGTTCGAAGCAAAGTGAAAAATATGATGCGGAAATGGGTAAAGGCGATATGTCTTCAGAAGATATCAATAAGGCCTATGATGCAATTGAACAAATCAGTGAGGCTAGAATTTCAGAAGAAATCCTTGAAACAACGATTGTCTCTTCATTGGACTTAGAAGCAGCTTTGGTCCGGATCGAAGGCAGTGATGTAAATGTCTTGGTAAAAGCAGATGAATTATCAAAAGAAGCGGCGAATGAAATTGTTCAACTTGTAGACAGTGAAGTGAAAAATGCCCAAAATGTCGTCGTTGAACATCAACCAAAAAAATAAATAATATAAAACCGCAGATGGCATACTAAGCCTTGCGGTTATTTTTTTTGCTTTCAAGTAGACAAATATCAGGTTAATGTATCTTGCAAACCTTCAAAGGATTAGGATGAGTGGAAGAAATGGCTGTCAAATGATTCTCAATTTTCGAAATAAGAGGTAGAATAAATAAAGTAAGCGCTTTATTTATGTTAAGTTGAATGTTAGGGTGGTCTTACCGTATGATAATAGTAGCTGGTCATGATTATTTTTGATAGAGTATTAAGAAGAACCAGTATTATTAAATACGTATGGCGGATGGCCATACTAACCAACTGCAGGTAAGCTGCACTTTCTATACCAACCAATATTAAAAATAGGACAAGGGGTGCCAAGGATGTTGAAAGTACAAGAAATTCGAGAAATTATTAAATTAGTTGACCAATCTAGCATTACTGAATTTGTATATGAACAAGAAGGAACAAAAATCAAAATGAAGAAAACAGGTGCTGATCAACCTGTACAAATTATAAAAGAAGTGCCAGCAGCAATAGCGGTTCAAGCACCAGTTAAGGAAGTCACACCAGCAGGACAGCCGCAGGCAGAACCTGAAGTAAAACAAGAAGCAGCCAATACGAATTTACATACAATCACTTCACCGATGGTGGGCACCTTTTATGCTTCTCCATCGCCGGAAGAAGATAACTATGTATCAAGAGGTTCGAAAGTGAAAAAAGATTCAATTGTATGTATTGTTGAGGCAATGAAGTTATTTAATGAAATCGAGGCTGAAGAAAACGGCGAAATCGTTGACATCCTTGTTAAGGACGGTCAATTAGTAGAATATGGCCAAGCATTGTTTACAGTAAAGGCTGAATGAGGAGTTGTTCTAAATGATTAAGAAAATATTAATTGCTAACCGGGGAGAAATTGCTGTACGGATTATACGCGCCTGTAAAGAATTAGGAATCGAAACGGTAGCGGTTTTTTCAGAAGCTGATAGAGAAGCATTGCATGTTCAGCTTGCTGACGAAGCGTATTGTATTGGTCCGAAATCATCGAAGGACAGTTACTTAAATATTACGAACATCATTAGTACGGCGAAGCTTACAGGAACGGATGCTATTCATCCAGGCTATGGTTTTCTAGCCGAAAATGCGGACTTCGCAGAGCTATGCCGGGAGTGCAGCCTTATTTTTATCGGACCTAGTCCAGAGGCTATTTCAAAAATGGGTACAAAAGATGTAGCTAGAGAAACGATGAAAGATGCTGGCGTACCAATTGTGCCTGGTTCAAAAGGAATCATTAAAGATACTGCCGAAGCTGTAGAGCTGGCAGAGAAACTTGGCTATCCGGTCATTATTAAGGCCACAGCAGGCGGCGGCGGTAAAGGAATTCGGGTTGCTAGGAATGAACAGGAGCTGGTTAAGGGCATTAACATTACCCAGCAGGAAGCTGCAACAGCTTTTGGTAACCCTGGTGTCTACTTGGAGAAATTTATTGAGGACTTCCGTCATGTTGAAATTCAAGTGATGGCGGATAATCATGGAAATGCGATTCATTTAGGTGAACGGGACTGTACGATTCAACGTCGTCTGCAAAAACTAGTTGAGGAATCCCCATCACCCGCACTTGATGGAGAAATCCGACAAGAAATGGGACAAGCTGCCGTAAAAGCCGCCCTTGCTGTTGATTATTCTGGTGCAGGTACGGTAGAATTTATCTATGATTATAAAAATCGTAAGTTTTACTTCATGGAAATGAACACTCGAATCCAGGTCGAGCATCCTGTAACAGAAATGGTAACAGGTGTAGATTTAATTAAAGAACAGATCCGAGTCGCTTCAAATGAGAAATTATCACTTTCTCAATCAGATGTTCAATTTAACGGCTGGGCAATTGAATGCCGGATCAATGCAGAAAATCCTGAAAAGAATTTTATGCCTTCTGCAGGGAAAATTCAGATGTATCTGCCCCCAGGCGGATATGGAGTTAGGGTCGATTCCGCAGCCTATCCGGGTTATGTGATTCCACCCTATTACGATTCTATGATCGCAAAATTAATTGTGCATGCACCGAGCCGTGCCGAAGCAATTAACAAAATGAAGCGAGCATTAAGTGAATTTGCTATTGAAGGAATTCATACAACAATTCCGTTCCATAGTAAGCTTCTGCAGCATGAACAATTCGTGTCAGGTGAATTTAATACAAAATTTCTTGAATTATACGATGTAATGGACTCATAATGTAAGGTAGACGGGAGGTGCTTTTGAATGAGTGAAAATGAAAACCGTATGTTAGAAATGAGTGGTCATTATGACGGCCTTGGAAAAGTGGAAATTGCTCCAGACGTAATCGAAGTAATCGCAGGAATTGCTGCGAGTGAAGTCGAAGGCGTTGCCCATATGCGTGGAAACTTTGCTTCTGGTGTTGTTGAAAAGCTTGGGAAAAAGAATCACGGTAAAGGCGTCAAGGTTGATTTAGGTGAAGATGGCATTAAGGTTGATCTATATTGTGTGATGAAATTTGGTATCTCGATTCCAAAGGTTGCCCAAGAGGTTCAGGATAATATTCGTGAAGCGTTGTTAAATATGACTGCGCTGGAAGCGGAAGAAGTCAATATCCATGTTGTCGGCATCCAGTTCGATAATGGTAAACAAGAACCAGAATTTGAACAAGAAGTGTAACTTTCAAGCTATACTTAAAGATAGAAGCCCGGCTAATGCCGGGTTTTTTGTATGGAAAAATGGTGAAATATTTGTTCCGCTGATTAAAGTGAAGCGATATGAGGCATACAAAAGGTAAGGAAACCTAAAGTTATTTCTTACTTTAAGGTTTCTCAAATGATAAATTTCTGATAGAGTATAAAGGATGAATTAACATTTGAAGGATAGCAAATGGTTCTTTTTTTACAGGTTTTACTTATTCCGTGCAATAGTATAAGAGTGAAAAAAGTTTAATTCTTAATATTTATCGTATTTCTTAGTTAATTGTTCGTCTTTGCTATCATTTTCATATATAATAGTGGATATAAAAGGAGTTTAACAATGAAAAGAAGAACAGCACGTGAAAAAGCCCTTCAAGCGGTATATCAAATTGAAATCGGAAAAGGAGAAATTCAAGATGCGATAGAAAGCGTATTGGATGGCACCCCAAACGATCAATATTTCGAAAAGCTTGTTAAAGGTACGGAAGAAAATAAAGAACAAATTGATCAAATCATTATGGAAAACCTTGAAAACTGGAAAATGGAACGATTAGCGAATATTGATCGAAATCTGCTGAGAATTGCAGTTTATGAGATGAAGTATTGCGAAGATGTACCAGTCAGTGTAGCAATGGATGAAGCGATTGAAATCGCAAAAATTTACGGTGATGACCAATCTAGCCGCTTTGTTAATGCAGTCCTATCAAAGGTGAAAGATAAGCTCGTTTAACATTCTACATCTTTAAAATCAATTCTTTACCTGTGGGATTGTAACGAATCAATGATATTGCGGCGCCGAAGGCTCACTGAAATTTGCGTTTCTATAACAACTAATTTTAGGAGTGATCGGCTTATGACAGCTAAGATAATTGATGGAAAAGAAATTGCTCAATCAGTAAGAAATGAGCTGCGTTTAGAAGTGGATCAGCTTAAACAAGATGGGATAACTCCTGGCCTCGCGGTTATATTAGTCGGCGATAATCAGGCTTCAAAAACCTACGTTGCCAATAAGCAAAAAGCCTGCGAGGAAATTGGTATGTATTCAGTCCTAATAGATTATCCCGAAACACTTTCACAGGAAGTGCTGGTTGCTAAGATTAAGGAACTGAATGAAGATGAAGCCATTCATGGTATTCTCGTTCAACTTCCGCTTCCTGCCCACATTGATGAAACAGCCATTATTGAGGCGATTTCACCTGAAAAGGACGTAGATGGGTTTCATCCGATTAATATTGGCCGCATGATGACTGGTCAAGATGCATTTCTGCCATGTACGCCATACGGTGTGATGGTCATGCTTGAACATATCAATTGTGAGATTGAGGGCAAGCATGTAGTAGTTGTCGGTCGTAGTAATATCGTCGGAAAGCCAGCCGGACAATTGTTCCTTAATAAAAATGCCACCGTCACATATTGTCATTCTCGGACTAAGGACCTGAAAGCCATTACTAATCAGGCAGATATACTAGTCGTTGCAGTAGGAAAACGAGATATGATTACGTCAAGTCATGTGAAGGAAGGGGCAATCGTCATCGATGTCGGCATGAACCGGAATGAACAAGGCAAGCTGTGCGGAGATGTCTCTTTTGACGAAGTAAAAGAAAAAGCTTCTTACATTACACCGGTCCCTAAAGGGGTAGGTCCGATGACCATTACCATGCTTTTGAAAAATACCGTTAAATCGGCAAAGAAAGCGGCTTTGACAGGAGTAAAGTAACCCAAACCTTTTACAAACCTTTTGTTGCACCGTCAAAAAACGCTTATACCTGTAAAAATACAGCGTAAAAATTAGAAGAAGCTGTTCTCTTGTTTTATAATAACTAGAGACAGCTTTTTCTGTCTGTACGCATTTAGAGTAAATATAATGATTGCAGATAAATTAGTCCAAGTGGTTGAAAGAAGAGTGCCTCTAGATGAGCAAAAGCGCCTCCAGAGTCCCTCCCTATTTTCTCGGGAGCAGAACAGACACTTCCGGCTTTCTAAAGTAGTCTAGCTGCAGCGTCTTGCTCCCTGCGGAAAAGAAGAATGTCTCGGTAGGCAAAAAACGCCTCCAGAGTCCCTCCCTATTTCCTCAGGAGCAGAACAGACGCTTCCGGCTTTCTTGAGTAGTCTAGCTGCAGCGTCTTGCTCCCTGCGGAAAAGAAGAGAGCCTCGGTAGGCAAAAAGCGCCTCCAGAGTCCCTCCCTATTTCCTCAGGAGCAGAACAGACGCTTCCGCTTTTTTAATAAAAAGGAGTTTTTTTATGGATAGTTTAAAATATTTGAGTGTTTCGGTTTGGACGAAGTATATAAAGCGGAAATTCGATGCGGATCCTCATTTGCAGCAAGCTTACATAAAAGGGGAAATATCGAACTTCAAGCAGCATTCGAGCGGACATATGTATTTTACGCTTAAGGATGAAAAGGCGAGGCTACTTGCGGTAATGTTTTCCGCGCATAATGGCAGCTTAAAGTTCATGCCTGAGAATGGAATGAAGGTTCTTGTTCGAGGTGACATCAGCGTGTATGAACAAAGCGGCCAATACCAGCTGTATGTCAAAGCAATGACACCAGATGGCGTGGGTGACCTTTATACAGCTTATGAACAATTGAAAAAGAAGCTTGAGAAAGCTGGCTTGTTTGCTCCGCTTCATAAAAAAACACTCCCGTCGTACCCAAAATCAGTTGGGGTGATTACATCACCGACAGGGGCAGCTTTACGAGATATTCTAACGACGATTAAACGAAGGTATCCGATAGCAAAGGTGATTATTTACCCTGCTTTAGTTCAGGGGGCCAATGCGGCGCCGACCATTGCGAAGGCGATCAGCACGGCGAACGAACGCAATGAAGTAGATGTCTTAATTATCGGCCGGGGCGGTGGCTCGATTGAGGAACTTTGGGCTTTTAATGAAGAAATCGTAGCGAATTCAATTTATGATTCAGACATACCAATTATCTCCGCGGTCGGCCATGAGACGGATTTCACGATTGCTGATTTTGTCGCTGATTTACGGGCTCCTACGCCTACTGCAGCAGCCGAGCTAGCCGTGCCGCATTTAAATGAAATTATGGAAAGATTGCTGAATCGGAAAAATAGACTTTCCAGAGCCATTCAGGAAAATGCTGCTGCACAAAGAACCAGACTAGCCCGTTTAGAAAAATCTTATGCATTCCGCTACCCGCGCAAAATGTATGAACAGAAACTTGAACAGCTTGATAAAGCGACTGAAAGGCTTCAGCGAGGAAGCAGTAAGTACTTTTTACAAAAGCGCGAAATGTTGCAGCGCTCAACTGCGATTCTTCAAAAACAGCACCCAGAACAGCAAGTCGTTCTTGCAAAGGAACGGTTACTTGCTCATAAAAAGATGCTTACTCGTTTGATGGAAGCAAGTATGAAACAGCATACACAGCAATTTCTACATGTTAATTCAACCCTCTCTGCCTTAAACCCATTAAATATCATGGACCGGGGCTACGGTTTGATTTATACGGGAGACGAAGAATTAGTGAAAAGTACGAAGCAAGTGTCACGCGGTGATACGATCGCTGTCCAGATTAAAGATGGAACCCTTGAATGTAAAATTGAGAAGATAGAGGAGCGGAAATGATTATGGCAAAAAAAGAAGAAGTAACATTTGAACAAGCAATGGAAGAGCTTGAAAAAATTGTTGAACAGCTAGAAGAAGGAGATGTCCCATTAGAAGCTGCCATTACAATCTATAAACAAGGGATGGATTTGTCGAAGCTTTGTCATCAAAAATTAAAAACAGTAGAAGATCAATTGACTCAAATTCTTAAGGAAGACGGCGAGCTTGATAGCTTTGCGGTTCAGGAGGAAGAATAATGAGTAATCAAACGCTCGCAGGCTATTCAGCCGAACATAAGGCATTAATTGAAGAAAATATGATCCAGTTCATTCAAAATCTACAAGCACCTGAATCGTTGAAAGAAGCGATGGTGTACTCACTTCAGGCTGGTGGAAAACGGATTAGACCGCTTTTTGTCTTTGCTGTTATTACAGCGTTTAAAAAAGATTCAAAAATAGGTATACCTGTGAGTGCAGCTATTGAAATGATTCATACTTATTCTTTAATTCATGATGATCTGCCTAGCATGGATGACGATGATCTTCGCAGAGGAAAGCCGACGAATCATAAAGTGTTTGGGGAAGCTCATGCTATACTTGCTGGTGATGGGTTACTGACTTACAGCTTCCAGTTGGTGGCTGAAATGAATCATCCTGACGTCACGAGTGATATGAAATTGAAGTTGATTCGCTTGATTGCACAGGCGGCTGGTGCTGAAGGAATGGTCGGCGGACAAATCGCTGATATGGAAGGCGAAGAGAAACAGCTTAGCTTAAAGGAACTTGAATATATACACGAACATAAAACGGGAAAACTTTTATCAGCAAGTGTTCTGGCTGGAGCAATTCTTTCCGAAGGGAATTCCAAGCAGCTGGCACTTCTAGAATTATTTTCGTATCATTTGGGGTTAGCTTTCCAAATCCGCGATGATATTTTAGATGTTGAAGGCGATGAATCAGTCATTGGAAAACCGGTTGGAAGCGATGAAGGCAACCAAAAGAGCACCTATCCAGCGCTTCTCACGATGGATGGGGCCAAAGAAAAACTAGCTTATCACATCGAGCAGGCTATTACGGCATTGGATCAGACAGGAATTGAGACAGAGCTTTTAATTAGTTTAACCAAAATGATTGCTGATCGAAATCATTAATCGACAAAATTTGTCTAGAAAATGCGATTATGGTATACTCATGGTAAAAAAATGAGTAAAATAGGGAAAGCAAAGGGTGCAGTTCTAATGAAAAACTGTTTAGCCTTTATGATATAATGAATGCGAAGCCGCCGGAAACTTGTGTGTCTCGGCGGCTATTTTTCGAGTAGTCGAACCATATGCCATGAATGAGAGACGAAAGACGAACCATAAAAAATTTTTTCTGGTAGATACTTGCTGGAAAGATGATAGAAAGTGAGTGATCCTGATTGGATCTTCTAACTATAAAAGACCCTTCATTTCTAAAAAATCTAACGAATGATCAATTAAAAGAATTAAGTGCGGATGTAAGAAAGTTTTTAGTTGAACAGCTTTCAGTCAGCGGGGGACATATTGGTCCAAACCTTGGAGTCGTTGAACTAACAATTGCTCTTCATAAAGAATTCAACAGTCCTGAAGATAAAATTATCTGGGATGTTGGTCATCAATCATATGTTCATAAAATATTGACAGGACGTGCCGGCCAATTTGATACCTTAAAGAAATATAAAGGGCTGTGCGGTTTCCCAAAAATGAATGAAAGTGAACACGATGTCTGGGAAACTGGTCATAGTTCTACATCACTTTCTGCTGCAATGGGTATGGTAGCAGCTCGTGAAATTAAAAAAGAAAAAAATTATGTACTTCCTGTTATCGGTGATGGAGCATTAACCGGCGGTATGGCCCTTGAAGCATTAAATCATATTGGCTCTGAACAGAAGGATATGATTGTCATTTTGAACGACAATGAAATGTCAATTGCGCCAAATGTCGGTGCTCTTCATAGTGTACTTGGAAGACTGCGGACCGCTGGTAAATATAAGTGGGCTAAAGACGAATTAGAATTGTTCTTGAAAAAGATTCCTGCCGTTGGCGGTAAGGTTGCAGCCACTGCAGAACGACTAAAGGACAGTATGAAGTATCTACTTGTGTCCGGCGTCTTTTTTGAGGAACTTGGCTTTACTTATCTTGGACCGATTGACGGTCATAACTATGAGGAACTTTTTGAGAACTTACGATATGCTAAAAAAACCAAAGGCCCGGTCCTTTTACATGTAATCACGAAAAAAGGTAAGGGATATTCGCCTGCTGAATTGGATCGTACAGGAAATTGGCACGGAACAGGTCCATATAAAATCGAAACAGGTGCGTTTGTTAAATCACCAGTTAAAGGTCCAGCGTGGAGCTCACTAGTTAGTGAAACTGTCCGAAAATTAGCGAGAGAAGACGAGCGGATTGTGGCTATTACTCCTGCTATGCCTGTTGGATCAAAGCTTGAAGGATTTGCGAGTGAGTTCCCGGAACGAATGTATGATGTAGGAATTGCCGAGCAGCATGCAGCTACATTTGCAGCAGGCTTAGCTACACAAAAAATGAAGCCGTTTTTGGCTATTTATTCTACATTCCTGCAGCGTGCCTATGACCAGCTCGTACATGATATCGCCAGACAGAACCTTAATGTATTTATTGGTGTTGACCGTGCTGGACTAGTTGGAGCAGATGGAGAAACTCATCAGGGTGTATTTGATATCGCCTTCCTGCGTCATCTGCCGAATATGGTTGTTATGATGCCTAAGGATGAAAACGAAGGACAGCATATGGTCAATACAGCGATTAAATATGATGACGGCCCAATTGCTATGCGTTTTCCAAGAGGAAACGGTTACGGCGTCCCAATGGATGAAATGCTAAGAGAGATCCCAATCGGCAGCTGGGAAGTGTTACGTGAAGGAACCGATGCAGCTATCTTGACGTTTGGGACAACCATTCCGATGGCATTAGAGGCTGCGGAACGGTTAGCAAAAGATGATATATCTGTAAAAGTGGTCAATGCAAGATTTATTAAACCGCTTGATTCAGACATGCTGATTGAATTACTACAACAAAAAATGCCAATCCTAACAATTGAAGAGGCGATTCTTCAAGGCGGTTTTGGAAGTGCGGTTCTAGAATTCACCCACGATCATGGTTTCTCAGGGGCAGTTATTGATAGAATGGGAATTCCAGACCGGTTTATTGAACACGGCAGTGTGGATGAACTATTAGCGGAAATTGGTATGACCGTAGAAGAAACAGTTAACAAAATAAATCTGCTTACACCAAAAAAGCAAAAAAGGGCCTGACATAATGAAAGTTAATAAAGAACGACTTGATGTATTACTGGTTGAAAAAGGATTAGCAGAAACACGAGAAAAGGCTAAGCGAATGATTATGGCTGGGCTTGTCTATGCAAATGAAGAACGTCTCGAGAAACCCGGCGAAAAAGTACCTGTAGATTATGAGCTGACGATAAAAGGAAAAGTAATGCCTTATGTATCAAGAGGCGGATTAAAACTTGAAAAAGCCTTAAAGGTATTTGATTTGTCTGTAGATGGGAAGATTCTTTTAGATATCGGCTCTTCTACAGGCGGCTTTACCGACTGTGCACTTCAAAATGGTGCAGTGATGTCATACGCTTTAGATGTAGGGTATAATCAGCTGGCCTGGAAGCTCCGTCAAGATGAGCGTGTGAAGGTAATGGAAAGAACCAATTTCCGCTATGTAACACCTGTTGATTTAGATGGAGAAATGCCTAACTTCACAAGTATAGATGTGTCATTTATCTCCTTGAAATTAATCCTGCCAGTTCTAAAAACATTACTTGTTCCCGGCGGAGATGTAGTGGCACTCGTTAAGCCTCAATTCGAAGCGGGTAAGGATCAAGTGGGAAAAAAAGGCATTGTACGTGAGCCTAAGATTCACCAAGCTGTTATGAAAAAGATCATAGACTTTTCTTTGCAGGAAGGCTATGACGTTTTAAATGCCTCCTTCTCTCCAATCACAGGCGGCGACGGTAATATTGAGTTTCTGCTTCACCTGCATTGGACAGGACCTAAGGA
>NZ_AJTN02000043.1 GCF_000305495.1 Peribacillus psychrosaccharolyticus ATCC 23296 | reverse complement strand
GCATATAAAATATCACGCTTTGCTGCTTCAATGTTATTGAGTGACTGGTAACAAAGAGCACGTACTGCAAAAACTCGATAAAAAATGGATAAATCGATTGGATGATTCAAGTAGAGTGGGATCGTCAAGTCTTTCGATATAGCAATAGCTGACTCAAAATCTTCTTGCATGTAATAGGCATATGCCTCCTCACACATAAATAACTCCCTCATGAAACCGCCAAATTCAGCTTCGTCTTCTTCAAAAAAAGCCTGATTTAATGAATGAACAGACTCATAATCCTGCTCGATATTATTTACATAATGAATTTCACAATAGGCTGCGTATGTATGCATTAGAGGATCCTCTGAAAATTCATCCAGTAGTTTAAGCTTGTGCAAATAAAACATACTCTTTTCTTTATCAAGCTTACTTATGGCTTGGATTAAGAGCAGCCGATAAAAGTCATCCAGCCGATAAAATATTTTCTCGTTCTTTGCTATAGCTAACGCTTGTTGTAGGTAATGCTCTGTATTTTTTTGATCATTTATGGCCGCATATAACACGGTTAATACATAATACAAATCAAGCTGGGACAACTGATTGACTAAATACCAATGCGGTTGTACACGTTGTTCTGCTTCCTTCATAAGTTGAAGCGCTTTGTGATAATCTTGCTGGGAAAAAGATATTTCTCCTAAAAAGTGGTAACACCTTAGCAAACGATTGTAGACGTGAATCCTTTCGTAGCCGTCCATTACCTCATGAAAACTAGTATCATCTAATTTTTTCGACTGATAATAGTTCATAAGTAAATAAATTTCCTTTAACCGAATTTCTTCGTATGTATCAAAGGTCAGTTTAGCTTGCAAATGTTCAGTGCGTGCTAAGATACTGCGGATTACTTCTTCATCATTTTCTTCTGTCCAATGAATTTCTTTACTATCCGCTTCAATTTCAGCGAGTATGGTTCGGTAATCTTCTATTGAGCGTCCATTAATCAGCGAGGAAACCTCTACGCCAAGCTGCTCTGCAATATAATGCAGACTTTCCATGGAAGGCTGGGCTTTACCGTTTTCAATTAGACTCAACATACCTTTGGAGATTCCATTTCCGGCGAGCTGTTGCAGTGTAAGGTTCTTTTCTTTTCGAATCTTTTTAATTCGGATGCCTAATTCGCTCATTCCTTCCACTCCTTAAAATCAATCATTTAATTTAATTAAACATTTTTTCGAGAAGTATTACAAATATTTTTAAAAAAGTTTAATTAAATTAAAAAAATAATTGAAATAGTCTGAAATATAGTTTATCATAAGTTTAATTAAATTAAACAAATGAGGTGACTGTATTGAATGAAGAACAAAAATTTAAAAAAGCTACCTATCATTTAAAGACATTTTTAATTAGTAAAATGGTTTCTGCGTTAGGTGCAAATGTGTATGCATTTGGGATGAGTATGTATATTTTATCGCTGACCGGGTCGGCATTCAGCTTTGCAGCGAACTTAATTTTCAGCATTGTACCACGCATCGTTTTTTCACCAATTGCCGGTGTGATGGGTGATCGATATTCTCGTAAAAAACTTGTTATTGTTGGACAGTTAGGTGAAGCTGCAGCCATAACCGGACTGCTTATTTATTCGATTCTATTTGGTCTATCACTGCCGGCTATTTATTGTACGACGGTCATGTATTCCGTTTGTTCTACATTTTCAAGCGTTGCTTTCTCTGCTTCTCTTGGAAATTTAGTAGATGGGGGACGTATGCAAAAAGCGATGTCCTTTAACCAAATCTCCTACTCGTTTTCGGGCATTGGCGGACCCATAGTCGGCGGGCTTTTATTCGGATTTGTTTCAATACAACTATTCTTAATCATCAATATAGCAGCACTCATAATTACCACGGCGCTCGAAGCGACAATGAATTTCACCTTATTTAAAAGAGAAGAATCTCCTAGAGAAAAAGAGGAAACGATGGTGGGAAGCTTACGAGAAGGATGGCACTATATCAGGAAAAAGCCTGTTATTAAAAGCATATTATTCACAGGTCTTTGGATAAATTTATTTTTCACCTGTTTAAATGTTGGTGGAGATTATGTGCTGCTTGAACAATTAAAGGTAAGGCCGCAGCATATCGGTATAGTGGAAGCAGCAGGAGCTATTGGGATGCTCCTAACATCGATTTATTTTGCATCCCGTGCAAATGTAAAAAATCCCTTATTGTTTTCAAAGTGTGCGATTCTTGGCTTGTCATTATTAATAGCAGCGTTTGCACTACCACTTATATTTTCTTTATCTTATCCGATAGTGATTACGTTTTACGCTATCGCTATGCTGTTATTCGGTTCACTGGGCATTTTAACGAATACGCCAATCCTTGTGATGCTGCAAAACTCTATCGATGAAGAATACCGCGGACGGGTATTTGGAATTCTTGAAATGATGGCGATGGGGATGATGCCAGTTGGAACGATTATATATGGGCTATTATTTGATCTTGTACCGGCCGCTTATTTGTTTATTGGCAGCGGCATTATATTAATTGGGGTGACAATGATTTGCCTAAACAGCCGCGTAATCAAACAAGGGGAGCTCGCTCTATTAAATTTAAAAACAGATATGACTGTGTAAAGTCATATCTGCTCACTAACTCTTTAATAGGCCTGTAACGTTTTTAGCAAAGCAAGTAAGGATGATTTTAAATCTTCAATCTCATTCTTATCATCGCCAGACATCTTGCCGATCATTTCGGGGATGACACAGGCCTCTTCTTGTAAATTCAGTCCTTTTTTAGTTAACCGGATGAGGACAGATCGTTCGTCTTGTGTCGAGCGTTCACGAATAAGGAGGCCGTTTTGTTCCATTCGTTTTAACATGGGTGTTAACGTACCGGAATCTAGTGAAAGAAGATCACCTAGTTTTTTACCGTTAAGGTATCTTGTTCCCATAATAATAGCAGGACAAGATATTGTGGATACGTCACATCAAGCTTTTCCAGGAGTGGTTTATACTTTTTAGTCATTTCCCGGGAACTTGCATAAAGTAGAAAGCATAATTGGTTTTCCAGCACATGTTCTATATTTTTTTCCATTTTATCACCAGCTAGTTATAGTCCATTTGATATAGGTATATCAAACTTAATTTAATAATAATCGTTGTCTCAAATAAAATAAAGGAATTGTCAATCGTTACGTTTCTGTCCGAGTATCGAAATATTCTTTAAGAACCGATTTATTTGTCAAAATATCTTCAAGTGTGTATTTATCCAGTACAAGGAAGAAGCTGTTTAGAGCCTCATTTAACATATGCTTTAAGGAACAAACGGGGGTTATGACACAATTATTGTCCTCTTTAAAACATTCTACAAGATAGAAATCTTCCTCGGTCTTACGGATCAGCTCGCCAATGTTAATGTCAGCTGGCTGCCTTGATAGACGAATGCCGCCATTACGACCACGAATGGTTTCTATATAATTCATTTTTCCTAGATTATAGATAATTTTCATTAAATGGTTACTAGAAATTTCATAAGCTTCTGAGATTTCTTTAATGGTCACCAATTTTTCACTGTTAACAGCCACATATAATAATACTCGTAATGAGAAATCTGAATAACTAGTTAAGCGCATATAAGGTTCCTTTCGATAATCATGTATCGTTATCATAGCATAAAAGTGACAACTTTATAAACGTGAAGGAAGGTTAAAACAAAAAGAAGTATTTTATATATTGCTTTTCAAGACGTCACAACTTATTATAAAGATGTATTAAATATACATGTTATTGAGATTGAGGGGGAACCATCATGTTATCGCAACAAACCATTAATATTATAAAATCGACTGTACCCGCGTTAGAAGTAAAGGGGAATGAAATTACAACCTTATTTTATAAAACGTTATTTGAAAATTACCCAGAATTATTAAATATTTTTAATCAAGCTAATCAAAAAAAAGGTCGTCAACAAACTGCATTGGCCAACACGGTTTTGGCTGCAGCTAAGCATATCGATCAGCTGGAAACAATTCTTCCCGTTGTGAAACAAATTGCTCAAAAACACCGGAGCTTGGCGGTTAAACCTGAGCATTATCCGATAGTCGGTGAGTATTTACTAAAAGCGATTAAAGAAGTTCTCGGAGATGCAGCCACAGAAGAGATTCTTACTGCTTGGGGCGATGCTTATGGTGTGATTGCCGGAGTGTTCATAGATATCGAAAAAGATATGTACGAGGAAGCAAGCTCACAAAAAGGCGGCTGGCTTGATTTTAAAGAGTTTGTCATTGCAGATAGAAGGAAAGAAAGCAATGTTATTACGTCTTTCTATTTAAAACCAATTGATGGAGTTGTTTTGCCTGACTTTAAACCAGGCCAATACATTACTATTCGTTTACGTGTTCCTGGAGAGGAATATTTAGTTAATCGTCAGTACAGCTTATCAGCTGCTTCTGGAAAAGATAGTTTTAGAATTTCTGTCAAACGTGAAACAGCTCCCAATACACCTGAAGGAAAAGCATCTAACTTTTTACATGAGTACGTAAACATTGGAGACACAGTTGAGTTGACTGCTCCAGCTGGAGATTTCGTGTTGGATCTTGGTCAACCTGCTAAGCCGATTGTCTTTCTTAGTGGAGGAGTTGGGATAACGCCGTTCATGAGTATGATTCAAACTGTTGCTGAACAACAGCCGAGCCGTCCCGTCACGTTTATTCATGCTTCGCAAAATGGATCTGCTCAAGCTTTTAAAAACGAATTGAACTCTTACAATGAAGTTTTAACTAATTATCGCTTAGCATTTGCTTATTCAAATCCGACTGACGAGGATTTAACTGATCGTCATTTTGGTAAACACGGTTATGTAGATGCTGACTTCTTAGGTCAATTCGAACATGAGATGAATACAGACTACTATCTTTGCGGACCAGTTGCTTTCTTACGTAGCATGATCGCTGCTTTGACAAATATGGGTGTTTCACAAGAACAGATTCACTATGAATTTTTTGGTCCAGCCATACAATTATAATAAAAAAATCACGAAACCGAATGCAGAAAATGTATTCGGTTTTTTTGTTAGAATTTGGATTTTTTTGGCTTGACGGTGGCATAACGGCACGTTACGATACTCGTAATACCGAAAAATATTTGGAATGAACGGAGGAAACTGTGAGAATTTATGATGTAATGCAAACGATAGACAGCTATCTATCCAAAACAGCTACGCTGAAAGACGCAGCAGAGTTTATGCTCGCAACGAGATACAATACCATTCCGATTGGTGATCATGAGGGGAAACTGGCAGGGGTCTTTACACGCGGCGCCTTTTTGCAGCTTATTGTTGAGGAGTTCCCCCTAGATACTCCCATTGCTCCCTATATAATTAAGGATGTACAGTCACTGCCTGCAGATATGAAAATTGAAGCAGCCGGTATAAATAATTCTCCCTTTGGTACTGGAATAGTTGTAGATGAGGAGAAGAAGATTACGGGATTATTAACTCAAAGAGACCTTGTTTTAGCTTTATCAAAATCCACCATGGACTTACGTGAACAGATGGAGGTTATCTTATGTGTTAATAAATCAGAATATTCAGCCCAAGAGGAAGGGAGATCAGCGAGGATACACGAGAGAGCACAGTATGTCTGGGAGGATATTATTACTCGTGATTCCGGACTGAAACAATTAAATAAAACATGCAAGAAAAAGCAGCAAAAAAGAAAACGTCGGTTCTATTGCGCGGGGAGAGTGGCACAGGCAAAGAAATGTTTGCCCATGCCATCCATCAGTCTAGTAATCGATCAAAGGGACCATTTATAGTGATTAATTGTGCGTCGATTCCTGAACATTTATTGGAATCTGAACTGTTCGGATATGTATCAGGAGCATTTACAGGAGCTGATAAAGGCGGCAAAACGGGAAAGTGGGAAGCAGCACATGGTGGAACACTTTTTCTAGATGAAATTGGCGAGATGTCTTTGGCACTGCAAGCTAAGCTGTTAAGAGTAATTGAAGGTAAAGGTTTTTTTCGATTGGGCAGCAATGAACAAATTCAAGCGGATGTTCGATTACTATCGGCCACGAATGCTCCTTTAGAAGAAATGATTCGCAATAAAACGTTTAGAGAAGATTTATATTATCGATTAAATGTTATTAGTTTTACCTTGCCGGCACTTAGAAAACGACAGACAGACATCCCTATTCTTGCTCATGTCATGATAAAACAACTTAATCACCTTCTTGAAATGACGATTACTGGGATGGAAGAAGAGGTAATAGAACGTCTAAAAGAGTATAGATGGCCCGGAAATATCCGTGAATTACGTAATGCTCTCGAACGAGCAATGGTTATGAGAGAGACTGGGAAAATCAGCATAAAGGATTTACCGGATTATCTCCAGATTAAACAGCCTTTTATTCGGGAATCGGTGCGAGTAATCCAAGAAATTGAACGTGAAGAATTAGAGAATGCACTCATAAAAATGGGTGGGAATAAAACCAAAGCAGCACAAACTCTTGGCATAAGTCGATCGGTGCTGTATGAAAAATTGAAAAAGCACCAAATGTAGAATGTCCGGAATACCGGACATTTTTGTCTTTTAAAAAAGAAACGGACAATTCTATTCGGAGTAAGCTTGTCATAGCCTTCTTATTTTTTGGCATAAAAGTTGCATATATACTTCAAGAAATCATTAAAAGGAGGAAACAATATGACAACAGCAACATGGAATCCCGTTAAAACAGAACGGCCGTATTTTACTCAGGAACATCTAATGTTTCGCGATTCACTTAGAAAGTTTCTTGAAAAAGAAGCAAAACCATATGCAGAAGAGTGGGAAGAAAATCAAATGGTTCCCCAATCATTCTGGGACAAGATGGGTAAAAACGGATTTATTTGTCCTTGGGTAGATGAAGAGTACGGCGGACTGGGTGCAGACTTTGCTTTTTCAATAATTTTAGCAGAAGAATTAGGAAGGGTTGGTGGTGGAGGCGGAATTGGTCTTCATAACACGATTGTTGTTCCTTATATAGCAACGTTTGGTACTGCAGAACAAAAGCATAAATATCTCCCGGGCTGTGTCAACGGTCAAATCATTACGGCGATTGCGATGAGTGAACCAGGAGCAGGATCAGATTTAGCTCAAATTAAAACGACTGCGGTTAAAGAAGGAGACCACTACATAATTAATGGAGAAAAGACGTTTATTTCAAACGGAATTTTAGCCAACTTAATCGTGGTTGCATGTAAAACAGATTCAAATGCGGTTCCTGCACATAAGGGAGTATCCCTGTTTTTAGTAGAAGGCGATACGCTAGGCTTTTCTCGCGGCAGAAAATTGAAGAAAATGGGGCAGCACAGCCAAGATACAGCAGAATTGATTTTTGAAGATGTAGTGATCCCTGCTGGGAATCTCCTTGGAGAAGAAGGAAAAGGGTTTTACTATTTAATGCACAAGCTGCAGCAAGAAAGGATTATGGCTGCATTGGGTGCACAAGTTGCGGCGGAACAAATGCTTCAGCTCACGATTGAATATGTAAAGGGACGTGAAGCATTTGGTACAAAGATTAGTAAATTTCAAAACACGCAGTTTAAGTTAGCTGAAATTGCTACACAAGTTCAACTAGGACGAACCTTTATAGACGATTTAATTAGTAAACATATGAACGAGGAGGATATTGTCACAGAAGTATCTATGGCGAAATGGTGGGTTACAGACATGGCACGGAGAATTTCAGCTGATTGTCTGCAGCTTCATGGAGGATATGGGTATATGGATGAATACCGAATATCTCACTTTTATCGTGATGTGGCAGTTGGACCTATTTATGCGGGCTCAAATGAAATCATGAAAGTTATTATTGCGAAAAAATTAGGACTATAAATAAAAAAACAAATAGGCTGTCACAGGCCTGTTTGTTTTTTATTGAGATTATAAGGATCAATTGGCTCAGGAAGTGTATTTGATGAACGGTACATCATTTCGGATACGGTTACACATTCATAGCCATTCTTTATAAGGTATTTGAGAATATCTTCTAATGCCACAACCGTCTGTGAAGTTTCGGTATATTCACTCCCTATCCAATCATGAAAAAGAATGATATTGCCCGGTTTAACGCCTGTAATGATTTGTTTTGACATTTTCCCTGCGGGTGGTCTGCTCCAATCCTTCGAATCCATATGCCATGACCACAAGATGACGGTTTTACCGTTCTTAATAGCTGTGTCGATAATGACATCGTTATGCATGCCCCCAACTGGACGATAGAGTGTGGGCTGTCGTCCTGTAACATTTTTGATAATAGAATCTGTCTTGAGTAATTCCTCTTTCAATTTTTCAGCAGGGATTCTGCTGCTATATATGTGACTATACGTATGATTCGCAATTTCATGGCCTTCTTTAGCAACCCTCTTTAACACCTCAGGAAAACGTTCTACTTTATTACCAGCTGCAAAGAAAGTAGCTTTAGCTTTATATTTTGCCAAAAGATCAAGGATTTGCGGTGTAAAAATAGGATGAGGGCCATCATCAAAGGTCAAGGCGACTATTTTTTCCTTTGTATTCACTTCCCAGATTACATTTCCTGTTTTTTCATAATTTTCACGTGTATCTCTAAACACGGATGCCTCGGCTTGGGTTGCAGAAAATACAATTAGGAATAGAACTATAAATATGACTTTCGTTCTCATCAGCTCACTCCACCTTTAACAATTAGTTTATGGTATTTTTTTAAAATTTATTTAAATTGAAGAACTGAATTTATGAATGTTAAAGGAAAAATAGATTGAAGTTACGAATAAGTTAAATAACACTAAGCGCATATATGCGAATAAAGGAGAACTATCTATGGAAAGAACTCAAAATCCTACTCGAATGGAAATCTTAAAATCAAGAGAGAAGTTACTTTGGTATGTATTTATTGCTTCTATGGCTGGATTATTGTTAAGGCTGTTTATGATGAATGTGAATTCTGATGTAAAGATCTTGTTGATTATACACAGTGTAGTCTGCCTATTAACTGCCGGTGGTATAGTCATAATTAAAAAACAGCAAACCCAATTAAAAACAAAGGGAAAAAGATAAGCAGATTCTACATACTAAGTTGAGTTACAATTTGGCCCTGCTTTAAAGCTGCTCATAAAAGTATTCAAAATGGAGGGGTAAAGTTGAAAAAGCAAATTATTGAGCTGCTACAGCAATGTGGATTGGAACAATATAAAGAAGTTATCGAACAAGGAATTAAACCTTCTATTCGTTTGAAGCCAAAGCGGGTAAAGCAAGAAAAGACCATTCCCATAGGATCATCTAAAATGGGAGGAAGGCCGGATCTTCCACCATCCATCGATTGGCCTGTTTGGTCTGCAAAGGAAGAACATCAGCTCTCTTTTCTTTGCCAGGTGAATTTATCGGAACTTCCTGAAATGCCGCTCAGTTTAGAAAGAACTGTACCGCAAAGTGGGATGCTCTATTTCTTTTTTGCTTCGACAAATGAGGCACTTTATGAAGAAGATTGGTTTCCAACACAAAAAGATGCTTGCCGAGTTTTGTTTTATAATGGAGATGCTTCTATTCTTAGAAGAACCAATTACCCAAAGAAAATGAAAAAAGAAGGGTGCTTCCCTGCTTGTTCCCTAATGACATTAATTGAGTGGGATATACCTTCTAGTGAATGGATAGCGTTAGAAGAGGAGGAACAGGACTTCTGGGTAAAGTGGGAAGACTTTAATAAAAAACATCAGTTGAATTTCGTTTCAGACACTGATGAAACATACTTTAGACCAGTTCATAAGCTTTTTGGACATGTTGAAGTGATCCAATATGAGATGGAACGAGAATGGGTGCATCTTCTTACAGTTGATACTTGTGAGGAATTAAAAATGGATTGGGGAGATACAGGTCATGTTGTGTTTTGGGTTCCTGAAAAAGACCTGAAGAAGTGGCTATTTACAAATGTATTAGCGGAAATGGAATGTTCTTAAGAAAAGCAGTTCTTACTATATAATACAAAACAAAATTCAGGGATGTATAATTACAGGAGTTTCTTAGGATAAATATCTATAGAGGTTTTACTTAAGTATTTTATAATACTTTAATAAATGGGTTGACTATTAATAAAAATAGAAGTAATATTAAGAAGTCGCAAAGAGAGCGGCGGTTTTAAACCAGTAAAACTTCGCAGAAGTTGACAACTGTTCGAAGCTATGATACTATTAATTGTATCGTAACAGACGAGAAA
>NZ_AJTN02000044.1 GCF_000305495.1 Peribacillus psychrosaccharolyticus ATCC 23296 | reverse complement strand
TGTTTGCTCGTTCGGGAAGAATCAAACCGAGTTGCGGCAGAATGATGGGTAGTTGGGGAAGAATAGAGGATCCGCGACGTCTAAAACCAACAAACTAAGCTGTTTAAATCAGTCGATCACGTTTTTCATGTTCGGGGTTATAAAAGGGTATCTAAAAGAGTGAGATACTCCTTTTTGACAGCCTATTCAAGGTAGGGAAGAAACAGTCAGACTTAAAGGAGAATGTTTGCTCGTTGGGGAAGAATAAAACGGAGTTGCGGCAGAATGAAAGGCAGTTGGGGAAGAATAGAGGATTCGCGACGTCCAAACCAAGCTGTTTAACTCAGTCGTGTTTTTCAAGTTCGGGGTTATAAAAAGTGAGATACTCCTTTTTGGCGGCCCATTCTTCTCAATCCAAACAAAAAACCAGCCCATCCAGCTGGTTTTTAGTGTTCTTTGAAGTATTTGGCTAGGCCGGTGTAGATGGCGTTGGCGATTGTTTCTTGGTAGTGGTTGTTGTTGATGGTTCGTTCTTCGGTTGGGTTGCTCATGTACCCGAGCTCGAGCAGGGCAGCCATTCGCCGGTTTTCGCGGAGGACATGGTAGTCACCGAAACGCGATCCGCGGTTTTTTGCTTGAGTGTCCTGGCTCAGCGCCTCTTGAATATTGGCTGCGAGTGGTTCCTGAAAGTCATGATAATAGTAGGTGGTAATGCCGCTCGTTACTTGGTCGATCGTGCTATCATAATGAAAACTGATAAACGCATCGGCGGCATGAAGATGAGATATCCGAACACGGTCATTAAGATCGAGATGGGTATCCAAGTTGCGTGTCAAAATCACCTTTGCCCCAGAGGCTTCAAGCTTATCGGCAACAAGCCGCACCGTTCGAAGTGTTACATCTTTCTCAAGTGTTCCGTGAAGCCCAGCCGTCCCTTGATCCTTCCCGCCATGTCCAGGATCCAGCACAATTAGCTTATTCTGTAAGTACGCCTCATACCCAGTCTTTTTAATTTGCTTCACTTCCCCATTGATCTCGACAATCCACCCCGCCGCATAGGCTTTCTTCCCGTTGGGCAGTTTTACCTGATACCAATTATTTTTTATTGAAAGCACTGGAAACTGTTCGCCTTGCTTCGGCCGAAGAACTACCTTCGCGTCCACATTCGCTGCATTCCGTAATGCTGTGCCTGTATGTAAAATAACAATTTCGCTGTGCTTCACTTTTTCGATGTCTTCTTTTTTTACCCTGACATGATTACGTTTTACAAACCAAAGCGGAATCCAGCCGGACTTCTTGGATGACAGCTGAATTTTTACCATGTTATTTTCTTCAGCAATCACAGCAAACATTTGGCCTTTTTTCACCGTACCGACCTTTTTCGAATCCAGCTCCGCTTTTTTATGAACAATAAGACTCGAAGCTGTCACTTCTGCCAAGGGACTGCTGTCAGATAAAATATGGCGAGATTCAACCCATCCGCTGCCATTTGGATAAGAAATTTCTACCCATTTTTTTGTCTTGCTTACGATTGAAACCCCACGTTTATGAACCTTGCCAAGCACGGTACTGCTATCTGAGGAATCTGAATAGACGGTCGTATTGTTAGTAATAATTTGACCTGTTTCTTGAGCCGCTGCTGGCTGTTCAACATAGACCGAGGAAATCCAACCCGTCAGGCCTTCTGCTTTTATCTCCAGCCATTCGTCTTTTTGACCAATCACTTCAACAGCTGTGCCATTGGCAAGCTTACCGACCGGCTGTTGGTCTTTGCCGGGGCCTGAACGAATTTGTACACCATTGCCGCTGATCATGCTCAAGGCTTTAGCATCAGCCGGGTCAGCTCCTCTCGCTATCAGCCACTCGGCAACCCAACCCGTCGTACTAGAACCAAGCATAATTTCAATCCACTGGTTGTTCTCTGAGACAACTGGATACACTTCTCCACGATAAATTTTCTTTACCAGCGGAAACTCTAAGCCTGGTCCCTCTCGAACATTTATATAATCGGTATTGATGGTAACTTCTGCCTCAAGTTCCGCTTTAACAGGCGTTATTTGAGAAAAACACATAAACATCAAAACCAAAATGAGTACCGATTTTCTCAAACAAACACCTCCTTTGTTAGGATAAATTCTCCATTATAAAAAAATTCCCTTCTTAGTCTGAAAAAAATCACCAAAAACGGGACAAACTAAAACTAAGATATCATAAGGGGGACTAGGAATGAAATTCAGTGAAAAAAACCAGACCAGTGTAAAAGGTGTTAATCAGCTTCTTGGTGTGGATTTCCATGACTTTATTCAACGTGAACAGGGAGACTCGAGCACAATTGAGCTTGCGTCAGAGTTTGGCCTGACATTTCGCGAAGTGAACAAATTAAAGAAAAAAATTGGCGGGCGCTGACCTTTTTAAACGCTTGACAAGTTGCCGTTCACTCCGTATGATTATAAAAGTATCTAAATGAAAACATTTAGCCCATGATCGAGAAGAGTAGTCAAGGAATACACGTGTAAAGAGAAGATATGCGGCTTTTGCTGAAAGCGTATCTACATGCTGTCTTGATGAACGAACACTCAGTAGGCTCCGCTCTGAAAAATGATTTTAGTAGGAGATGGACGTAGGCAGGCGTTAACTGCTTTTAAGAGGAAGCTGTATTTGGCTTCAATTAGGGTGGCACCACGGGATATTCAAACTCTCGTCCCTTGTAGCGTATTCGTTACAAGGGACGGGAGTTTTTTGTTTTTATAAGGAGGGTAATACACATGTCTATTCAAATTCCAAGAGGTACACAGGATCTGCTTCCAGGCACAACGGAAGTTTGGCAGTATATTGAACAAACGGCACGCGAAATTTGCCGTCGTTATCAATACAAAGAAATCCGTACACCAATTTTTGAGCATACAGAATTATTTCTGCGCGGTGTCGGTGATACAACGGATATTGTTCAAAAAGAGATGTATTCGTTCAAGGACCGCGGGGATCGTGATTTAACGCTTCGCCCAGAAGGTACAGCCTCTGTTGTCCGTTCTTATCTTGAAAATAAAATGTTCGGCAATGCAAATCAGCCGGTCAAATTATACTATATTGGACCTATGTTCCGTTATGAGCGTCCGCAGGCAGGGCGTTTCCGTCAGTTCGTTCAGTTTGGTATTGAAGCACTTGGCAGCAAGGATCCTGCAATTGATGCAGAAGTTCTTTCACTAGCAATGGGAATTTACAAAGAGCTGGGCTTAAAGAAACTGAAGCTTGTGATCAACAGCCTTGGTGACAGCGATAGCCGTACGGCTCACCGCAATGCATTAGTGGATCACTTTAAACCACGGATTAACGAGTTTTGCGGAGATTGTCAAAACCGTCTTGAAAAAAATCCACTTCGAATTCTGGATTGTAAGAAGGATCACAATCACGAATTGATGGCCAGCGCACCATCGATCATTGAATTCTTAAACGAAGAGTCTCGTGTGTATTTTGAAAAAGTACAAAAGCATTTGACTGATCTTGATATTGATTTTGTCATTGATCCAACGCTTGTACGCGGACTGGATTATTACAATCACACGGCATTTGAGATCATGAGTGAGGCGGAAGGTTTCGGCTCGATCACGACTCTTTGCGGCGGCGGTCGTTACAATGGTTTGGCTGAGCAAATCGGCGGCAGCGATGCACCGGGCACACCGGGAATCGGATTTGCACTGAGCATTGAGCGCTTGATTTCAGCGCTTGCAGCAGAAAATGTCGAGCTTCCAATTGAAGAAGGCATTGATTGTTACTTGGTTTCCATGGGTGAAGCGGCGAAAGATTATACCGTTAAGCTTGCCTATCAGCTTCGTAAAGCAGGATTTACGGTCGAGAAAGATTACCAAGATCGTAAAGTGAAAGCTCAGTTTAAATCAGCAGACCGCTTAAAGGCTAAATTTGTAGCGGTACTTGGCGACGATGAGCTGGAGAAACAAATTATTAATCTGAAAAACATGACTACCGGTGAACAGGTTGAAATGGAACTTGCCACCTTTATAGAGCAATTTAAATCACAGCAGTCCTTAGGAGGAAAATAATATGTATGGCAGAACGTATTTCTGTGGAGAAGTCACAGAGCAAGCAATTGGAGAAAAAGTAACATTAAAAGGATGGGTGTCAAAACGACGCGATCTTGGTGGAGTTATTTTTGTTGATTTACGCGACCGTTCAGGTATCGTTCAAGTCGTGTTTGATTTAAATACATCAAGCGAAGCACTGGCTATTGCTGAGAAAATCCGTAGTGAATACGTTCTTTCTATTGAAGGTGTTGTGCGTGCACGTGATGAAGAAAACATTAATCCAAATATCCCAACCGGGGGTATTGAAGTAGATACAACACAAGTTACGATTTTAAACGAAGCGAAAACACCTCCTTTCGCAATTGAAGACCGTACAGAAGTATCCGAGGACATTCGTTTGAAATACCGCTATTTGGATCTTCGTCGTCCGATGATGTTTGAAACATTAAAGATGCGTCACCAAACAACAAAAGCAGTTCGTGAATACCTTGACGGTGCTGGATTCCTTGACGTTGAAACACCAATTTTAACTAAGAGCACTCCAGAAGGCGCACGTGATTACCTAGTACCTAGCCGTGTGCATGAAGGTGAATTTTATGCGTTACCGCAATCACCGCAGTTATTCAAGCAAATGCTGATGGTATCAGGTATTGAACGTTATTACCAAATCGCTCGTTGTTTCCGTGATGAAGATTTACGTGCTGACAGACAGCCTGAATTCACGCAAATTGATATTGAAACAAGCTTCATGAGTCAAGATGATATCATTTCAATGACAGAAGAAATGATGGAAAAAGTTATGCGTGAAGTGAAGGGAATCGATATCACACTTCCGCTGCCGCGTATGAAGTATGATGAAGCAATGGGCCGCTTTGGTTCAGATAAGCCAGATACTCGTTTCGGATTAGAATTAATCGACCTTACTGAGTTCTCTGAAGGCTGTGACTTCAAAGTCTTTTCTGGAGCAGTAGCAAAAGGCGGTCAAGTTAAAGCATTGAACATCAAAGGTGCTGCAGCTGATTATTCTCGTAAAGATATGGATGGATTAGGTGCATTTGCTGCCATTTATGGTGCGAAAGGTCTTGCTTGGTTGAAGATTGAAGAAGACGGCATGAAAGGTCCTATTGCTAAATTCTTCACAGAAGACAATCAAAAACAAATGGCACAAATCGTTGATGCTGAAGTAGGAGATATCATTGTATTTGTTGCTGATAAGAAAAGTATTGTTGCAGATGCTCTTGGTGCGCTTCGCATCAAGCTGGGTAAAGAACGCAACCTTATTGACGAAAGCAAATTCAATTTCCTTTGGGTAACAGATTGGCCGTTGTTCGATTATGATGACGAAGCGGGAACCTATTCTGCAGCCCATCATCCATTCACAATGCCTTTCCGTGAAGATATCGATATGCTGTCAACTGACCCAGCTAATGTCCGCGCACAAGCGTATGACTTGGTTCTGAATGGCTACGAGCTTGGCGGAGGATCATTACGTATCTTTGAACGTCCAATTCAAGAAAAAATGTTCGAAGTACTTGGATTCACACAAGAAGAAGCAGCAGAACAATTCGGCTTCTTGATGGATGCCTTTGAATACGGCACACCGCCGCATGGTGGAATTGCGCTTGGGTTAGATAGACTTGTTATGCTGCTTGCCGGCCGTACAAATCTACGTGACACAATTGCCTTCCCGAAAACAGCAAGTGCAAGCGACCCGCTTACAGACGCACCAAGTCAGGTAAGTAAGGCCCAGTTAAGAGACTTAAGTTTGTCAGTTTTGACGAAAAAACAAGATTAATTTACTAGTATCTCACTCTTGAAAGAGTGGAGTGCAATATGATAAACTACTTGTAACAGTAAAAGTCCTGATGTGTTCGTTCTTTAACCTATAAGTTTTGACCGAACACTTATAGTTACGGGAGCCAATGTTTCCAGGCCGCGTAAAAGCCTCCTTCGAGAGGACTTACAAAAGCCGAGAACCGAGCACCCACCTGCGGAGAGCGGGTTCAAAACGAAGGCAAAACGGCACAATTGGGACTTTTACAAAAGTATTGACAGTCAGAACCCTGCATGGGAATGCAGGGTTTTTTATTGTTTTATTTTAAATTTCTTCTCTAAAACCATTACTATTTACCTACGACTTTTAAATTGTTTATTCCCCAATATTTTAAGGAAATACCAATCAGTTTAAAGAATTATGCTCCCTATAATCAGTTAATAAAGGAATTATTACCTGTTTATGATTCTTTTATCCAGAAAGCGCTTTATACATTGACAGGCAGGTATTTTTACAAGTTATCTAGTAAGAATTGTAGGAATATTTACTAATTATTTAGGTTAAATGGTATGTTAAAATAACATTTATAGTCTATGTTAAATTGGAAATCGTGAAAGTATGATTACTAATAAATTTTAAAATAAACAAGGATTTAGACCGTTTTTTCTGATATATTAAAAGTTTATAATGGATTTATTCTAAAACTAAATACGATTATTTAATATTTTAAAATAATAAAAAGAACATACGAAATTGATGGAGGAATGAAATTTGAAAAAAGTAAGAAAAGCAATAATCCCCGCGGCGGGACTTGGTACGAGGTTTTTACCCGCGACAAAGGCAATGCCAAAAGAAATGCTCCCAATCGTTGATAAACCTACTATCCAATATATTGTTGAAGAAGCAGTCGCAGCAGGCATCGAGGATATCATCATTGTGACAGGTAAGAATAAGCGTGCAATTGAAGATCATTTTGACTGTGCACCTGTGCTTGAAATGGAGTTAGATAAAAAAGGAAAAGACAAGTTGCTTGAGAGGGTTCAATATTCTTCCAATCTGGCTAACATTCACTATATTCGCCAACAGGAAGCAAAGGGACTTGGCCATGCTGTGTTAAGTGCACGTACGTTCATTGGGGATGAACCCTTCGCCGTCCTTCTAGGTGATGATATTGTACAAAGTGAGACCCCAGGTATTGGTCAATTGATGACTCAATACGATGAGGTGGGTTCTTCTGTAATTGGTGTAAAGCAAGTGCCAGCTAACGAAACGCATCGCTACGGAATTATTGACCCAGCAACTCAAGATGGACGAAGCTATGAGGTTACGAACTTTGTTGAGAAACCTAAGGAAGGAACAGCTCCTTCGAATTTAGCGATTATGGGAAGATATGTATTGACTCCAGAAATATTTGATTACTTGGCTAAACAAGAAGCTGGAGCAGGTGGAGAGATTCAACTTACTGATGCGATTCAAGCTTTGAATGAGCATGATAAAGTTTATGCTTATGAGTTTGAAGGCAGACGATTTGATGTTGGTGAAAAACTCGGCTTTGTGAAGACAACGATCGAATTTGCTCTCCAAAACGAGGAAATCGGTGAAGATGTCCGTGTGTTCTTAGAAGAGCTATTGAAAGAGCCTGTTAACGCTTAAGCATATGCATGACAAGGAGGATACCTGCACCATGAGCCAACCATATATATCGGTTATTCTACCAATTTATAATGTAGAAAAGTATATTGATGAAGCATTTAACTCGTTATTAAATCAAACCATCGGATTTACGAATCTCGAAATTATCTTGGTCAACGATTGTTCGAAAGATGGGACACTTGCGATTCTCGAACGTTATGAGCGGGACTATGAAAATGTTAAATTAATGACCCTTCCCAAAAACTCAGGTGCCCCTGGTACGCCTCGAAATGTCGGCATGCAGCACACCACGGGTAAATATACTATTTTCCTTGATCCGGATGATTATATTCCATTTGATGCCTATGAAAAATTATATCGTGTCGCGGAGGAATGGGAATCAGATTTCGTGATGGGAAGAATGATCAGCTTTAATGACAGCAACCCAACCGGACATCAATGGTTCCATATCACGTTCCGAGATTATCTGATGAAGAAAAGTTACTTCAATGTAAATATTGATGAGGTACCTTTTTTCCTTCAGGTTAAAACAGCCGTCTATTTGAAGCTAGTTCGAACTGACTTCATGAAGGAAAATCAGCTGAAGTTTGTGGAAGGTATGAAAAATGGTGAAGATAAATACTATGATATGCAGCTGTTCACGCTCGCCAAGAAATTCAGCTACATTCCAGAGACCATTTATCTTTACCGGACTCGGGATGATGAAACCAATCCATCAATGACTCAACAAGACATGGAGCCAACGATGCTTAACGACTGTAAAGCAGCAATGCTTGTTAAGTCATTGTTAACAGCAGAACAATACCAAACCTTCCAGATCAATGCGCTTCGGTCACTGTTTTGGAAATTAATAAATCCAGGTTTTAATTCCCTTCCATATGAAAAGAAAGTTTTTCTTCTTGAAAAAATGACTCCGGTTATTGAGGGGTATAATCCAAATATTATTCAGAAATATTATAAGTTTGAGTATCCAGTTGTAAGTCTAATTTCCAAGCGTGAGTATGATTTGGCCATCGAATATATTAAACTTCAAATTTCTCGTAAGACTTGGTACCTCGAAGGTAAGCAGTTACTTGAGATTAAAAATACGCAGGATAAAATGCTTTCTAGTATTTCCTGGAAGTTGACAAAACCGTTAAGAAAGCTAAATAACTTACGTCAAATCATGCGATGAATAGATAAATTAGAGGGATTGGAAGGTTTCGTTAAAGAATCTTCCTTTCCTTTTTTCAGTTCAAGGCCGGGGAGTATCGCCCTGCATAAAAAGAAGGAGATTACTAATGAATCTGTGTGTACTATTTTTACAAAAAGACGAGGAGTTAACCAAACGTGAGCTATTTGCTGATGTTCAGACAATTACCCTTAGTTCTGAAAAGGTTCTTACATTAGAGGATATCAAAGCAGAATATCTGTTATTTGTGGACCAAGATATCCGTTTTGATAAAGGGTTTCTTACTTCGATCCTTTCAAATCTCTCAAGCGATGTTGACTTCTTACAATTAACCCCTAAACAAGCAAAGCGCAGCATTTTTAAACGGGAAGATTTATTTCAGGCAAGTTATGAAAATATTAGTGGACTGAAAGTTATTAAAAAGTCGATACTCTCGTCGTTCGAGAACTTTGATATAAGTAAACTTGATCGTCCTATGCTTATAGACTTATATTTTGATTTATTTCAGCAACCTCTTTCATTCAAAACGATCGAGAGCGGCTATCAATTTCCCAACAAAGTGGACGTAGAATCGGTTCAAGAAGAAGTGGCTGTAATCAGCCATCTGCTACTTTCAAAAAATAACGTGGAACGAAGAAAATTCCTCGTTTTATATAAACGTTCATTGATTAGAAAGCTATTCAAACTGGCTGATACGAAAGCATTCGCAGAACTGCTCCCTTTTTCTGAGCAAGAAGCCGTGCTTAAGTTGTTTAGAGAAGTTCTTCTCGATATTGATGACCCCACCTTAACTCAAATGGACCTGGATGGATATATTCCATTTGTTCAAATGATTCGTGCTGAATACTACACGGAGGGAATTTATTATCTACGTTTAATGCGGGGGAAACGGTACTGGTTCAACCGAAGTAAAAAGCTTAATAAAAAGGTAAAACGATACCCAATTGCAGACTCAACATCCTGGAAGGTTTCAGCACCCTTGCGTAAAGGAATAATAGCCTGTAAAAAAATTCGTAATACGTTCATGAAAATTGGTCTCAGTCTGCTAAGCCTGCCGGTGAAGCTGCGATATGTGGGACAAGAAGTCTGGCTTGTCAGCGAACGTCCAGATCAGGCTGAAGATAACGGCTATGCATTCTTTAAATATTGCCGTGAGAATCACCCGAATAAAAAGGTCTTTTACTTGATTGATAAAGAGTCCCCACATATCGATAAGGTTCAAGCACTTGGCAACGTCATTATCCACTCAAGCCTAAAGCATTGGCTGTACATGCTGACGGCGACTAAATATATTAGTGCCTGGGTCTTTGACGAGTTCTCTCTGCCAAATGGACCTGCGAAATTTAAGGATCTATTTGCTTCTGTCTATGAAAAAACTCCGCAAATTACTCTACA
>NZ_AJTN02000045.1 GCF_000305495.1 Peribacillus psychrosaccharolyticus ATCC 23296 | reverse complement strand
CTTATCTTCATAGTAATTATATAACGCTCCTCTGCTGACAGATGCCTGCTCAGCTATTTCTGTACTAGTAATATGACGAATGTCCTTTTCTCTAAGTAAGGACAATAAAGCGGACTTTATTTTTGAAGGGGTGATTTCCTTACTTGGCTTTTCATAATGTGACGACACAAAAAGGACCTCCTAGCATGTTATATTGAACAGACTCTTCGCAAATATACGGTAACGTACATAGACGCTGATGTTGTCTTTATTAGTCCTCGTTAAAAATCTATAATAATTTTGAGGGATAAATAAAGCAAATGTTAGGCTATTACATTTCGATATATAGTTTTGAGGAGGAGAATGTAAGAATGGATATTCAGATAAAAGAAGAAATAATACGCGTATTTCAAAGTCAAAAGAAACACCAAAGAGTTATGCGTGCATCGACCTCAGAGCAAAGAAAAGCGAAACTTAATCGATTTTTAGAAGTTATCGCAGCACACGAGGAAGAGATTATCGAAGCCGTACAGCTAGATGTCCGTAAACCTTACACTGAAGTGAAAAAGGTAGAAGTTCTTGGAACAATTAAAGCGATTAAAGATAATATTAACCACCTTGATGAGTGGATGGCTCCTAAAGTAGTAGGTTCTTCTTTAAATGCTGAAGCACAAGGCTATTTAAATTATGAACCAAAAGGGACTTGCTTAATACTTGGACCATGGAATTATCCATTCATGTTAACGATGGCACCGCTTGCCGCAGCCATTGCAGCAGGTAACAACGCAATCATCAAACTATCTGATTTCACCATGAAAACAAGCCAGATCGCGGCTAAAATCATTCGTGAAGCATTTGATGAGAGAGAAGTGGCAATCTTTGAAGGAGAGGTTGATGTAGCGACAGAGCTTCTCGACCAGCCTTTCGACCATATTTTCTTCACTGGAAGCACGAATGTAGGCAAAATCGTTATGACGGCTGCTGCAAAGCATTTAGCGTCTGTAACGCTCGAACTTGGGGGGAAAAGTCCAACCATCATTGATAACGAATACGACTTGCTGGATGCAGCTAAAAAAATCGCAGTAGGCAAATTTGTGAATGCGGGACAAACCTGTGTTGCTCCTGATTATATTTTCATCAAAGAAGAACAGCAAGAAGTATTCACCAACCATTTACAAGCTGTGGTACAGGCTGGATTCTTAGCCGAAGATGGCACGGCTGACAGAAACAAATTCACACAAATCGTAAATGACCGTAACTTTAACCGGGTTAAAGCCCTTTTCGATGATGCCATTAGCAAAGGTGCAGAGATTGTCTTCGGCGGACAATTTGACGCATACGACCGTACCATTGCTCCTACGATATTGAAGAAAGTTACGCCTGATATGGACATCATGAAAGAGGAAATCTTCGCACCAATCTTACCTTTACTTAATTACGATGAACTAGATGAAGTAATTGATTATATTAATGAGCGAGATAAACCACTTGCTTTGTATGTATTCAGTTCTAATCAAAAAGTCATTGATAAAGTTGTGAATCAAACAACATCTGGTAATGCATCCATTAATGATGTTGTGGTCCATTTTAGCGAGTACAATTTACCATTTGGCGGTGTGAATACCAGCGGTCTTGGTTCTTACCATGGCATTTATGGCTTCAAAGCTTTTTCACATGAAAAAGGTGTTTTCATTCAAGCAAAATAAAAAACCTATTATGTGCTTTCTCTAGTAACTGAAATAATCCCTACTTACGTCTAGGTGGGGATTATTTGTTTTTCTTTCTTTCTTCTAATGGCCGCAAAATACCTGTTCACCTTGACATATTGAGAAATCAGTATTTATAATTACGCACATGGAACCTATTGATGTATTCAAAGCATTATCTAACGAAACAAGACTCCGCATCCTTGAGTGGTTAAAGGAACCCGAGAAACACTTTCCAAAACAAGGCGCTCACCTGCCAAAGGAGGTAAGCTACAAAGGTGGAGTATGTGTTGGGGATATTCAAGAAAAAGCCAAGGTTTCTCAATCCACGGTTTCCAGCTACTTAAACATGATGCAAAAAGCTGGTCTCCTTGAATCAATTCGTCATGGACAATGGACTTACTATCGACGTAATGAGGAATTTCTTCAACAGGTAGCTAATTATTTTAGGACAGAGATCTAATATCTATTGATTTCTGTTTTTTTACCTATTTATATCTATTTTTCTAGATATATAGTTATACAAAAAGGAGATGCTATTGATGCGCTTTATATTTTATATACTGGCTCTATTAGCTGGAGCAGCACTTAGCTTTGAAGGAGCTATCTATGCTGAATTAGGAAAAACAATTGGACAAATAGAAACAAGTTTTTATAACTTTTTATGGGTTCAATTATCATGGGTCTATTATGGCTGTTTTTTGGAAAAGGAAGGCTTTCCTATACATTAGAAGCACCTAAATGGTCATTACTTGGAGGCGTCTTAGGTGTTGTTTATTTAACCTCCATTGTTGTTAGTGTCCCATATGTTGGTGTTGGTATAACGATGGTTGCTGTAATTATCGGACAATTAGTCATGAGTATGGTTATTGAACACTTTGGGTGGTTAGGTAGTAAAAAAACTAGAATTAATAAAGAAAAGATATTTGCAGTTATTTCAATGATTATTGCACTCATATTAATCAACTAGGAGGTAGACAATTATGGGGTTATTTATGATTTTATTTACATTGATTGGCGGCATTACATTAAGTGCACAATCATCTATAAATGGTACATTTAGTCGAAAAGCTGGAACAATTGAAACAACATTTTTAACCTTTCTCACTGGAACAATGTTTCTGACCATTTTCATTATCTTTTTTGGAAGAGGTAATGTGCTTGGACTTTTAGAAGCACCTACGTGGCAATTAAGTGCAGCGTTTTTAGGCACCATGTATTTACTACTGACTGTCATGACCGTTCCAAGAATTGGGGTTATCGCAACTAATATTTCTGGAATAGCTGGTCAACTTGTCATTGGTGTACTGATTGATCATTTTGGATGGTTCAATAGTTTAGTCATAGAAATAGATAGTAAACGTGTTTTCGCCATACTATTTATGATTATTGCACTTTATTTTATCTATAAAGGGAATACACGCTCGAGAGAAGAATCAAACGTATAGTCTATTGAATAAGTTGAAACGCTGCCTAGTTGCAGCGTTTTTTTAAGATTGTTGCTATTAGTGTAATATGATAGTAAAAAGCACCGTTTATTTTAAACAGGAGGGTACAAATGAACAAGATTAAAGTATGGTTTGTCCTTTTAGTATTATCTTTTTTCTATCAAGTTAGCTTTTTATACATCTATTTTACAGAGAAATTAGTAGATTTTAATAGTAGATTTGCAGATACCTATTGGATTACGGCAGGACTCTTCGGTGTCATAATTGGTGCGTATATTATGATTAAAGTGAATATCGGTCTATTCGGCAAGATATTAGCTTTAATTGTTATGTTTTTCGGGTTTGGTCTAATTGGTCTATTGCTTTTAGCTTTAGCCATTACATCAATGTAATTTTCCCAACAACCTAGTTTACATAAACTCCTATTATCGATATTACCAAAGAAGAAACGAATAAAGTCTTGAAAACATTTAGCGTATTTCATTCATTAGAAAAAAAGGAAAAGATGGAACAATGAATTTCATGTTTGGCAGTATCCCATTTATTTATATTTTGTCACTTATTGTTCATCTGTATTTTCTTCATCGTCTTTAGCAATGTTCGAAAGTTCTTTCCGTGTTTTTTCGAGTAACTTTTCTAGTTGTTCCTTTTTTTAGGGTTTTCCAATGCCAACCGGCCTATTAAAAAAAATTCATGGTAGAGACTTTGGATTTCAGATCTTAAGACCATCATTTCATTTAGATCTATATTTTCAAACATATTCATTTTTGAGTTAAAGGGGTCCTCGTTTTTGTGTTCCTCTAAATAGGTTTGCCCGTCATCCGTAAGATGATAAACTTTTTTTCTCCCTTCCTTGATTATATTAACAAGTTCTTGATCTTCAAGCATCTGAAGTGTGGGATAGACGGATCCTGGACTAGGAGAATAAAGTCCCTTGAACCTTTCTTCAAGTACCTTGATTAGTTCGTATCCATGTCTTGGCTGCTCTTGTAATAATTTTAACAAGACGATTTTGATATCACCACGCCTGAAAAAACGTTTACCATTATCATCTACTCCGGTTCCTTTGCCTGTAAAGAAGTTATTAGATTGAAAATGACTTTGCCCTTCGAAAAAAGGATGTTGAGAAAAATCGTTTTTTTTGACCATTGTAAAACCTCCTGAAATTTTTTTAACGGGGTAATAAAGTTGCTTGGTTAATCTCACCTATTATTAAAAGGTATGTTTCGGCTAATTCAATGACCTGCTGATTTTCTATAACGCCATCTTCCCGTACTTCCAAGTTGTAAAAATAGATTTAACATAAAGACTGTTTTTTATTTTTCATGGATTGATGCACGTTACCGTTGAGATATTCCTGTTAGCAAGCCTAGATAATAACTATACCAATTCCGGTTTCATTTTTAGATGACTTACCCTTCTCTTGAACAAAATAAATAAAATCGTTCCCATCAAGCAGGTAATAACTTCTGTAATTGCCAGTGACCAAATTACCCCATGTAAGCCAAACAAATGATGTAATAGAATAATCACCGGAATAAATAAAACACCTTTCATAACAGACATAATCGTCAAGAATGTCCCCTGACCAGTAGCTTGAAATACACCCATGAATAACTCTGTGAACCCATTAAATACAGCTGAAATGAGCATGGTTGCCATTATATAAGTTCCTATACTTAATAAAGAAACATCATTTGAAAACAGTTTGAATATAGGCTCTCTAAAAACATAAACAAGGCCAAGGAAGACCACAGAAATCATTCCAACCCATAAAGCCGATTGTTTTATTCCTGCATTGAGTCTGTCAAAATTTTTACTCCCAAAGTTGGTTGCAAAGAATGGAATCATCCCTAAAAACAAGCCCATAGATAAAAACTCCGGTATCTGGACGATTCTTGAGGCCACACCAAAACTAGCTAACACATCATTTCCATACTCAATGGCAAAACGATTTAATAACAATGTCGTGACAATCATAAAAACAAATGACACCAGCTCAGATACTCCTATTTTGTATATCTCCAATTGATTTTGAATGGGAATTTTCAGGTGTTTTATAAATCCTTTTAAGTGGGCACTTTTCTTTTCTAAAAAGTAAACATAATAAATCACCGAACCTAAATTAGCCAGTACCATGGCAAAGGCTGCTCCTGCGACATTCCAACCTAAAATTAATATAAATAATGGATCAAACAATAAACTTAGCAAGGTGCTAATAAGCATGCCGTACATGGACACTCTGGAAGCTCCTTCTGAGCGAACCAATTGTTCTAAAGAAAAGTTAAGAACAATAACAAAACCGCCAGCAAACAAGATAAGCGCATAGTTCTTTGTATACTCAAAGGTAGCTGCATCTGCGCCCAACAGATGGACAATAGGGTCAATGAACAGAAATGCAAGGAGTGCGATGACCAACCCAGCTATTATACTTCCATAGAAAGTGTAGCCCGCAATTTTCTTTCCTTTCTCAGGTTCCTTCTGCCCGATTAAACGCGAAACGAATGAACCTCCACCAACCCCAAACAGGCTACCGAATGCCATTAGTAATGTCAAAATCGGAAGTCCCAGTGTAATAGCGGAAAGCATATCTGTGTTTCGTAATAAACCAATAAAAAAGATATTTAACATGTTATAAACAGTCGTAACAGATATACCAATCATCATGGGGATCGACAAATGTGCAATGGATTTTCGAATCGGAGCAGATTCTAAATAATATTGATCTGATAATTTCATCAGAATTCCCTTCTTTCTTTTTAATAACGATATATCGTTAAATGAATAATAACGATATATCGTTATCTCGTCAAGTGTAATTTATAAAGGGAATCTCTATTTTTATGTAGAAGAAAGTATCAGTTCATTGTTAAGTGATATATGAATTATTTGGTTAACGAAGGGAGGGAGAGCAGGAAGTCGGTATAACAAAAAAACATATGTACAGTGGGAAAGCCTGGTTTTCGGTTGGGATGGATATCAGGTATATTAGTTAACATAATTCAACTGATCGGTAACGACTAAGGTATACATATTTTATTTAATTGAAGTGGGTATTAGCTTTAGAAGACAGTGATTTGTCTTTCACCTAAGGCTCTGATTTTTAAATAAATACAACAGTATAGAGATTACTACCGAGTATCTAAATCTGAAACTAGATTTACATCGGATTCATTTTAATATTCGGATTTAGATGAAGATAAAGCTGAAGAGAGGAGTATTAAAGGTTTCGGTTGAAAAATTAATTTAAAGACGTGATGTATGATTTTACGTTGAGTACAGAGTTACGAGAAGGAGAAGGGCTTGCCTTACCTTGGTTCAATCTGGATCTTGAAAAAGGGGAGGTGACGGTGACTCGAAGTGTTTCGTATGATGAAAAAGGAAATCCAGAACTGATTCCGAAAACAGAAAAAAGTTACTGAACCGTCACCCTGCCTTCGTCACTCATCCAAAAGCTTCAGAAACACAAGGAAAAACAAATGGTAATGAAAATGCGGTTTGGTGAGGCCTATCAGCATGATTTGGATCTCGTTTTTCCAACGATGAATGGTGGGTTCTTGAATCCTTCCAATGTGAGACGAGAATTGTATCGATTAATGAAAGAGGCAAACGTAAGGAAAATTACGTTTCATGATTTGCGACATACACATGCAAGTTTACTCATTAAAAACGGTGCATCTCCAAAGCTTGTTCAACAACGCTTAGGGCATAAGGATGTGGAAACGACCCTACGATATTATGCACATTTATATCCTAATGCGGATAAAGAGGCCGTTTCCTCGTATGAAAAAGAGATCGAAAAGCACAAATAAAAGTTAACAATGAAAATCAAATGTGAATCTGTGTGAACTTTTGTGGACTTTAATGATTTTCGAGTAGAAAGAGGAAAGGGGTAAAAAAGAAAAAAACCCTTGCTGCGCAAAGGTTTTAAAGTATGGAGACTAGGGGGATCGAACCCCTGACCTCTTGGCTGCCAGCCAAACGCTCTCCCAGCTGAGCTAAGCCCCCGTTTGATGTACAAGAATTATTTTATCGGAAAACAGAGAAAAGTCAATAGAATATGATTAATAATTCGAGAAAAATAAAATAACCTCCAAGTTTGATGCATTGGAGGTTAAAGAATTCGTTATAAACTTTCAATTTCAACTGCTGAAATTTCTTTAAATGTAGAGACCGTGTAATAGATTTCGGTGGTTTTCTGTCTTTGGTGGATAAGAATTCTTAATTGAAGAAGGTGGTTATCTTCTCCTCTGTCTTTAATTCGAACATTCTTGACAGTAATGTTTTCTGCATCAATGCGCTCCATAACAGCAGAAATATCATTTTTGTTTTTAATGGTCAGTTTAAGCAATATTTCTTTCTGGCGTAATTGCTTAGGTCCTATCATTGCAATAAACGAAGGAACAAATTCTACACTAATGATTAATAGGATGACGCCAACAATAGCTTCGATATAAAATCCAGCACCAACAGCAATTCCGATTCCCGCTGCTCCCCAGATAATGGCGGCTGTTGTCAGCCCTGATATACTATTATTGTCACGGCGGAGGATAACGCCGGCACCAAGGAACCCAATACCTGATACAATTTGTGCAGCAAGACGCAGGGGATCCATCGTAACATTCACTTGGTCGCTTCCAGGAAAGCTATAAGCTGATTCAATAGAAACAATTGTAAGGAGACAGCTGATTATAGAGATTACAAGGCTTGTTTTTAAGCCAACTGGTTTTCGTTTTATTTCTCTCTCTAAGCCAATTATTAGTCCTAATAAAGCGGAAATCCCTAATTTCATGAGAATTTGCCATTCTAAGAGGCTGATACTCCATTCCACGGGGCCGTCACTCTCCAATCGATTTACAGGAAAGATTGTTTACTCAGATTTCTTGGAAATATCGTACAATAGATATAAACATTTTATCATTGATTATAGAAAGGAACCAACATGAAACAACCCAAAATAAATCCTTACTTTGTTATTGCAATCGGTGTGGTTTCAGTCTCGTCATCGGCTATATTTGTTAAGCTTGCCACTGCGGAATCAGCTATCATTGCTTTTTATCGGCTTATGTTTTCTGTACTTTTAATGCTTCCTTTGTTTTTAATGAAATATCGTATGGAGCTTACGAAGGTAAAAAAAATGGATTGGATGTTAGCTAGTGCTGCTGGAATTTTCTTAGCCTTTCATTTTATCCTTTGGTTTGAATCGTTAACCTACACTTCTGTAGCAAGTTCAACTGTTCTTGTAACCCTGCAGCCGATATTCGCTTTTGCAGGTGCGTACTTCTTTTATAAGGAGCGATTTTCCGTAAAAGCCATTCTTAGTGGAGTCGTTGCTGTTTTGGGCAGTTTGTTAATTAGTTGGGGTGATTTTAAGGTGAGCGGGCTGGCTTTAATTGGAGATATGCTGGCCATAATTGCTTGCGGACTCATTACTGCTTATCTGCTGCTAGGGCAGACGGTTAGAAAGAGGCTTTCTTCTATTACATATACGTTCATTGTGTACTCGGCGAGCACGATTACCTTATTTATTTATGCATGGGCAGCAGGAAATTCTTTTGGTCCATATCCGGCAAGTGATTGGATCTATTTTATTCTGCTTGCTATATTTCCAAATTTACTTGGACATTCGCTGTTTAACTGGTCACTAAGGTGGGTGAGCACGACAACCATTTCAATGGCCATTCTACTTGAGCCAATTGGGGCAGCACTCCTTGCTTATTGGCTTTTAGGTGAAACAATTCAGTGGACTCAAGCAGTTGGGGGAGCAATTATTCTGGCAAGCCTCATGATCTTCTTAAGAGATGAACAGAATAATTCCAGCGGACTATAAAAAGCAGTAAGCGAAAGACTTACTGCTTTTTATAGTCTATACACGGATAGAATTATGAATAAAATAGATACGTGAACCTGGTAAACACCAAAGCAAGTGTAAAACTACCAATCATTGTTCCGCCATAGACTTTACCTTCAGCACTGCAAATTTTTATTGCTTCTATATAAGCAATGATAAATAAGTATAGTGTCATGCTGTATGAAATAATTAATCCAACGAGCAGCAAGTCCATTGTGTCACCTCGGATATACTTGATAATTAAGCATATTCAACAGACTTGGTATTATGTCAGTTGAATACTAATCTAGTGATTATAAAATAAGAGAGTTTTAAAATATCAAACGGTAGGAAGAGTTTTTATAAAAAGTTTTTAAAAATGTATTGCAAACATATTTTTATCGTGGTATATTATTTCTTGTCCTTAAGACAGCAACAACATCAACAAACAAAAAAAACGAAATGAAGCACACGAAAATATTTCGAAAAAAGTTGTTGACAGAAAAGCTGCTTACATGATATGATAATCAAGTCGCTTCGGAAGAAACGATAACGAAA
>NZ_AJTN02000046.1 GCF_000305495.1 Peribacillus psychrosaccharolyticus ATCC 23296 | reverse complement strand
TTCTATTATTTATGCTGATAACCTGCACCTATACAATAAATTATTTTCATTTACCCTTTTCTATGTAATCTTCAACTTCTCTCTAGTTGATTTTAAAATCATTATCTCTTTTTAAATTTTCATGAACCGACAGATTTCACCTTGACCTCCTATTGATAAAGCTTCATCCTTCTTGGATAATAGGCTAATTTTTTTGAAGTTGCATGAGTTCATATATCTTACGAGTCGTGTTGACATTTCTTATCGTAACTTGTTTATATAGCTTCGTTCCAATAATCTTTGATTTCCCGCTCTTCGTTATATTAATCTTGTCAACCATCCATAGGATCGCGCCGGGGACATAAATTACCGTGTCAATCGATGGTTTAATGACTAGTTTCTCAAGTAAAGCTATATCATCAACTTCATCCCATAAAAACATGACATCACCAGTCATTTCTTTGTCGTTTTTCCATGTGTCAGGAATAGCCTTAATAATACCTTTGATCTCATCGATACTACGAATTAACACTCTAATTTGCAATCCGAATTCTTTTCGAATCACTTCTTCTAAACGATGTGATAATTCAATTTTTGATTGGCCATTGTATGAAAAAATAATATTGCCAGTATTGATATAGGTCATTACATCATTCATCCCGGCTCGTTCAAACGATTGCTTAAGCAGCTTCATGTCAATTTTGTTATTTCCACCTACATTGATTCCCCGAAGAAGAGCAAGATAAATCATAATCATCCTCCTTCCAACTCATTTATGGCATTTCTTTATCTCCGTCAAAAACAATTTCAATTATGGCAAGTAGTAATGCGATAATTATCTCTGTTTTCAAGGAAAGCGTGATACTATTCATAAACTCATCCACAGCGAACAGGACTAGCCAGTTCGATATGCATTCAATACTGATTCGGAAGAAAAATACGTTAATTTTTCCTGTTATATTTCGGACAGATACAGTGAAAATCACTTTGGAAACCAATTCGACAAGGATGCCTAGAACAAAAAAACTACCAACAAACATAACCAAGGACCAGATAGATTTATATTGAACACCCAGCAGGGCAAAAACTCCAGCCAGTCCAAAAAAATAAAGCCCCCACACAAATCCAACTACTAGGGTAATTAGAAAGGTTAATCCGGCGATAGTTGCCATCTTTTCTTTTATATTTATATCACGAAAAGAATCTTTTTTTTCTGGCATAGTTCTGTTCTCCCAGCATGTTAAAAATAAGTATGTTCAATCATTATTGATGTTAGTAACACGTAAACTCATTTCGCTCTCTTCGTTAGAAAAGTTATATTTGATCTCTCCAACTAAGGCTTCAGATCCTCCTCCGTTTTGTATTATTTTTTCACACTCTAATTCATCATAGAAGATTTCATCTATTTCCTTGGGTGTTAAATTTTGATCTACAACAGATATGAAAAAAGCAAATAGGATATTTTTAAAATTCTCTATTTCATCAGCACTTTTCAGGTCAACCCCCAATAAACGAATATTGGTTATAGAAAGAGTGTCTGGATGGGTAACTCCATTTATAGTGATCTTATCGCCTACTTTTGCAAAAATTTCATCTGGTAGAGCACCTTCACTAAAATCAACTGACCCATTAATCTCCATTGTTTCGAAAAAACTATTATACCGATAAGCAAACACATCTGGAACTAGATTATTATCAAGGCTATGGATTTCATTCGCGGGATCTACGACAACTGGTATCAGTTTTTTATCTTTTTCTTTAGCAGCCTCTATAATGGATCTTTTATTTTCATCCTGTTTAATTTCAGTGATGTTTCTAGAATCTTCTTTATATGTGGAGGCTACCACGCTAAAGAGTCCTATAACAATGACTGCTATGGTACACCACATTAGTTTTAATTGCATAAAAATTAATCTCCTATTTTTTGAATTTACTCTGAAACAAAGCTTTGGTAAAGGGGCATCCAGTAATCTTCATTAAACTTAATTTATAAATATACTATCATATATTATTACATAAATTACATATATATCAATTTTTATAAGGTAGTGAAGTTACCCATGGTATCGTACGATTTACCTTATCTAACATTACTAAATGAACTTTTCCAATTATTATGTTATTTTCAGCATACATACAACTCCATATGAAAGAGGTTATGCTAGTGAATGTTTCGTTTCTACACCGTTGGAAAGCCTTCATGATTGATTACCTGTTTATCCTTATTTATTTAGTTGTTCTCTTTTCAATGACTTTCTATTTCCATCCTTACAGGACTTCTTCAACGGTTCATTGATAGTAGCTCAGTTGACTGGTTTTTTAATGGTGACTTTTCCTATATCACTCTATTTTATTATTAGCGATTCAAAAATGGGCGGTCAGTCATTTGGGAAACGGAAAACGGGTATACACGTTGTTAGAAAAAATGGTGACGCAATATCCCTACTACATGCAACCTTTCGAACGATTCTTAAGTTTTTACCATGGGAGTTGTCACATTTCCTTGTTTATCGTTTGATATATATTGGTGATGGCGAAGTACCGATCATCTATTATCTGATTGGCGGATTGATCTATACCCTTATGTTTATGATCTATTGGCGAAAACCCAGGTTGTTAAGGAACCTTCGTTCAATAAAAATTAAACATTTTTAAAGCCTTATTACATATCAAATGTAGTAAGGCTTAGAGCGATAGTAAACAATTATATTATGAATCTGGTGACCAAATGGCTTCTGTACATTTAGAAACGTCCCCCGGCTGCAAGGCCTTTGGGAGAGATACGTTCAATTTCCTCGAAATCGGCTGAGGTAAGTTGAACCTGAAGAGCGCCAAGATTCTCCTTCACCCGGTCTATTCGTTTTGTACCAGGGATTGGCACGATGAAGTCTCCTTGGGCGAGCAGCCACGCCAATGCAAGTTGAGCCGATGTACACCTTTTTTTTGAAGCCATCGCTTCAATCAGCCCTGCGACTTCGACATTTTTCATGAAATTATCACCTTGGAACCGTTCATAATGCCGCCTATAATCATCCTCTGCCAAATCCTCAAACTTTTTAATTTGTCCTGTCAAAAATCCCCGTCCCAGCGGGCTATAAGGAACAAAACCAATTCCTAATTCTTTTAGAACCGGAAGTACTTCATCTTCCACTTCTCTACTCCATAAAGAATACTCCGTTTCCACTGCCGTAATGGGATGAATGGCGTGTGCACGACGAATGATATCTGCAGGTGCTTCGGAAAGGCCGATAAAGCGTATTTTCCCAACCTTAACTAAGTCAGCCATCGTTCCAATGGTTTCTTCAATAGGAGTATTCGGATCGTAGCGATGTTGATAATATAAATCAATGTAATCTAATCCCAGATGGTATAAGCTAGCATCCACTGATTTTTTTATATACGAGGGATCGCCTTTTGGTCCTTGGGTATGTGTTACACCAAATTTGGTGGCGATCACCGCTTTATCCCGTCTATCCTTAAGCGCCCGACCTACCAACTTCTCGTTTTCTCCGAAGCGCTGCTGCGCAAATTCCCCATAAATATCAGCTGTATCAAACATAGTGACCCCGGTATCCAACGCCTCATGAATCACGCGGACCGATTCTTCATTATTGGGCATCATCATGGTTCCAAGCCCTAATGCTGAAACCTCTAATCCCTCACGTCCAAGTAACCTTTTTTGTATCATTCATTCTTCCTCCTAGAAATAATAGTAAGTGGGTTTCTACTAGACTACTTCTTATTTAAGTTTACCCAAAGCTGGGAATGAAGCAGGTCGTGTCAGCCGCTCTGTCATGATGGCTGTGAACTTTCGTGTGAGAAAACGAGTGCTTTGAGCCAGCCAATAATTGGAGGTGCCATCTATGATATAGCTTCTCCCTTTTTGGATTCCTCGGAAACCAGCTTTCACAACTGACTCAGGAGTTCCGTTAATTCCACCTGGCATTTCCGTTGTGCCAATCACATCGAAAAATTCCGTCTTGGTCGTTCCCGGGCATAGTGCAAGTACTCGTACCCCAAGATGGCGGTTTTCTGCAAAGAGTGACTCAGTAAACGATAGAACAAATGCTTTCGTTGCTGCATAAGTAGCCATATATGGGATTGACTGAAAGGCTCCAAGGGAAGCTACATTGACAATAATTCCATTCTTCTGCTGCTGCATGTAGGGCAAAAATTGATGGGTCATATCCACAAGCGAAGCGACATTCAGGTTAATCATTTCCTGTTCCCGCTCACTTGAAATCTCCTCGAAACGACCATGGGTACCGAAACCCGCATTATTAATTAGAATGTTCACATGTAGGTCAAGTTCTCCAATTTGTTTAGCCAATAGCTGCGTCGTTCCTGTAATCGTTAAATCAGCCGGCATTGCAAAAGTCCGAATACCATAGGTGGATGATAATTCCTCCGCTAGTGTCTCTAATTTGTCCTTCGAACGCGCTACCAAAATCACATGGCAGCCTTTAGCAGCCAGTTCCCTGGCATAAACCTTGCCGATCCCGCCTGAAGCACCGGTAACTAGTGCCACTTTGCCTTTGTAATCGAACATGTACGAACCTCCTTGTTATGAAATGTGTATTCCTACAATGGAATATTTATTCTACTCAACTGTATATATTTAACACAAAAAAGTCAACTAATTTAGAAAAAACGTTCCAAATTCGTGGATGATATAAGTTGAATAGCTGATAATATCCTTTTCAACTCTAATTATATGGAATATTTATTCCGTTTTATTTGACAGGATGATACTCAACTTGTATGCTTATTTAGAATAAATATTCCTACTGAGGTGCAAAATGGGTAAACGTGAAGATATTTTGACTGCAACCCTTGATCTAATTACAGAAGAAGGCTTGCAGTCCGTAACCTTTTCGAAAATATTTAAGAGGGCAAATGTGGGTTCTAGCACCTTTTATCATTATTATAAAAGCAAAGAGGAACTAGTTAGTGAGCTCTTTCTGAATGCTCGTACTCATATGAGCGAATCTGTTATGATAGGGTATGATCCAAATCGGACTGTCTATGAAAGATTAAAAGGTATTTTAAAAAGCACGGCGGATTATGCGCTCAACTACCCGAAAGAACTTTCATTTATAGAAAACTATTGCCAGTCACCCTATATCTCCGAAGAGTTGAGGAATAGGTTAGATCCCTCAGCCATCGAAATTTTCTCAATCATAGAACAGGGTCAAAAACAAGGTATTATCCGTGAAATGGATATCATATTATGCTGCCAACTCGTCACGGGAATGATTAACTCTGTCATACAAGGCTACTTAGCAGGAAAATATCCTCTAGACGAATATCAGATTCAGCAGACTCTTGAAGCTTGCTGGAAAGCTATTAAGGTGTAATGAAAAAGCTTTGAGGGCGCCAAAACAAGTGCCCTAGAAAGTGAAAAAGAGAGTAAACCAGGCTTACGTATGACTGGGCTTGCTAAGAGTATCGTTAATGTTTGAATTCTTTTCAAACGACAAGAGACTGTATCCAATTAGTAAACTTGGATACAGTCTCTTGAATTTGCGAATTATTTCGTTATTTTATAAAGCTATTTTACTTATTTCCTTTTCCAACTGTGAAAAAGCTGCACGGAGTTTTTCTTTGGGTAGTTCAGCATAGTTATCTCCGGTGTTTGTTTCATAAGAACAGCTTGAACCGTTTTGTTGTAAATATGATGTAAACGCTATACCTGTTGTTTCATATATACGTACCAGAATCGGTTCAAGCTCCTTTTCAGGAAGGTTCATATGAACATGAAACATATTTGAAACCGGATTCTCAGGAATTGTTTTTACACCAGGGCATTGATTATATAATTTTGCTAGTTCTTTTGCCTCTTCATAATACTGTGCCATTTTATTTATACGAAGCTTAAAATAATAATCGGAGCTAATAACGTAAGGGTACAAGCTGATTAAATCACCGCCATACCGTCTTTTCCATATCTTCGATTCACTTGTAAAGGCTTTAGTTCCCGCTAAAACTGCCCCTGCAATTCCGCCAATTCCTTTGTAGAAGGAGATATACACACTATCGAATAAAGAACATACTTCAGCAGCTGTTTTTTCATAATACGGCAGGATTTCAAAAAGTCTAGCACCATCTAAATGAAGCTTGATCCCTTTTTCACGGCAATAAGCGGAGATGGCTTGTAATTCTGTGTAATCCGGCAATTGCCCGCCAATTCCACTTTGAGGTAATTCTAACACTAGGCAAGCAATGTCCTCCTGAATGGTCTGAACATCCGCAAGCGTAATTAATTGGTCCTTATCTGCAAGCAAGATCGATTCGATATGGTGCAATTTTTTCAATCCATCTTCTTCATGAAGTTCTAGATGACATAAGGGATGATAAGCTACCTTTTTCACTTTCTTTTCGTCACACCATATGCGTAAGGCAATTTGCTGGGCCATTGTTCCGCTAGGGAAAAATATGGCTGATTCTTTTCCAAGATACTTCATCATTTGATCTTGAAAGTCATCGATGACTTTTCCTCTGCCATAAAAGTCACTTTCTATATTTCCAGAAACATCTTTGAATGCCTCTTTTAATACTTGAACATTTCTTTTACTGTGTTCTCCAACTCGAAACTCAGCTTCTCTAAATGCTTCTGATAAGGATTTAGTCTTTATCATAGAACTTCAACTCCTAACAATGATATTGAGCAGGTTTAGTGAACAAACATGCCTAGTTAATTATAGTTCAAAAGTATTCAGAAAAATAGAACTAATCACGCGATAAGACGGTGACTTTCTCATAAAAAAATCCAAGCAGCGATTAGCTTAAATCGCTGCTTGGTTTTCATGCTTCAAGAAGTGAAACAATTTTCTTATCGGTAAAGCTCTTCGTTCCCGCTTCGATCAGGCGAATGACTTGCAGCCCGTCGTCCGCTGTGACTGGGATTTGTCCATCATTTCGTATGGCTTGAGCGATTTGCTCAAAGTAGGCTTTGTAGTTGCCTTTTTTGACCTTGATGACTTCCGTTGTTCCATCGGCTTTTGTCAACACACTACTTCTTGTTTCATCAGGTTTACCATAATCTTCTTCTGTCGGGGATAGTCCGTTTACCAACTGTCCTTCTTGTGGATCGAGTCCGAACAAGATATAAGACGCTTCTGTTCCATGAAGAACAAACCTTGGCGTTTCAGCAGCTACTAGCGTTCCCCCGCGAATCAAGACGCTTGCATTATCGTACTCTAACACAACATGAAAATAGTCCGTCGATTGAGCGCCATCTCTTTGTTTTTGTAGATTTCCATAGATCGTATTCGGCAACCCAAACAATACATTGGCTTGATCGAGCATATGCGGTGCCATATCGTAAAAATTCCCGCTGCCCGGAGCCTGTTTTTCTTTCCATCGGTTACGTACTTCTTTGCGGTAGCGGTCCCAATTCATCTCGACCGTATGCACTCTACCCAACTTACCGCTCTGCACGATATCCTGAACTGTAAGAAAATCTCCATCCCAGCGACGGTTTTGATAGACGCTTAAGACGACATTATACTCATTAGCAAGCTCTATTAATTCCACACCTTCTTCTGCGCTAACCACAAAAGGTTTTTCGACAATGACATGCTTTCCAGCAAGTATTGCTTGTTTAGCAAACTCATAATGAGTCGGCGTTGGCGTCGAAATTACGATTAATTCAATGTCTGGTTCATTTGCAAAAAGGATATCTAAGTTTTCGTATACAGGCACATTCGGTCGTACCTCACGAACCGCTTCGACATGTCTAACAACAATCGCTGACAAATCAAACTCCTCAAGATTTTCAATGAAAGGTGCATGAAAACTAGATCCTGATAAACCAAAGCCGATAATCGCCGTTTTAATCTTCTTCATTCAAAACACTCCTCTTAAAGGTCATTGTTTCATAACCACGTTTAAAATTTCTACTTAATTATCGAACGTATTAACAACGAGCATACTCTCTACTAAAAGATACATAATCTTTACATCATTATACTCGATAAATGAGTTTTTATAAAATTCCAGTTTTCTTAACCATGCTTTAAATAAAACAAACCGAGGATGTTAACATTTTTTCTTTACTATCAAGGAAATGCTACAGGTTACTGATTATAACCAGTCCTATTCGTTAAATATTCCTGTTTTGTGATACTCATTCTTAAGCGATCAACGAATCTACCTTTTCTAAAACGATCTTGTCTTAAAATACCTTCTTCAATGTAACCCATTTTTTTATACGATCTAATTGCTTTTTCATTATCTATTTCCACCCTAAGCCAAATTTTGTTTAGGTCTAGGGAATTGAATCCAAAGTTGAGCATTTCATTCATTGCAGCTGCTCCATACCCCTTACCCCAATACCGTTTATCCCCGATAGCAATACCTAATTCAGCGTGTTGATTCAAGCGGTCAATATTTTTCAAATCCACCCAGCCGATATGAATCCCGTGGTGATCAAGAATCGCTTTTTGTTCATAGCCATTCGTTTTATGTATACACATATCTATCCATTGAAGGGTTTCTGCCTCACTAAATGGAGGGTATTTATCAGGCATATTAAGATGCCTCGTCACTTCCTCATCGAGACACCATTGGTAACGGTCTTTTGCATCATCAAGCACAAGTTCTCTCAAGCTGACTTTAGGAAATCGTGTCGTCATTTAATAACCCACCCACTCTCACATATCCTCATTAATAATCGCAAGTATTAAATGGTCTTCCCATTTCCCATTGATTTTTAGGTTTTTCCGTGCAATCCCCTCTTGATGGAATCCCGATTTTTCTAACACTCTAATCGAGCCTAGGTTTGCTGGTTTAACCCCTGCTTCTATTCGGTGAAGCTGTAATTCCTCAAACGCATAATTGACTAGTAAAGGAATGGTTTCTGTCATATATCCTTGTCCATTATGTGCTTTGTCTAAGACATATCCCATGATGCAACTATGTGCTGGCCCTCGTTCTACCTTAAACAAACCGATACTACCGATTAATTCTTCACTATCTCTTTTAAAAATTCCATAGGAATACGAATGGTCACGTTTCATATTTTCTTCACTTGTTTTAATTCGTTCAAGCTGGCCCTCTAACGTGTAATAGGCTTCTTCACGGTCTACCGAATACTCCTGAAAAACAAACGATTTCTAACTTCTAATTGCACATTTACGGCTGCGTCTTTACTTTCCAGCGGTTTAAGAAAAACCCTGTTTCCTTCGATCTTCATTCTATACAATCTCCTAATCTAGCTAAATTTGTTAGCCACATTTTATCACACTAATCTGAAATCTCTTTCAAAGAATTTACTTTTCATCGAGTTAATCGTCGATAATCTTTGCTTATACATGATTGTTTTAGTCTTCTTGACTTCAGCAGATAGCTAATATCAGACAGATTATCGTATGAAAGCTGTACATAAAAATAGTTAATATATTCAAGAAAGGCAAAGACATAGATACATGCAGCGATTAACAATCCACCTTCAGGTAAGG
>NZ_AJTN02000047.1 GCF_000305495.1 Peribacillus psychrosaccharolyticus ATCC 23296 | reverse complement strand
GTCAAGATTCGTGTCCAAACGGATCGCAATTTCTCCCTTCATAATCCTTTCTTTAATTTCTTTCGGGGTACTGGTGATGAGCATATTTTCAATCGGAATGTTTTCTTTGATTTTTTCCAAATTAATCGTTTGCAGCGTTGGCAGGACAGATAAAATACTTTTATGAAGTTCCTGTGTATCAATTAAAGAACGATAAAAAGAAACCCAATAGACTGCACCATTGTTAGTTTCTTGATAATTTAGGAAATCACTAGATGCAGAAAGGGTAGTAAATAAATCGGTTGTGGTGTCAAACTTAGTTAATTCGGTAGTAGGCTTTTTCTTGGTTTTGAATTTTTTCCTGTTACTAAACAATTTTGCCACCTCTAGTTTCAAGTATATAATCCTATCATCTGCAATTTATTTACAGATTAATCGTTCATCAAGAAAATGCCTCATGAATAATTTCCTCCGTTCAACACATACTAGTCGTTGTATTTGATTGTCCTTTTAAGGAGTAGAATCATGACACTAAATCAGATAAGGAGCGCGATTATGGGAATATTAAGTGGTAATCCTCAAGATGAACCCATGCATTATGGTGAAGTATTTGGGACGTGGACACACCTTACTACGAACAACGGGCTAATAGCCGCTTACCAAGCTTTCTTTAATCATGCTGGTGATGAGAAACTTAAGAAATTAATCCAAGAAGCCATTGAAGGAATGAAGACTGAAAACAAGCAGCTTGAAGAACTATTAAAAGCGAATGGCGTTGCTCTTCCACCATCTTCGCCGGAACGTCCAGCTGCTAATCTAGAAGATATACCCGTTGGAGCGAGATTTACTGATCAGGAAATCAGTGCAGCTCTTTCAATGGATGCGGCTGCGGGCTTGGTCGCCTGCAGTCAAGTAATGGGACAGTGTATTCGGGAAGATATTGCTATGATGTATGGACAGTTTCACATGGATAAGGCTCAATTAGGGGCAAAATTATTGAAGTTAAATAAGGAAAATGGATGGCTGATTCCGCCTCCGCTTCATGTGCAAAGACCGGTTAAAGAATAAGCAAGAAAACAGGCACATGCAACTGCATGTGCCTGTTAATTATTGATTCGGAATACTTTGTTCTCGAATTGGCTGTATTTCTCAAGCGATAGACGGACAAGTCGCAAGTGGGGAGTAATCCGGTACATGATCAAGGCAGCAAGGGTGGCAAGTAGGGCTCCAACGGCAACATCGGCAGGATAATGAACACCCACCCATATTCGTGAAAGACCCACGAGTCCTGCAAGCGGCAGCCAGATATACCATTGATGCTTACGCATGAGTGCAAAGGATACACAGATAGAGAAAAACACGATCGTGTGATCACTAGGGAAAGAATTATTGACTTCTTTGACGATTAATAAGTTAACATCCTTCAATTCCACAAAAGGCTGATAGTTACTATGTAGGGTACTAACCAATTTTCCGAAACATTCGGCAAGGATAAAGGAAAGGGCGGCTTGTATGACCATCAAACGATTATGGTAAATACGTGTAAACCAAAAAATCAATAAAAAAAGTGCAAGAAAATATAGCATATACTCTGCTAGGAAAATAAATAAAGGATTAATGAAGGGAAAATCTTTTCCTAAATCATTAATGGTTTGAAAAAGCGTAGAATTAACTGACAAGAAACGTTCCTCCTATAGGTATTCATCGGATGTCGGTGCAACAATGATGTGAGTATATCATATATTTTGACGTTAAAATGAATAAAAAGGAACCCTAATACAGTAAATGTTAGGGGATATTTGTTTTGTCGTCAATTAACGACAAGAAATGTCGAAGGAAAGATGTAAATTATTTGAATTTTTTGTAAATTAATAAGGACAAATAGCACTATATTTTTGTATAATTATTCCAAGATATACAGTTGAACAAGGCGGGGAGGTGAGTAGGATGTGAGAGGAAAAAAAAACCCCTCAGGCGGCGTCTGGGATGACTAATAGCCTGAGAGGCGAGCATCAAGTGTTTACCGATGCTATTATCAGTATACCCTCAATACTTATAATTTGAAACTGGAGGATAAGCTTAAATGATAATAAAAACGAAATATATCATTTTTCATGAAACAATTAGTCTTGAAACGGTTTATAATGAAAGCGCTTACGAAATGACAAAAGTCCGGCAGGGCGAGCAAATCTTTTTAGTCCGAAAAACCGTTTCACAGGTTATTGATGACAGCTTAACCTACTACTTTTCAAATCGGCCAGGTGCAGTCCATGGAGCTAAATCAGTCGTGGGCCCAAAATATCATATTCCGATTGTGCTCAATGCTGAAATGATTCTTATCTTAGTTCCGTTCGGAGGACCCACAAAAAAAGAAACGATTTGGATTGTGAACAATCACATTCGGGAGCATTGTAAATTAACCGCAAAAGAGACGTGTATTTCAACCAGCTATGGCTATAAGATCTTGATTCCTTTAAGTGTTGCACAAGTGGAAGATCGAATGGGAATCGCTGCTAGAGTTCATTTAAGGGCAATCACTACGCGAAGCAGGCAGATGAATTTCTTATTTGACCCAAACTGCGACATTATTGAAACAACTGAAACAGAGATGAAAATATACCGTTTAGAAGATTCAGTAAAGAAAGACTGATGTCTTAAACCAAAACAACAGGCTGTCAATCAAAGACAACCTGTTGTTTTATATATCTCTTTACATGACCGATTGAAGTACTTTTTCAAGTTCGTCCGGCTTTTGTGAGCCGATAACAATGGTTTTTCCTTCAGAGTAGAATTCAATGCCTTCTTTGCCGCGTAAATTGTACGCACGTTCTCCGTGAAAATTATAACGAATGCCGTACCCGCCAAAACGTAGAAGGGAATTATACGTTATCGTTTTTACATTCCGTATGTGATCGATTCGAAAATGGATAAAACGAATATGAAAAGGGATTAAGCGAATATATAATCCATCTTCACGAATTTCGGTTATCAATTTCGACTTATATACGGCAATAGGAAAGAAAACTCCCATTACAAGTACAAAGAGAAACAACAGCCAATCCGGCATAGGCTTATCTCCAAATGGTCGGCCATAAACAAATTGTTGAATAAATCCCCACCAAAAAACACCTGCTAAACATAACGCACAAAAATTAATAAACCAAAAATAGGGCAGCCGCTGGACTTCGCAAAATAGGATGTTTTTTTTCATCTTCATCGCCTCCTAATAACTGATTATCTCTTCCACTCTTCTTTCAACATAGCGTAATAATACTCATCCCACCAGCCGTTTCCATTCGGGATACACTGTTTAAAATAACCTTCTCGCCTCATACCAATCTTCTCCATAACCCGATAGGAGGGAGTATTCTGAGGCTGGCAGGTAGCGATAATCCGATGTACCTTCATTTCTCCAAATCCAAAATCTAAAATAGCTTGTGCAGCTTCAGAAGCATATCCTCGTTTATGATAAGCAGGATTAAACACCCAGCCTATTTCATAGGTATGTTCACCAAAATACCGGTGAAAGACCATATGCCCAATGAGAATATTTTCTTCTAATAATAGAACAGGAAATGTTTCAGCATGAACAACTGTGTTATTATGAACAAACTCTTTTGCATCTTCTTCACTGAAGGGTCCTTCAGGGATATACTCCATTACGTCACGATTAGAAGTATAGGCATAAACGGCTTTCCAGTCGGTTACTTCAAAGGATCGTATCCATAATCTTTTTGTTTTGATGTCCATTAATTGAACTCCGATCGTCTGAATAGATTGAATGAATTTTATTAAATATAAAAAGGTCCTGTTCTTTCGTAAAACCAATTTTCTCTGCCACTCGAATGGATTGATGATTTTTTGGATCAATAATACTAATTAGCTTATTTAAGCCTAAAGTGTGAAATCCATATTCCATGCAGCTCTTCGCCGCTTCTGTTGCATATCCTTTAGACCATTCGTTTTTGTTTATATGATAGCCGATCTCGACGTAGGTTCTATCGGCGATGGTTTGTGTAACCAGACCACAATCACCGATTAATTGATTATTTTCTTTCAAAAGAACTCCCCATAACCCAAATCCATCCACTTGATATCTTTCAAGATTACGTTTAATCCAGCTTTTCGTTTGTTCCTCACTAAAAGGCGCAGGATAAAAGGCCATGGTTTCAGGATCTGAAAAAATGGAGTGAAGAGAGGATAAATCGTCCATCTTAAAAGGTCTTAGAATTAATCGTTTTGTTTCAATAATCATCCTATGTTATCGACTCGCTTTCTAAAGGTTATATAATAATTTTACCATTTTTTAGTTATTTTGTATCAAAAAAAGGTTCCTGTTGAGGAACCTTTGGTGGATTATTGAGTAAAGCGAAAGGCACGACTAAGTATGGTCGGGACGACAGAGGCATGGTTTTCATCGGGTGCGATGAAGAGTTCAGCCGGATAGTGGTGATTGTTCAATAATTGAGAGAGTGCTGTTGCATCATCCACCATGAACTTCTCGTGTTCGCCAACTGTGAGTAAAAGCCGCTTTTGATCCGGGGTAGTATCCAAGTACTGCTGAGCATACTGAGTTAGTTCATGATTATTCCACCAAATGGACGGACTGGATGCTAGATAAACTTGAAATAATTCCGGCTTCGTAAATAAAACCCATAATGCGAAATAACCGCTTAGTGAGTGTCCAAATAAGCTTTGTTTCCTCGTATTAATAGGGTATGTGGATTCAATATAAGGCTTTAATTCTTGTTCAATAAATTCGATAAATTTCAGAGCACCGCCATGCGGCCCAAGTGTGCGGCCGTGTAGGCGCTCGGGATAGGAGTAGCTTTCAGCTGGTGCGGTAAAATCATAGAAACGGCGCGCATGCATCGTTTCTTCTGCATGACCAATGCCAACGACAATGGCGGGTTCTATCTGTGTTTTTATGGTATTTCTAGATTGCAGCTTGACCACGTCACGGGCATGCTGAAAATAGAAGCTGCCATCGAGTACATAGTGTACAGGAAATCCTTTTATTGGAGGCGTTTGTTTGGGTATGGAGACACAAATTTCATAGCTGTATTCTGCTAATACAGAAGGAAATATAAATTGTTCGCAATTTTCAAGAGTGACAGCGGAATGTTTCATGATTCAATTCCTTTCAGGTTATCGTAGCCAAAGCATACTGGTGTATTAGTCGCTGGGTCTTCCATAATCCGAGCATTAATCTGAAAAACGTCTTGCATGACTTCTTTCGTTAAAATCTCTCTCGATGTGCCGCATTTAATAATTTTGCCATCACGCATCGCAATGAGTTCATCCGAGAAACGGGCCGCATGATTGATGTCATGTAAGACCATGACGACTGTACACTGATGCATTGTATTCAGCTTTTTGACAATCTCTAAAACTTCTAATTGATGAGCCATATCTAAATAGGTGGTTGGTTCATCTAATAAAAGTATATTGGTTTCCTGTGCAAGGGCCATCGCCAGCCAAACGCGTTGTCTTTGACCGCCGGACAGCTGGTCAATTTCACGTTCACCGTACGTTTCTGTATGAGTAACTTCCATCGCCCATCTAATCATTTTTTCATCTTTATCTGTTAATCGGTTCACATTTTTACGATGCGGATAGCGGCCGTATGAAATTAACTCTTTCACTTTCAATTGAGCAGGTGCTGCAGGATTCTGTGACAATATCGCCATTCTTTGGGCAATTTCCTTTGTCGATATCTGCTTTATATCTTGATCCTGTAAAAAGACTTTGCCGGACTTTTGCTGCAGGATACGTCCGATTGTTTTTAATAAGGTCGACTTACCGCATCCATTTGGACCGATAATGGTCGTTATTTTTCCTTCTGCAATCGTGGCATGAAGATCCTCAAAAACTTTGAATTTATCATAACCAGAGGTTAACCCCTCTAATCGAAAGGCATGTACCATATAGAGGCCTCCTAATTTTTTGATTTGACTAGTAAGAATAAGAAATAGGGTATTCCAATGATAGAGACGACAACCCCAACAGCGAGTTCAGAAGGAGCAAACACTGTTTTTCCAATGAAATCTGAAAAGACAAGGAGAAGCATACCCACTGCTGCGCTTACGGGTATTACATACCGATGATGAATGCCGACAAGCTGTCTAGCGATATGCGGCGCCATTAACCCAATAAAGCCAATGCTCCCTGAAACAGATACACAAGCGCTTATCAAGCCTACACTAGCCAGCAGCAAGAGCTTCTTCTCACGCTCAATAGCTATACCTAAGCTTTTGATACTGTCTTCTTCTAACTGAAAATAATCGAGTAAATAGGCTTTTCTGTAGATGATAAAACTGAATAGAATGATCCATGGAAGAATGGACCAAACGTAGATCCAATTCGCACTATAAATACTTCCGGCCATCCATACAGCGGCCATTTCAAAATCCTGCGGATTCATTTTCAGCGAAATATACATCGATAGGGCGCCAAATCCGCTGTTAATGGCAATCCCTGTTAGTATCAAGCGCTGCATATCAATACGCTGGTTTTTGAAAGAAAAAAGAAAGATTAAGGCAGCGGCAAGGGTCCCGCCGACAAAGCCAAAGAAAGGCATCATCATGATGGAGAGATTGCTGCTCATGCTCACTGATTTTAAGGTAATTTGAAAGAAAAACATAAAAATGACAATCGCAGCACCAGCACCGGCATTAATTCCTAAAATACCAGGGTCAGCTAAGCCATTTTTGGTCACTCCTTGTAAAACAGCCCCTGCAATACCGAGTCCAATTCCGACGAGGATGGCTAAGATAATTCTCGGTAAGCGGAAATCAAAAATGACAAGATCGAATTTCTCATTCGGATCAATTCGTAAAAATGTCTTAATTACTTCCAACACGGTCATATCAAATGAACCATTCGTGATGTGCAGATAAAAGGCACCAAACGTTAAGGAAATCAGGATGATCAGCGTGAAAAGAAAACGAAAATTGGTTCGGTTACGCACGTTTCTCGCCTCCTCTAGTTCGAATCAAGTAGAGGAAGAAGGGAACCCCAATGATGGCTGTTACAACCCCAATCGGTGTTTCGAACGGGAAATTAATAAATCTGCTTGCTAGGTCACATACGGCTAAGAATACCGCACCAATAACAGCTGAGCAGGGAATCACAAACCGATAGTCGACACCCACAATAAATTTTGTTATATGTGGAATGACGAGTCCGACAAAGGCGATTTTCCCAACGAGTGCAACGGCTGTACCTGTCAATAAAACAACGGCGAGCATACTAATACCTTTTATCAAGTTCGTTTTTAGACCAAGTCCAATTGCGATGTCTTCCCCGAGAGAAGCAATGGTGATCGCTTTTGAAGCGAATAGAGCTAACAAGAGACCGGTCACTCCAAATGGAATGGATATCCAAAGTAAATTTGGGTCGACCATATGTATTTTTGAATTATACCAAACGCTGACGGTTTGAGAGACTTGGAAATACATCGCGATAGCTGTCGCAATACTGCTTAAAAACGTCCCAATCACCGTTCCGATGATAGCAAGACGGACAGGAGACAAACCATTTTTGATAAGTGAGCCAAACCCAAAAACTAATCCAGCACCGAGTGCAGAACCAATCATTGAAAGAATAATCATTTGATAGTTTGGTAGATTTGGGAAGAACACAAGTGTAATTGTGATAACAAATGCCGACCCGTCATTTACTCCCATTAAAGAGGGCGATGCTAAATAATTTCGAGTGATCCCCTGCATGATTGCCCCAGCTACTGCTAAAAAGGACCCCACAAGCAAGGCGGCGGCTACGCGAGGAAGACGAGAGGTGAGGATAATTTGATGATCCACATTATTTTCATCGAACGCTGTAAGAGCTTGCCAAGCTGTAAGAGCACTAATCTCTTTAGCACCATAAAGAATAGATAATAATATAGCTAAAGCAATGAAGAAAGGGGAGGATACCAAAATAAGCGCTGGTATCCTGCTAGTTTTCTTCATAATTAACACACCTTACTTAGAAAGATTTTCAATTGCAGCATCTAGGAACTTAATCTTAGACCATGCCGTACCGCCTTGAGCAAGCGGGTCAACCGAGTTTACAAACACTTTTTCATTTTTAGCAGCATCTAATTTTGAGAAAATCGGGTTAGCCATTAAGTCGTCTAAAGCAGCTGGATTTTCTGGATTTTCTGATGTTTCAAACTGCAAGAAAATCACGTCTGGATTTACCTTAGTAAGTGCCTCAAGAGATAATTCAGCTTGGGCTTTTGTTTGTGTGATAACGTCAGGAACAGGTGCACCTAAGTCTTCATAAATAACTGGGTTTAAGTAGACGTCGGCAGGATACGCATAAATCGCACCACCACGGATTCGAAGGACTAAGATATCTTTGTCTTTGAAATCTGCACTCATTTCGGCTTTAGCATCTGCAGCTTTCTTTTCATAGTCAGAGATAACCGTCGATGCTTCACTTTCCTTACCAGTTAAGTCACCTAAAAGAGTCAGGTTTTCTTTCCAGTTTGTCGAAATATGTGAATAAGGAATCATCGTTTGAACTTTATTTAAGTTGGCAGCTACTTCTTCTGTGTACTTAGATGATCCTAAAATTACATCAGGATCTAATGCTAAAATAGCTTCCTTATTTGGTTCACGTTTATCGCCAATAAGTTCAGCGCCTTCAAGTTCTTTTTCTAAATACGTAGGGATTGCATTCCCAATCGATAATACACCAGTAGGTTTTATGCCTAAAACAGCCGCATCTTCCATAGATTCTAAGCTTGCAGCTACAATATTATCTACTTTAGCTGGTAGTGTATAGCTCTCTTCTAAATACTTAATCGTCTGTTCAGCGTCTGCTTTTTCAGAAGATTTATCTACAGACGCGCTTTCACTAGTATCAGCCGTTGCTGGCTCACTTTCTTTTTCGCCATTGCAGGCTGCTAGACTTAGGGCAAGTAATGCGGATGTACCAACTAACCAATATTTTTTCATAATGTATGTATCGCTCCTATAGAATATTTGTAATACATTCCAATTATAATGAAAGTGATAATCATTATCAATGATTATTTATACTATTTTAAATTTTATATTATTCTAGAGTAATTTGGGGATTGTTTAAATACATAAAGATAGGGAATAGTATGAAAAGAGCGACACATGAAAATACAAGGAGGGAACATACATGCCATCGAATAAAATGGTTGGCGCGGTAGCATTAGGAGCAGCGGCCTTATTAATGCGTAACAAACAAACCCGCGAAAAGACAATGAATACTCTAAAATCATACGTAGATCCACAAACCATCGAAAACGTGAAAAGTAAGTTCCAGAACATCTCGAAAACCGAACCCCGTAAATCGATAAACTAACGATAAAAAAGAGTTCCTCCTTCGTAGG
>NZ_AJTN02000048.1 GCF_000305495.1 Peribacillus psychrosaccharolyticus ATCC 23296 | reverse complement strand
GGTAATGGGAACTAACACCATGAACCCCTTGAATGATTTAAGATAGACAAATAATCAAATCCTTCTTTAAAAGAATCGACAATTAACTAATCATTTCAGTATAATCCACATGCGTAATCTCAATTCCCCTCTCTTTCCATCTCTAGTTAAACACTACCATTTTTTTCTAATTCAAGAAAGTTTATTTTTACTTTTACTGTATAAGTTCTTTTTGTCCAATAGCTCATGAGCACCTGATTTGGAATTATTGATATTCCAAACAGTTTATGTATTACTGGTGTAGAAAGTGGAATGGAATGATTTTTTTATCATTTACATATAAATGTCATAAAACTTTTTTGAAAGGGGTTATTCATCTGGTAAATTCACATTCACACAAAATCAAACCTTATCTAACTACAAAAACGTTAGTACCTGAAAATCAAGAAACACCTATTCATTTTGTTACTGAGGATCTGGTATCGGATAAATTATTTTATAGAAGGAATCATTTTCCTTACCCTGCTTTTGCATCTTCCTTTTATTTTCTTCCAATCGAAGGGGAGGTTCAGACTCCTACCATCTTTTCGTTAGAACAGATTTACGCGATGCCATCAAAAACCAAGAAAGTGGTTTTAGAATGTTCTGGTGATAAGCAAGAATTATTTATACCAAAGGTGTTTGGAGAGCAAATGGGAAAAGGTGCAATCAGTCAGGGAATATGGAAAGGAGTACGCTAAGAACATTATTGCAATTCGCAGGATTGCTTGATCATGCGAACGAAAGAAATTGTTTTTGAAGGTTATGATCATGGACAAAGAACTGATTCTAATAAATTATATAATTTTTCTAGAAGCCTGCCGATAGAAATAGCTCTCGATGAAGATTCCCTTATCGCTTATGAGTATAATAATCACCCCTTATCCTTTAAACATGGGTTCCCGCTTAGATTAATAGTACCCGGATGGTATGGAATGGCGTCTGTCAAATGGATTAAGAAAATCGTTGTGATAGATAATGAATTTAAAGGCCCCTTCCAAACGGTTGATTACGTTTACTATCCAAACCAAGAAAACGATAATGAAAAAATTCCTGTCACGACTATAAATGTTAACAATTCCCCTTAAATAGGCAACTATTGCATACAGGGGTTTATAAAATTAATGGAATTGCATGGACAGGAGAAGGTAAAATGGCCACAGTAGGAATGGTGGTCAAACTTGGGATCCATGCCACTTATCTCCTCTACCTGAGAAACATGCATGAGTTCGTTGGGATTATATATGGCATGACTTTAAAAAAGGAGAATACACCATAAAAACAAAAGCTGCTGACACCGAAGGCAATCGTCAACCAGTGAAGCCCCTATGGAATAGAAAAGGCTATGGTTACAATGCTTTAGATAAGATTACCATTAAAGTCGAATAACTATAAAACCCCAGGTGCTATAAGTCTCCAAATACACTTTGTATCTGTCGAATATGATGAATATCATGCTCGACCAATCCTTTAAAATATTTCATTAGTGAAATGCTGTTTCCCCCTATTGATAGGTCCTGTTTCCATAACTCATCAGGTAAATCATTTAAAGATTGTATAAGCAGTTTTCTAGAAGACATAAATAATTTGATTGTTTCTTTCTTAGACCTATTCCTACTTTCTTCAGCAGATTGTTGATTCACCAAATCGGATTCAGGACTTTTGGGTAATAAAGCAGAAGTAAGAAAGTAAGGAATACGCTTTGTTAACACAAATTCGTCCCAGGGAATCAGATGCCCTACAATCTCAGCAATCGACCATTTCCCTTTAGCAATTTGAGATCTCCACTCCTCTTCGGGTAATGTATTTAAACTTTCTACCCAATCAATTGTAAACTCAAAGTGTTTAATAATTTCCTGTTTATTCAGCTGTACCGACTCCCTTCTAGTTAGTTCGACATAAGATAACTGCTCTGCAGAGAATTTAGATAATATAAATGTATATCAAAAGACCGTCAATTGACGGTCTTTTAAATGGTGAATTTATTCAAAAGTTACTAGCCATTTAAGAGTGTTGTCACCAAAATCGGTAAGCGTGTAAACATTTTTTTGTTTTTGCCATTTTGCAAGGCTGCCTTTTTGTTTTGCATCTATATGCAATTGTCCATACTGCTTAGGAATCGGCAGCATATGGGTTTCCAAAAACTTCACAGTTTCTTTCGCTGTCTTCAAGCTTTCTTCTGATTTTTCTGTTGTTGAACGTGCCATGATAGACCATCGTCCTTCATTCCAACTAGTAAATAATGAACCTGCTCCTGCATCTTGATACCCAGTTATCCCATAGCCTAAATCAACAGCTTCACCTTCACTAAATACGGTTTGATCGATTTCTTCACTGGCTGATTTTACTGTCGGATGATTCGTAATGACTAACTGGCCAACTAATTCCCCAGAATTTTTTATGTTAGGATCGTTTAGATCTAGTGGTTTATCTGTAGCATAAAATTTGAACGTTGCTAGATTTTTTTGTTCCCGCGATTGCCGTTAAATATTTTCCTTTGTTTACGGGAAAATCAGTTGGTAATTTAATACCCCATTCACTCGGAATAATACTTTGAAAATTTACTTTTCCAGCTTTGCTACCACTTGCTGCGTTGGTATTCGGTTTAACAGGTTCTTTTGTTTCTGTATCTGACTCATCCGTCTGACCATTATCATTTTCAACATCATCTACTTTAGGTTCAGGATTTTGCTTTTGTAACGCTTCTGTATCTTCATTTCCACAAGCAGTCATCATCAACATAATAAAGGGTAGGATTATTAGTTTTTTTAGCATATTTCCTCCTTCTTTTTGTATTTAACTCTCACCTTAATTTTACCATAAAACACCCATTTTTTCAGAAACCCTATTAAGCTAACATTTTAATCGGTAAATAAGAAAAAGGGATGCCGCAACAACCCTCTAAGTCTATCTATTTTTTTGAAATGACAGTAAACATCCCCGTCATGTTGGGTGAGTAATCTTTAAAGTCAAATTTCTCATAAAAAGATTCATTCCCTTGTGATGCAAATAAACCGATAAACGCTTTATCGGGCGCATTGGAATGTAAAAAATCAACCAACCTATTCATTATTTCCTTTCCAATACCATTTTTCTGATAAGTTGGATGAACCACTATATCTTGTATATAGAAATAGATTGCCCCATCACCAACAATTCTCCCCATCCCCACCATTTGTTCATTCTCTTTGACTGTGACACAGTATATAGAGTTCTTTAGTGATGCTTCCACCACTTCAAAATTCATAAAGTCACTCCATCCGACAGACTCACACAAATATTTGAATTCTTGCACTGTCGGACTAGTATTTTCAATTTCATATGTTTTCAAAATGTCTCCTCCAATACTACAACTTCATCATATTATATTCGACATTTTTTTACTTAATCCTCTTACTCAGCTAACTTGCATCGTTTTTCTGGTGTAATTTGTATGTGGATTACAAATTCCGAAAGTTTGATTATTGAAGAGATATCGATGCCAAAAATCGACAAAGACCACCCAGTTATGAGCAGCCATTGTTTTTATTTAAGTTCTAAACCCTGGTTTCGGATGATGGCTCTACGCCGGTTTTTAACGTTGATTGGTTGAAATATCTTTTAACGAAACTAATTCCATAGCACTTTTTTTATTAGGTAATTTTTTTCACAGGTTATTTTATAAATTTGATCAAACTTACCAAGATGGAGTCCCTGTTATTTTAGCAGATGGCTGTTCTAGTGGTCTCTTTTCGATTACTAAAACACTATCATAATAACACATTGAAAAAACGGATGTGGTGAACTGGTTTACTGACAACTGAGGATCCCTCGAATGCCAAGCATTTAGATTATCAATCATTTTTTTGAGTATTCAATAAAGTTATCAGGTTTACCAAGTCCACCTCCGTACTCCTCCCAGTAGCATGTGTGCAAATCCTCTATAAAATAAACCCCATGGGAAGAAAGTTCAGGAAACATCTCCTGGAACGTAGTCTTTAACTGACTCATGTGATGACCGCCGTCGTCGATAATTATGTCAAATTTCGGTAGAGTAGGTTTAATCGTTTTCCAAAAACCCCTATCTCCTTGATCACCAATGATTATATTAATTTGTTCCTCCTCAAATGATTTACAGAGAGGGTCAATATCTAGTCCAAATATCGTAGCTTTGTCTCCAAAATATTCTTTCCACATTTGAAGTGACCCGCCATGAGAAACTCCAATTTCTAAAATATTGATTTCTTTTCCGATAAACTTCTCAAAAAGACGTTCATAAATATCAAAATAATGTATCCACTTATGAATCAATCGTCAGTTATTGGATTCAAAATAGTCTTGTAATTTACCCACTTTCCCCTTCCTTTCATACTGTTTTTCTTATGCTATGTGCAAAATATAATAATGAGCTTATCTACAAAAAAAGGCTTCGTTTAATCCACGACCTTCGCCTGTACATTTAAAAGATTAAAGGTTGCATTTTCCATTTTATCTGATATGATGATTCTAATCACATACGAATTACCACTAGGGGAGTCTTCTTCAGACTGAGATGGAATGTTGTTCCGGACCCTTTGAACCTGATCCGGATGATACCGGCGGAGGAAAGTGGATGATATGGTCACTTTTTTTGACTTTAACCATCTACCCGTTCCGTTTTCAGAACGGTTTTTTTGTTTATCAAAATAATAGACTGCTAGGGGAGCCGTTAGGCTGAGAATTAAACCCTTTGTACCTGATCTGGTGATACCAGCGTAGGAAAGCAGGTTGTAAAAGGGATTCGTCCATTCCGGGAACAGCCGCTTTCTAATGGAAAGCAGCTGTTTTTTCATTTAGAAGTACTCTCTTTCCAAAGTATGTGAATGAATGCTAAGGAGGAAATATCATGACGAATACCACATTGAAATCTTTCAGTGCAAGACTTCACGAACGTTCGAAAGAAATTTGGAGGAAGAACCACACACATCCCTTTGTTCAAGCAATAGGAGATGGGACGCTTTTAGAAAATAAATTTGCTTATTACCTGAAGCAGGACTATATCTATCTTATTGAATATTCCAAACTTTTTGCTTTAGGGGCCATCAAGGCTAATAATCTTGAAACCATGACCAAATTTGCTGGAATATTTCATAAGACTCTTCAAGTAGAAATGGATTTGCATCGGGACTACTGCAAAGCGTTTGGAATCAGCTCTAAGGAATTAGAACAAACCGAACCTACCCCAACTACCCTTGCCTATACAGGTTATATGCTAAATGCCGCACATCATGGCACATTAGCTGATATCATTGCCTGCTTGCTTCCATGTGCTTGGGATTATTATGAGATTGGTTTGTTATTAAAGAAACAAAATGGTGCAGCGTTGGAGACAAATCGTTATGCCAGCTGGATTCAATCCTATTCATCCCTCGAATTCGCTGAAGTGCACAAATGGTTGTCCAAACTGTTAGATGAGTTGACGGAAGGGTTGCCTGAAAAAGACCTAAACAGATTAGAGAAACACTTTTTAACAACCTCACGATATGAATATTTATTTTGGGACATGGTTTACAATGAGCATGATTGGCTCGTAGAATGATAGAAAAAGGTAACTTGTTAAGGAAAATGACGCTGACTTGCATGTTTACGGCCATTACTACCCTAACTAGTTCGTTCTTTTTCATCCCGGTTGGATTTGCAAAGATTTTTCCTATTCAGCATGTAACCAATGTCATGACCGCCGTTATATTGGGACCTTTTTTTGCTGTTATACAAGCCTTTTTGGTATCCCTTATCAGAAATATGGCAGGTACTGGTTCTATTTTTGCGTTCCCGGGCAGCATGATTGGTGCATTTTTTGCTGCTCTCCTATACAAGAAAATAAAAAAAATTCAGTTCGCTTGCTTAGGAGAAGTATTTGGAACTGGCATTCTGGGATCAATAACTTGTTATCCGATTGCACTTGTATTATTGGGAGAAAAAGCGGCACTCTTTGGTTTTTTACCAGCTTTTTTTCTTAGTTCCTTACTGGGTTCCCTTTTTGCCTTTCTTATATTAAAAATACTTTTGAAGAATCATTTCTTCAATGAGATTCTTTATAAAAACAACACCACGGACAACCGAACTGACTAGCGTAGCCAGGTATTACGACGTTGACTTCCCCACAATGATTGAGATTTTGACTAAAATAAAGAAACAGGAACAATGTTCCTGTTTCTACTTTCTTAAGTCAATCCATATAGCGGTATTTTCTCAAACTATTTAAAATAGAAATTTCCTGGATTATTTTTTCTCCAATATTGGTTTCTCTAACCTTTTTTCTTTTTAATTCTTTATCTACTACTCTTTTTATGGATAAAACATCTGTCCAGTTCAATAAAACATCTTCTTTTGAATTAAAGTGCTTATGGGCAACCAGCTGCATACCAAAGGAATTATACAATAATGTATATCCAGCTATTCCTGTAGTTGACTGATATGCCTTAGAGAAACCTCCATCAATCACCATCATTTTGCCGTTCGCCTTAATTGGATTTTCTCCCTCAATTTCTTTCACTGGTGTATGGCCATTTATAATATGGCCTGTGTCAGGATTCAAATCAAATTCAGCTAAAATTTTGCGGCAAATTTCTTCCTTTTCACGTAAATGGTAGTATGGGTTCTTTCTCTCTTTATGAGTAACTTTATCCTTAATAAAGTATCTCTCAAAAGTTGTCATTTCTCTTTTACCAAAAAGGGATGAATATTCTCCTGACCATAAATACCAAACCATATCCGTCGCTAAATCATCAGTCTTTTCAGGATGAGCGAAGGAATGTCGTAAATAATGTTCGAAAACATCAAGTAATTCTCTCCCCGAATAAGTGTTGCTATCAATGGACATTTTCTCCATATTTCCTTCTTCATCTAAAGGAATACATCCATGTATCAAAAGGTTTCCATTATATTTTAGATAAAGGCTCCCTTTTTTCATAAGGAAATTCATATGTCTGGCCAGCTTTTCTGAATGTTGTACCGAGAACAATAATCTTTCCATAACCTGCCTTTCTTCCTCAATCAGCTGTTCTGGCTGCTCTGGATTCACTGTAGCGAAGCAAGTATTCTCAAGCGTGTAAGTGCTCCCATAAATCGTTATTTCTTTCTTGTCATAATCAATTTTCTCAAGTAAAAGTCTTTCTGACATATTAAAATATGGTCGTCTCTTTATAATAGGCATTTCGAGTTTAAACTGGATGATTGCGATTGCTTGGTGAATTTTTGTTATCTGTAATTTTTCATGTTTCGATCTTTTCTGATCTGAGTCCACCTTGGTTCGAAAAGCTGGATTGTCTTCATAGTACTTCTCGGCAAGGGTTAACAAAGGTCTCAGATTAATTCCATACACATCTTCGATAATATCCAAGTTGTCATATCTTGCGCAGATTCGAATAATATTAGCTAGACAAACCATTGAACCAGAAAACGCACCCAGCCAAAGCACATCATGGTTTCCCCACTGAATATCAACCGAATGATAATTAATCAGTGTATCCATAATCTTATCAGGTTCAGGTCCTCGATCATAAATATCGCCAACTACATGAAGATGATCGACAACTAATCTCTGGGTAGTATATGCAAGTCCCGTTAAGAGTTTATCAGCTTGACCTAAGGAGATTATTTGCTCGACAATTTCTTTGTAATATTTTTCCTTATTCGTTTGATTCGTTTTGTATAGCAGCTCTTCAATAATAAACACAAATTGTCCTGGCAGCGCTTTACGCAATTTTGAACGTGTATATTTTGAGGAAGCATGAGAAATAAGCCTGATCATTCGCTCAATGGTAACGGTATACCATTGGTTTAATTCCTGTTTCTTATCAAATTGGTTTTTAATTAACTTTAATTTCTCTTCAGGAT
>NZ_AJTN02000049.1 GCF_000305495.1 Peribacillus psychrosaccharolyticus ATCC 23296 | reverse complement strand
TTGTCCATTTTTTACTTATTTTGATGGTGAAATGTCCAATTGGCTTGGATCAATTATGTCATAGCCTTTTTTTTGATAGCCTTTAACTATGTCTGTAATAGCTTCGCTTGTCCATTTACGGTCATGCATTAATAAGTTGGCTCCATTCATTAAGTACGGTGTATCTAGCATAATTTCCGTTAATTTATCTTTTTCTTGATACTCTTTTTGCCAATCATAGCCAAAGCTCCAGTTCATTAACAGCATCCCTTCCTCTTTTACCAATTGTTTAGAAAAATCTGTATTGGCTCCATAAGGTGCTCTAAAAAATTGAGGACGGGTTCCTGTGATTTTTTCTACGGCGTCATTTACCTTCACTATTTCATTCCTTTGCTCTTCTTCAGATAGATCCGTCAACTTAACATGATTATACGTATGATTTCCAATGAAAAAACCCATTTCATGAATTTGTTGTAAAATTTTCTTTTGCTTATCATTGTCGATAAAATGACCGTTAACGAAAAAAATAGCATTTACATCTAGTATCTTTAATTGCTTTGCAATATCCAACGCATATTTGTCAGGAGAATCATCAAAGGTAAGAAGAACAACTTTTGGATTCGCAGAAGATATCGGCGTTACAGACCAATTGTTTGGATTAAGTACATATTGTTTTTGATCAGCAGATTCCTTATTTTCCTTTTTCAACTCCTCTTTCACTTCCTTGTCCTCTACTTCCTGCTCTAAAGGTTCTTCCTCTGTTGCATTTTCTTTTTCAGGTAAAACGGCTCACTTGATGACTTTACCCCTATCTCTTGATTACTGCAGCCAATGAGGGCCCAAGATAGGATAAAAAATATACTAATTAATTTTCGCAAACTAGTTCCTCCATCTTTTATGCAGCAAGTTCTGTTCATTCATGTTTAGGAGGCTGGTGGAAGATGGGAATGCATCCAGGATTGCAGGACCATATAACTTCCTAAGCTAATGCACGTTATCAACAGGGTTCGTTTATTCGACTTTAAAATTGTTTTACCGATAAACACAGCTAAATAAGTGAATACTAGAAACATAAGTACCTTAAATAGTAATTTATCATGAGTGGAGAGCCATTCTGCGACGGTATACCCGCTCCACACCATTAGCTGAAATAGGAATACTATATAATTTTTCAAGGTATACATTCCTTCCTAAAAGAAATTTCCCCTCCCCATTACAAACTGCATAGTAATTCTTCTATATGTATCTTTTAACCTCTTTATTCCATTTCAAAACTTCTAATTTATTCGACAAGAATGTCAGTTAGATGTTCTTGCTTTTGCAGTTATATGTCATTTAAATGACAATGCTGAATTTACTTTTTTTCATGTTAAACTACCCTTAACCAGAAAAATCCCAGCATAAAAAGGAGTCGTCTATGAAGCAAAAAACTTTCCTTTACAGTATTCTGGCTTTTTTTTCTTTGATGCTCACGTCATGCAGCAGTCTGCATCTAGATGAAGCCTCTATTCTGGATAAATATAAAAATAAACTAATCTTTTTTTCTAATGAATCCAATTATATGAATGAAATCGAATATTATGATGCACTCCTCGAATTGGACGATGAATACCCATCTGATATCCCTGATCTCAAAACACTTACTGCAGCAGACAATAATCATGATTTTGAGAGTTTTCATATAAAAAAAACCCCCGCGATTTATATAACTTCTGAAAAAGGGGTTATCGGACAAATATCCGGAAGCAGCGTATCAAAACGGGACATAAAAAAAACGATAACCAAGGCTTTGGAAAGTAAACACTGAAAATGATTTGGTAACGGGCTGCTATCTCCTTTCACATTGTAGTTCATGTGGATGTGTAGATGCGGCCCTTTTTTATTGTTTAATAGCAGGAACAACTCATCTCTAGTAAACAGAAAAAAGGCTGTCGAGAATCTTCTCGACAGCCTTTTAACACGTTACTACTTATTTAACAATATGAATTGGAGTTCCTAAAGCTACTTCTGCTGCTTCCATTGTAATTTCACCTAAAGTAGGGTGAGCATGGATTGTCATAGCAATATCTTCAGCAGTCATACCTGCTTCAATAGCAAGACCAAGTTCTGCAATCATATCTGATGCATTTGTACCTGCAATTTGTGCACCAATTACTAGTCCATCTTCTTTACGAGTAATTAGTTTCACAAATCCATCCGTACTATTCAATGATAAAGCACGACCATTAGCTGCAAATGGGAATTTAGAAGCAACTGCCTCAATGCCTGCCTCTTTAGCTTCTGCCTCATTATAACCGACAGATGCAAGTTCTGGTTCAGAGAAAACAACAGCTGGAATAGCCAAGTAATCAATTTCAGAAGTTTGGCCGGCAATTGCTTCCGCTGCAATTTTACCTTCATAAGAAGCTTTGTGTGCAAGTGGAGGACCAGAAACAATATCACCAATTGCATAGATATTTTTAATATTAGTCCGGCACTGTTTATCGATTTCAATCAAGCCGCGGTCAGTAGTCTTAATGCCAACCTGTTCAAGACCCATTTCAGCAGTGTTTGGACGTCGTCCAACCGTTACTAACACATAGTCAGCTTCGACTTTCTTTTCTTCGCCTTTAACTTCATAAGTAACAGTTACACCCGTATCTGTTTCTTCAACACCTTTAGCAAGTGCCTTAGTAACAATCTCCGCGCCTTTTTTCTTAAGGTTTTTCTTCACGATTGCGGACATTTGTTTTTCAAAGCCTGCTGAAAGAATTTCATCAGTACCTTCAAGGATTGTAATTTTCGTACCAAAGTTCGCAAATGCTCCCCCAAGCTCAGTACCAATATACCCTCCGCCGATTACGACTAATGATTCAGGTACTTCTTTAAGAGCTAAAGCGCCAGTTGAATTAATTACCCGTTTTGTATATTTAAAAGCAGGTAACTCAATCGGTGTGGAACCTGTTGCAATAATACAATCTTTAAACGTGTAGGTTTGTGACGATGTTTCAGTCAGTACACGAATGTTATTTTCATCAACGAAATATGCTTCACCGCTGACAACTTCTATTTTATTTCCTTTTAATAAAGAGCCTACTCCGCCGACTAATTTAGCAACAACGGAATCTTTAAAAGCTTGGACTTTTGAAAAATCTAATTTAACATTTTCCGCTATTATTCCCATATCTTCGGAATGCTGCGCTTCATGGAAACGGTGGCCTGCAGAAATTAACGCTTTGGATGGAATACATCCAACGTTTAAACAAACACCACCAATAGATCCTTTTTCCACAATCGTTACTTTTTGTCCAAGTTGTGCGGCACGAATAGCGGCTACATATCCGCCGGGGCCTGCACCTATGACTAACGTATCTGTTTCAATTGGAAAATCTCCTACTACCATTTTTTTACGCCTCCATTAACAAAAGTTCAGGATCGTTTAGTAATTTCTTGATGTGATTTAATGCATTTTGTGCAGTGGCACCATCAATGATACGGTGATCGAAGCTTAGTGATAATGCTAATACTGGAGCTGCTACAATTTCGCCGTCACGGACAATTGCTTTTTCCGCAATGCGTCCAATTCCAAGAATAGCTACTTCAGGATGGTTAATTACAGGTGTAAACCATTGACCACCAGCAGAACCAATATTCGTGATTGTACATGAAGCACCCTTCATTTCATTAGTACCTAATTTACCTTCACGAGCTTTACCAGCAAGTTCGTTGATTTCATTTGAAATAGCAAATGTTGATTTACGATCCGCATCTTTGACAACAGGTACAAGAAGACCTTTATCTGTATCTGCAGCAATACCAATATTATAATAATGCTTATGAATAATTTCGCTTGTTTCGTCATCAACAGATGTGTTTAGTGCAGGGAATTCACGCAGAGCGCTTGTCAATGCTTTCACAACATATGGTAAGAACGTTAACTTGATACCTTTTTGAGCAGCAACTTCCTTGAACTTCTTACGGTGAGCTACAAGCAAGGTAACTTCTACTTCATCCATTAATGTTACGTGAGGAGCAGTTTGTTTAGATTTCACCATTGCTTTTGCAATTGCTTTTCTAATACCACTCATTTTCTCGCGTGTCTCTGGATATTCACCAGCAGGAATTTCTGTAACAGTTTTTTCTGTTTCTTTTGCTTCTGCAGCAGATGCCTGTGGTTGTTCAGTTGTTTCAGCTCCACCGTTAGCAAATGCATCGATATCATCTTTCATAATGCGGCCATTATCGCCAGAACCTGTTACTTGACGAATATCAATCCCTTGTTCTCTTGCATATTTACGAACAGATGGCATAGCAATAATTCGACGACTTGGATCGTTGCTGCTTTCAATTTGTGCTGCACCAGCTCCAGTTTCAACAGTTTCTGTCTTTTTAGGCGTTTCTTCTTTTTTCACGTCTTGACCTTTTTCTGCAGTTGCTTGAACTTGTGCTTCTGTTTCCTGTTCGCCTGCTTCATCACCGTGAGCACCTTTGAACTGTAAATCTTCATATCCAGGTGCATCAAAAGAAATTAGAATATCGCCAACAACGGCCACTGTTCCTTCTTCTACATGAATCTCTTCAACAGTGCCTTCTACTGGAGATGGAATTTCTACAACCGCTTTGTCATTTTGAACTTCACATAGCACGTCGTCCTCTTGAATTTTATCACCTGATTTTACAAACCACTTAACTATTTCACCCTCGTGTATACCTTCACCGATATCTGGGAGTCTAAATTGGAATGCCACTAAATCTCAACCTCCTATATTTAATCATAGATAATGTACGAAAAAAAGTTATTTTTCTGAAAAAACTTTTCTCTTACTAATCAGCTTGACTAATCCAGTAAGAGAAAAGCGTTCAGTTAGTACTTTTCAACCTGTACATTTGTATTAGAATGTTAATACTTTTTTCGCTGTTTCCATTATATCTTTATAATTAGGCAACCACACTTGTTCTGCTTCTGAGAAAGCAAAAACTGTATCTGCTGCTGTGACACGAAGAACAGGTGCATCTAAACTTAAGATTGCACGTTCAGTAATTTCTGCTACGACTGAAGCTGCAATTCCAGCTTGTTTTTGGGCTTCTTGAACTACGATAGCCCGTCCTGTTTTTTCAACAGAAGCAACGATTGTTTCCACATCAAGCGGTGCAATTGAACGAAGATCGACTACTTCTACAGAGAAACCTTCTTTTTCAAGTTCTTCTGCAGCTTTAAGTGATTCACGTACCATAGCTCCGTAAGTAATGATAGAAAGGTCTTTACCTTCACGTTTTACAGCAGCTTTACCAAGTGGAATTGTGTATTCTTCTTCCGGAACTTCTTCACGGAAAGATCTATATAGTTTCATATGTTCTAGGAAAATGACTGGATCATTATCACGGATAGCTGAAATTAAAAGTCCTTTTGCATCATATGGTGATGAAGGAATAACTACTTTTAATCCTGGCTGTTGAGCAACTAATCCTTCAAGACTGTCAGCATGCATTTCAGGTGTGTGTACACCGCCGCCAAATGGTAAACGGATTGTAACAGCTGAATTATAACGGCCGCCTGAACGGTAGCGCATACGTGCCATTTGTCCGCTTACAGAGTCCATTACTTCATATAAGAAACCGAAGAATTGAATTTCCATAACAGGACGGAATCCTTGCAAGGACAGCCCAATTGCTAATCCACCGATACCAGATTCAGCAAGTGGTGTATCAAATACACGTTCTTCACCGAATTCTTTTTGAAGGTTTTCTGTTGCACGGAATACTCCGCCGTTTGCTCCAACGTCTTCACCAAAAACAACAACATTTTCATCATTTTTAAGTTCAGTACGCATCGCTTCTGTAATTGCTTGAATCATAGTTAATTGAGCCATGACTTACTTCGACTCCTTTTCTTTATAAATTTCATATTGTTCTACAAGGTTGTTTGGCATTTCTTCATACATATTAGAAATAAGGTCTGTAACCTTTTGTTTAGGTTCAGCATCAGCTTTTTTAATAGCTTCTTTAATATCGTCTTTTGCTTGCTCGATTGTTTTGTTTTCCATTTCTTCATTCCAAAGTTTCTTGCCTTCAAGGAATTTACGGAAACGTACTAAAGGATCTTTTAATTCCCACTCATTATCAAGATCAGAAGTACGGTAACGAGTTGGGTCATCTCCAGCCATAGTATGTGGTCCATAACGATAAGTTAATGTTTCAATCAATGTTGGACCTTCACCATTTATTGCGCGTTCACGAGCTTCTTTAACAGCTGAGTACACTGCAAGTGCATCCATACCGTCTACTTGAATGCCCGGGATACCAGCAGCAACAGCTTTTTGAGCTAATGATGAAACGGCAGATTGCTTTTCAACTGGAGTTGAGATAGCAAAACGGTTATTTTGAATGATAAAGATCGCAGGAGCCTTAAATGCACCAGCAAAGTTAATTCCTTCATAGAAATCACCTTGTGAAGTTCCGCCATCACCTGTATAAGTTACAGCAACTGACTTCGCTCCACGTTTTTTCATACCTAACGCTACGCCTGCAGCTTGCACGTATTGCGCTCCGATAATGATTTGAGGAGAAATAACATTAACACCTTCAGGAATTTGATTTCCTTTGAAATGACCACGAGAGAATAAGAAAGCTTGATATAACGGCAATCCGTGCCAGATTAATTGTGGAACATCACGATAACCAGGCAGAATAAAATCTTCTTTTTCAAGAGCATATTGTGAAGCTAACTGTGAAGCTTCTTGGCCGGCTGTAGGCGCATAGAAACCAAGTCTGCCTTGACGATTTAAAGAAATAGAACGTTGATCAAGGATGCGCGTGTATACCATCCGTTTCATAAGTTCTTGTAATTGTTCATCAGTTAAATCGGGCATTGCTGCTTCGTTAACGATTTCGCCCTCTTCATTTAAAATTTGCAGTGTCTGGAACTGTTCTTCAACCACTTCCAACTGTTTCTTGACATCAAATTTAGCTTGATTTGATTTTGTAGCCATCTGCGTTTCTCATCCTTTCAAAAAGGTTTTATATGATTCTATAAAGCCCTGTTTCATTTTATTTTCATGAATAATCCTGTTCGATGTACTTTTCCCATCTATAGTGAAGGCAAACATGAACATGCACTTAAACGGTATATACCGTTTCTGTATCAGTTTTTTAGAAAAAAAAGATGATACAACGCTTTATTCTTTTTTAGTTTACAGCATTACCTAAAGTTTCGTCAAATACATAGTGTTGATAAAGAAAACTTCTTTGTTATCTTTCTTTTGCCTTAAAAAGAAATCTACTTTTTGAAAATCTGTTATATATCATTTATCCATTCTGTATCATAACAATCCTTTCTGTAAATATGGTTCATAACTTTACACCACTATAATTTATACTACCCTAATTAGATTAACCAACCTCTATTTCCTTTAACCCAATAATCCAAAATTCGACATAATTATTATTTGAAGAAAATAGTCAGAGGGAAATGGTCGAAAAAAGTAGCAGCCTGCTGGCTGCGTCAGTTTGTAGACAAAGAGGTGCGGAATGGTTC
>NZ_AJTN02000050.1 GCF_000305495.1 Peribacillus psychrosaccharolyticus ATCC 23296 | reverse complement strand
GGCTCAGCTCGTTCATAATGCATTCTTGCAGGTGCATATAATTCCTTTGCCTTCTCAATATCCCCTGAGATAACGGCATTTGTAAATGCTTCTGTTTCTTTTACAAACTCTTCAATCTCAAGAATGGCATAGTCTCTATATTCAGCTGAAACTTGATCTAAATTGCTTGAGGCTGCCGCGGTTTTCTCCGTTTTATCTGCAGCAGGCGTTGCTTCTTCTTTTTGTCCACACCCAAATAATAAACTCGTAGTCAATAGAACAGCCACAGTGGATTTAATTGTATTCATACTCCAAAACTCCCTCGTCATTTTTTCCCGTCTTATTTCCTTTATCATTCTAACAGATATTGATAATCATTTTCAATTAAAATTTTAATGTGACATTTGCCTATAGGCTGCTATCCCGTTCTATTGTTAATTTCTCGAGTTCGTCTTCCATAATCGTTGTGATATTATGGATAAAAGTAAGAATTAAGTCCATTTCTTTTTCGTCATAATTCACACACATTTTTTTCGTAGCCTGTGCCAGCGTTTGATAATGTTCCAAGATTTCTTGATGACGTTTTGAAACAGGTGCAATAACGACTCTGCGTCCATCCTTAGGGTCCTTTTCACGCTTGACAATGCCTGCCTTTTCAAGGCGATCGATTAGTGCTGTCACTGCACCCGTGCTTAGCCCGGTAATTCTAGCTAGCTCTCCCGCTGTGATGGGTCCGGTTTCATTCAAGATATCTGCCGTCTTAAGATCAGTAGGAAAAACTCCAAGTTTCAAGGCCATATTTTGTTGAAACAAAACAGACCTCATTCCGTACTTTCGCAGTTGTTGTGTCAAACTCTCTAACTGATCTGTTTTTCTGCTGTTATCTCTTGACATTAGCTTGTCCCTCCAACTAAACTTGAACTTATCTTGATGATCAAGATTATTTTTTTTACTCATTCTAACGTATACATTTCACAAAGCACAAAAGCAAGTAATACCTAACTAAGGAGGAGAGCCTTTTGCTAGCTGAAAAAAATAATAAGCAATCATTCATTGTCGCCGGTCTATTACTGGGAATTTTCATGGCATCTATGGACAATACCATTGTCGCTACGGCTATGGGTACTATCGTATCCGATTTAGGTGATTTTGATAAATTTGTCTGGGTTACATCTGCCTACCTTGTTGCAACGATGGCTGGAATGCCCATATTCGGAAAACTATCCGATATGTATGGAAGGAAACGCTTCTTTGTATTTGGTCTAGTCATGTTTTTAATCGGATCTGCCTTATGCGGATTGGCTCAGTCTATGACGCAGCTCAGTATTTTTCGGGCGATTCAGGGTATTGGAGGCGGCGCATTGATGCCGATTGCTTTTACCATTGTATTTGATATTTTCCCTGCTAATAAACGTGGTAAAATGACTGCCCTGCTTGGTGCCGTTTTTGGTATCTCAAGCGTTCTAGGCCCATTATTGGGTGCCTTTATTACTGACACACTAAGCTGGCATTGGATCTTTTATGTGAATGTACCTATTGGTCTTGTATCATTATTCTTTATTGTTACTTATTATAAAGAATCTTCTTCACATAAAGAACAAAAAATTGATTGGGGCGGGGCTGCTACCCTTGTTATTGCGGTTGTCAGTTTAATGTTTGCTCTGGAGCTTGGGGGACAATATGGTTGGAGCTCTACTCCAATTATCTCCCTGTTTGCAAGTTTTGCACTATTTTTTATCCTTTTCTTCTATTTTGAGAGAAGAGCAAGTGATCCAATCATTTCGTTTTGGATGTTTAAGAAACGCTTATTCGCTACGTCGCAAATCCTTGCGATTCTTTATGGTGCTACATTTATTATTCTGACCGTATATATTCCAATCTTTGTTCAGGCTGTCTATGGCGGTTCTGCTACAAATGCTGGCTTAATCTTAATGCCAATGATGCTTGGAAGCGTTCTAGGCAGTGCCGGCGGAGGGATATTCCAAACAAAAACGAGCTTCCGCACCCTTATGACTGTATCTGTCTTTTCATTCTTTGCAGGAATGTTCCTGCTTGGCACATTAACACCCAATACCAGCAGAACGCTGTTGACAATTTATATGATTATTGTCGGATTTGGCGTTGGTTTCTCCTTTTCACTGTTACCTACTGCCTCAATCCACAAACTTGACCCGCGTTATCGCGGCTCAGCTAACTCGACCAACTCGTTCCTGCGTTCTTTCGGGATGACCTTAGGAATCACCATTTTTGGTGCTATTCAGACGAATTCATTTGCTAATAAAATGGCGGAAACATTCAAAGGGATGGGCGGTCAGGGAGCAGCTATGAATTTCGACGATCCGCGGCAGCTGTTCCAATCCGACACACGCTCTCAAATTCCACCTGAGATACTCGATAAAATTGTTAATGCTTTGTCGGATTCCATAACATTAACGTTCTTGCTCGCTTTAATTCCTATTGGTATAGCAATCATCACCGTCTTCTTCATGGGCAATGCCCGGGTTGAAGCAGAACCGAAAATTGAACAAAATACTAATTAAACTATACAGCCCTCTTATTTAGAGGGTTGTTTTTTTTCGCCGAATCCCGGGTATATAAGCTTTAAAACGAAGCCTCTGCACGGGTTTTCTCCGTCAGGAATACTTAGCATGCTTTTTAAAAAAGTTCACCAATTCTCAACATTTAGGAAGTCATATCCATTGTCGAATCTATGAATTGCTACTAAACTAGAAGGAGAGTTAGGAACGGATAGGAGAGAGACCAATTGAAGATTATTTGTTTTGGTGACAGTCTAACTAGAGGAATATCCATTGTGAAAGGCAGACTGAGAATTATAAAACAAAACTACCCAAATATACTAGCAAATCTTGTTGAATCATTCCCCTCTATAGAAGTAATCAATAAAGGTGTATTTAATGATAACTCAGACCTTCTGGTAAATCGTATTGATAAAGATGTTCTATCTGAAAATCCTGATGCGGTATTAATAAATGTCGGGGGCAATGATTGTAATTTTAGATGGGATGAAGTGGCTGCTCTGCCAGACGGGGAACATGAACCGATTGTTCCAATTGAACGTTATGTAGAGAACCTGACTGCAATTATTTCTGAATTTCAAGATAAACATATTACTCCGTTTTTAATTACGCTTCCACCTCTCGATCCTGCCCGATATTATCGGTCAATTTGTGCTCAATTTGGTCCATCAATCGCCCATTGGGTTTCGAGCGTTGGCGGTATAGAACATTGGCATGGGATGTATAATCGCCGATTAAAACAATTAGCAGTGGAATTAAATGTAACACTGATTGATGTCCGGACTTACTTGAAGGAAGCAGGTAATCTCAATCAATTAATATCAGATGACGGCATTCATCTTACATCTGAAGGATATAAGGAAATGAGTAGAGCAATCTTTCAAGATTTGAACACTCATTACCGAGTATCTGAAACTTTTTAAAAAAACAGACACCCTAAAAAATAACAGGGTGTCTGTTTTTTTAATTATAAACTGTTTATATCAACATTCTCGGGGAGCTTAAACGGATTGTCTTGATTAATTCGATCATAGAACATGATACCGTTTAAGTGATCCATTTCATGCTGGAAAACAATTGCTGGGAATTTTTTAAATCGTATTGTGAATTCCTTGCCCTCGATATCTATTGCCTTCACCTTGACGCGCTCATATCTTGGTACAAATCCTACGATTTCACGGTCTACAGACAAGCATCCTTCGCTTTGCGGCAGATAGGTCATTGAAGTTGACGTACTAATAATCTTCGGATTAATCATTGTGTATTCATGCAAGACACCTTTTTCATCCGTAAAGTAGACCACAAACATCCTCTTATTCAGACCAATTTGATTTGCAGAAAGGCCTACACCGGCACGTAGTCCGTACTTTTTAGAAATAACAGGATCCTGGCTGTTTTTTAAGAATTGCATCATACAAATCAACGTGTCTTTATCCTCTTTTGATAATGGAAGCTCCACTTCTTCCGTAACTTGGCGAAGAATTGGGCTGCCTTCCTTCACAATATCTTTCATCGTTATCATATAATCGCTGGTGAATTTACTCAATTTAGTATTCAACTGCCTTCATTTTGTTATTTTTCATTTCTTAAAGCCTTGTGTTATACAAAAGGCACCTCATCATGCTTATATTTTATCATTCCCTGCCGGCAAATTCAAAATGCTCAAATCCTGCCTTTCATAAAATTAAACCTACATTTAACAAATAACATAATTTACCTGTTTTTTTAGGTACTTTTACCCATTTATAATCTAACATTATTTCTTATACTTGTAGGTATATTCCAAAAGGAGATGAGTAGTTGAATTCGAAGGTCAAGCTTATGTCTAAAATACTTCCATTTGTTATTTTGTCATTTGTGATTTTAGCAGGTATTACTTGGTATGCTATGGATAAAAGCCAAGTGACAACCATTCCTTTTTCTTCAGTAGAGAATACAATTAAAGCTCAAGAGGGCCAGAATGTCTCTATTAAAGAAAAGCCAAACGGTAAATTAGTGATTAGTACCGCAGATGGCACATACGTTTCACATATCCCCCCTAACAGCCAAATGGTAAATAAATTAGTTTCCACTTATAACATAGATTATTTATATTCTTCAACGAACACCTATAGTCTCTGGATTTTAGGCGGATTGGCCGGTTTACTTATAGCAGCCGTTATAACGATTCAAAAGAAATCTAAGGGCGGTATTGGAATTAAAGGAAAATCCAAGAGTGCTATATCAACAGCCCGCCCCCTTCCGTCTATTACGTTAGCAGATGTAGGAGGTCTACAGCCTGAAATTAAACAAGAAATCCTTCAAACACTCACAACTCTAAAAGAACCAGAACGGTCAGCAAAGATTGGTATTAAGCCCCCTCAAGGTATCTTGCTATACGGTCCCCCGGGTACCGGAAAAACATTGTTGGCACAAGCCATTGCAAAAGAATTGGGGGCTAACTTCTTTTCAACAAGTGGTTCGGCTTTTAACGAAATGTTTGTCGGAGTCGGTGCATCTCGTGTTCGAAATTTATTTCAAAATGCCCGTAAGCAGACGCCTGCTGTCATTTTCATTGACGAAGTAGACGCACTTGCTGGACGTAGAAAACAAAATGGCGGTGAAGAGGGAGAAAAGACCCTTACCGAATTGCTTGTTCAGCTGGACGGCGGCCACTCTAATGAAGGCATCCTATTTGTTGCTGCTACGAACCGAAAGGATATGCTTGATGAAGCCTTTTTACGCCCAGGACGGATCGACTTCTCATTTCAGGTCCCTCTGCCTGATACAACAGGCAGAAAGGAAATTATTGAGATACACGCCAAAGGTAAACAACTGTCACTGGAAGTTCTCGCATCTCTTGATAAACTAGCTGAAAGTACGTCAGGTTTTTCCGGTGCTGACCTGAGCTCGCTTTTTGAAACAGCCTCAAGACGAGCGCTACGTAATGGACAAGATTTAATAGAGAAAGATGATATTGATTATGCGATTGACCGGACTGTTCTTGGCAGTACTTCACGAAGCTTGAATGACCCTGATACGAAACGTCGAGTGGCTATTCATGAAAGTGGACATGCCTTAATTGCAGCTCTAACTAAACCGGGTTCTGTTCGAAAAGCGACCATCATCCCTCGCGGCGAAGCCCTAGGATATGTAGCACCCATTCCAAAAGAGCTCCATTTAGCTACGGCAAGTGAATTGTTAGATCAAGTTAAAATGATCGTAGCTGGCGGTGTTGCTGAAAGAATGTACTTAGGTGAACATAGTGTCGGTGTTGGTGGAGACGTTCAACAGGCGAAGCAGCTGCTTGAACAAATGGTTGATACCGGCCTGCTGCAAGACGGTTTTACCTTAACATTTAATAAAGTTGAGAAAGAACAAAAGATGCAAGCCCTTTTCACTCAGGCAATCCAGGAGACGGAAAGTTTAATTGATTTAAACCGCCCACAATATGAAGAACTTGTAGAGGTACTCCTAAAAAAAGAAACGATTGACGGCACAGAAGTCCAACTGATCGTTGATTCTCAAGAAGCAAAGGTACTGTCATTTTCATAGTCGTGAACACTAAAAGAACCCATTTTGAACGATGTTCAAAATGGGTTCTTTATTAGCTGCTCTTTTGATAGCCATTTGGAGAAGGACTTAATTGGAGATTCATCGTACTATTATATTTATTTTGGACAAAGCTAATCGATACCGCTGCTATCAATGCAGGAATCGCAAAGCTAAGAAAATTGATATATATAGGCAGACTCAACTGTATTAACAGCCCGCCGATTGTCGGTCCCATTATCGCTCCAAACCTTCCTATTCCCAAGGCCCAGCCCAATGCAGTTGATTTTATCTGCGTTGGGTAGAACATGGAGATGTAAGCATTATTTAAATTTTGCGATCCAATCGTCGCTGCCCCAGCTATCGCGACCAAAACATATAGTAATAGAGACCCTGGTTTAAAACCAAGTACGATTAAGCAGACTGCCCCAATACTAAAATAACTGATTAACACTCGTTTTGATCCGATTCGATCGGCCAGCCAACCGCCGCATACCGAACCAACGATGGCTCCGATATTTAAGCAGCATAAAAATAGCAAGCTGGAATTCAATTCATAGCCCGCTTCAACCATCAGTTGAGGCAGCCATGTACCCAATCCATATACCATTAATAATCCCATAAAGCATGCGATCCAAAACATGATCGTAGATCTGCCGCGTTGATTTTCAAAGAGCTTTACAACAGGCACGCCAGATGTTGATAGCTCATTGATAAATCGATCTGTATCATGTGGAACATAGGAAGGATCTAAACGAGTTACTATTTTTTTAGCCTTTTCATGTTCTCCCTTTTCTACATAATAATAGAGAGATTCCGGTAAATATTTAATTAAGAAGGGAATGGCTACTAACGGAACCGCCCCTATGAAAAACATCCAATTCCATCCTACTGTCGGAATGACCTTCATGCCAAAAAGAGAGACGAATATGCCTCCGATAGAATAACCACTAAACATGATCCCTACCATAATGTTCTTAATTGACTTAGGAGAATATTCAGAGGTAAGTACGACTAATAATGGTGGAATTCCTCCCAATCCAAGCCCCGCAAGAAAACGGTAGATAGCAAAATCGATTGGTCCTTGAGCTAAACCTGTCAATAAAGTAAACGAACCAAAAAGGACCACACAACCAATAATTACTTTCTTTCTCCCTACTTTATCCGCTGCTATGCCACAAATAAGTGAGCCAATTAATCCTCCAACTAATGTTAAGCTGCCAATCAAGCCTAAAATGCTGGGTGACGTCCCCCATTCTTCGCTTAAGGTTGGAATAACTGCTCCAAAAACAGTTAAATCATAGCCATCAAACAGGATAAGGAAAATACACCATAGTAAAACAGATAGGTGAAAAGAG
>NZ_AJTN02000051.1 GCF_000305495.1 Peribacillus psychrosaccharolyticus ATCC 23296 | reverse complement strand
GGCATGGGCAGCTCGCGTGACTGGGCAGCTAAAGGAACAAATCTGTTAGGAATCAAAACTGTAATTGCCGAAAGCTTTGAACGTATTCACCGTTCTAACCTTGTTTTAATGGGTGTACTGCCGCTTCAATTTAAAGAAGGCGAAAATGCTGAAGTACTTGGATTAACAGGTAAAGAAGCAATCGATGTTCAAATTGATGAAACAGTTAGACCACGTGATATCGTGAAAGTAACAGCTACTGATGAAGCTGGCAATAAAAAAGAATTTGAAGTGCTTGTCCGTTTTGACTCTGAAGTTGAAATTGATTACTACCGTCACGGCGGTATCCTTCAAATGGTATTACGTAACAAACTGCAAGCAAAATAATATGCTTATTACAATGGCGGCAAATCCTTTATAGGGTCTGCCGCCTTTATTTTGTCCAAAAAGTGAACGTTAACTAAGTGGTCTTGCTGTTTCATGATCAGTTCTTTATTTGGATGTATATTGCTGGTATGATGAAGGATGTACAAGTTGTTCTAGCTGCGGGTTATCAATAATAATATGTATAAAGGTAAGCGAATAAGGGTGTATGGATTGCAAGCATAGGGGGATACATATGTGGAAGAAAATAATTGCCTCAGCAGTTCTTCTCGTTCTAATTGGCATTGCTATTTTTCAAGCAATGGACAGACAAGGGCCGACATCCGTCAGTAATGACCAATTAGGCGGTTTGAAGATAGGGGTCAAAGCTCCAGATTTTGAATTGAAGACATTAACAGGGGAAAGTGTTAAGCTTTCTGATTATGAAGGAAAAAAAGTAATTTTAAACTTTTGGGCTACGTGGTGTCCGCCGTGTCGGGAAGAAATGCCGGACATGGAGAAATTTTCACAGGTTATGGATGATGATGTGGTAATTCTAGCTGTAAATATTGATCCAGAAAATGATGTTCAAGCATTTGTAAAAGAATATGGCGTTTCTTTTACCATTCTGCTCGATAGTCAGAGTTCAAAAAATCCAGTTAATGACCGCTATCAAGTACTTAGTATTCCAACCACTTACTTTATTGATTCTAAAGGGATAATCCAGGATGTTTACCGTACGGCAATGAGTGAAAGCTATATGAAAGATACCATCAATAAAATGAAGTAACGGGCAATAGTCTGTTGCTTTTTTTGTTGGAAAAATAGTTCGTCTATTTAGTTACTGCATATGAAAAGCGTAAAACGTTTTCTAAATTTTTAATTATTTTTGGCTAGGACTAGCAATAATTGGAGATAATAAAAGGAAATCAAGTAGAGGTGGTTCATAATGAAAAAAAGAAAACGTACATTTGAAGAGCTGGTAATGGAAAATCGTTTAGAATTACTGAAGAATTCAAAACAATTGGAACTCATCGAAGATCGTTTAGAAAAACGACATTTACAAAAAGCAGAATAAAAATATGGCAGGCATCACTTTCTTCCCATAGTAAACACTATGGAAAGGAGGCGATAAACATGAGTAATCCGAAAAAACATCCACAAGCATTTGTACCCTCTCATCTTGGAACTCAGCCGAGAACGGGACATGGAAATAAAGGAAAGAAAATGGCAGATAAATCGGGTGAGCATGCTCAGGTAATTCAAACAAAGGGCGAGTAATGGAATGTAAGGAACAAACTTAAAACGTATATTTCTTACTCAAAAGCGGTAAAGGGGGTCAGTCCCTTTGCCGCTTTTCTCTTGGTATAACAACCGCTTTAATCATTTTGTTTTCCACTTGGGGTGTCAGCTAAGGCGATTCACAGTTATTTATGATAAGATGGAAAGGAATTTTCGGGAATGGATGAGTGAAAATGACCTCAAATCAAGAGAATAAACGAACTGACTTACCACAACATACATACATGGATGAAACGGATCCAGCATCTATTGTCCAAGCATTAAAAAATATACACGAAACTAATCAAGAAGCCGATATAGAACGATCCAGGCTGTATAGTCTACTGGCAAAAATACAAAAAGCGGGAAGAGGCGAAGGATCGCTATATACTGCCTGGGTTCAGGAAGCATTGAGACTTAATCCAGCTAATCAGCTTGCCAATCAATTATTAGCAGACTCTGAATGGAGAAAATATCTAGGGATATTTGATGATTATGTTTTTCCTCAAATGAGAGAAACGGATAATCGTACCGCTAAAAAGAATATTGCTGAACAGTATATCAAAAACTGTGAGCTCTATTTGGAAAATACAAAGAAAACGCAGGACAGACTTCATAAAGGCTTGTGGGCTGCTCAATCCATTGAAGATCCTAAACTACTGGAAAGATACCAAAAAGCTGAAGTCTTACTGACTGATATAAAGGAAATACTTACATTATTGCATCAGGCGTCTATTGATTACGAAGAGTCCATTACAGGTGTTTTCCATACAGCGACACATTATGCTGTCATAAAACAGGCTCTTGAAAAATTACAAAGAAGTAGAGATGAATGGAATGCATTATTCGAACAAACTGAAGAAACGCTTCCTGCAGGAGGTCCGCTTGAAGAACTAGAAGCAATGGTCGGTTTGTCCGGTGTCAAAAATAGGGTTCGTGATTTTTATCGTTTTCTACAGTACCAAAATCGACGAACCGAAATAGGATTACGGATTAAGTCTGAACAAAGCTTGAATATGGTTCTAACTGGAAACCCAGGTACAGGTAAGACAACCATTGCCAGGCTGCTGGCGAAAATTTATTATGAGCTCGGTGTACTTCCTCGTGAAGAAGTTTTAGAAGTCGAGCGCTCTCAGTTAGTAGGGGCATATGTTGGCCAAACGGAGGAAAAAGTTCAAGCCATCGTCGAAAAATCAGTAGGAGGCGTCCTATTTATCGATGAAGCTTATAGTTTAAAGCGAGATGGAAAATCGGGCGATGATTATGGACAAACCGTAATCGATACGCTGGTTTCATTAATGACTAATCAGAAATACAACGGGAAATTTGCGGTTATTTTGGCCGGTTATCCAGATGAGATGAGGCAGTTCTTACAAGCCAACCCTGGACTAAGAAGCAGGTTTCCACAGTCAAATCATTTTCATCTGCCTGATTATACCACTGAAGAACTGCTCGAGATTGCTAATCAGGCAGCCTTGGAAAATGACTATTTGTTAACGAAAGAAGCATTGATTGAACTCGAAGAGAAGCTTGAGCAAGAGCAGGTCGACGAAACATTTGGAAATGCTCGAACAGCACGTACACTTGTCACAGATGCCATTTTTACAAAAGGTTCACGGGCGAAGGTAGATACGAAGCAAGTTCTCGAGTTCACCGTTCTATCTCCGGAAGATTTTCAAATGAACGATTCAACTACAGGACATTCACCATGGAAAACATTTGATAAATTAGTCGGGCTAAAAGATATTAAACGAGAAGTGGAGGCATTAGCATCGTATGCCCGTATCCAGCACATTCGAAGACGACAAGGAATGAAAGCTGTCCCTGTCCAGTTCCATGCCGTCTTTACTGGCAATCCTGGGACGGGTAAAACGACGGTTGCGCAAATCTATTCAGAGTTATTAAAAGAAAATGGAATGCTGAAAAGAGGGCATTTAGTTGTTGCAAGCCGAGCAGACTTTATCGCGGGATATGTGGGGCAGACCGCGCTTAAAACCAAGAAGAAAATAAAGGAAGCGCTTGGAGGCGTGTTATTTATTGATGAAGCCTATTCCCTGTTAAGTCAAGGTGAAAATGATTTTGGAAAAGAGGCAATTGATACACTCGTGGCAGAAATGACGCGTCATAATGAAAATTTAGTCGTCATTCTCGCTGGATATACAAAAGAAATTGATCGTCTACTTTCGAGTAATCCCGGTCTGCGTTCTCGTTTTAAAAAGTTTATTCATTTTCCTGATTACAATACAGAGGAATTAATTGAAATTATGCAGAGGTATAGTGAAGAATATCAATATACTCTGTCAGAAGAAGCGCTAGCATGGGTAACAGCTTATTTAACACATTATCATGCACCAGGGAACGGACGATATGCTGCTAATTTAATCAACGAAGCCATTCAAATGCAGGCCCTTCGTCTGATGCCGAAATCGACAGATGTATGGGAAGATACAGATTTAATGGTCATTACAGAAAATGACTTAAAGCAAGCTGCAGAAAAACTTAAAAAAGGGGAAAAATAATGCTTATTTCAGAAAATAGTATTGAAGTCCGTTACGCAGAAACAGATCAAATGGGAATCGTCTACCATGCTAATTATCTAGTATGGATGGAAATTGGACGAACAAAGCTGATTAAAGATATGGGCTTTAATTATGCTGAATTAGAAGCAGAAGGAATTCTATCACCGGTGTTAGATATCCAAGCTTCTTATAAAAAACCACTTAAATATGGACAAACCGCAACTGTTTTAACATGGATTGAAAAGTATGACGGGCTTCGTGTTACGTACGGGTATAAAATCTTAACTGACACGGGTGAGCTTGCAGTAAGTGGTTCTTCGATTCATGTTTGTGTTAAAAAAGATTCCTTCCGTCCTATCTCAATCAAGAAATTATATCCGGACTGGCATCAAGCATATGAAAAAAATAAAAAGAAGAAGCAGAATGAGTAGAGGGTGAGGGGAGGAACAGATGGCATTTGGCATTAAAAGAAAAGAGTTAGAAGCATGGAAGCAAAAAATCGATGAAGGTGAAATTGCTTTTTTAACACATTATTGGCTTGATGACCGTTTTCCTGATTGTAACACCGTCACCAAAGCAGGTTGTCAAGATCTTACTAAACTTGAACGGTGGGGACAACAGTACGGACTTCGCAAGGAATGGATTCACCATCGCCGCGACGGGTATTCACATTTTGATTTACTCGGTGCTAAACAAAGGGAAATCCTTAAGGCTGAAGGAATAGTTGAAAAACTGGTCAATTAACATGGTGAATCCTGCGGTTTAGACTTCTTATAAAAAAACACCGGTTAGCCGGTGTTTAATTATTTGCAGTTATTTCTTCGTAACGAAAAGCCGGTTCGGCTGTCTTATCATTAAAGTCGATATACAGGTCATGATTATCAAAGTACCACTCGTCGTTTTTTTCGATAAAGTAGGTTATTCCTTCATGTTTAATTGAAGTGGCAGGATCAACAGGTTGATCAAGATTAACTCCTAAAGAAAAACCGCTTTGAATGGGGCTGTGTCCGCCATATCTGACAAAAAATCGGACGCTGCTGCCTTCTTGCAGTTCCATTTCATCTGCATACCATTGAGATGCAGGCCCAGAGATGTTAATTTTCATGTATTTCTCCTTTCACGTTTCACGATATGTTTAGTATAAAGGAAAGCTAACTTAGAAGCGAATATGAGGCTTAAGGAAGGGGGGAATACCCATGGATATTATTTATACGATCTGTTTTATAAAAAGGCAAAGAAATAGTATAGAAGAATACTTGCTGCTGCTTCGAAATAATGAACCGAATCAACATAAATGGAATGGAGTCGGCGGGAAAATTGAACCAGGGGAAACACCATTGAATTCCATTCAACGGGAAATTCTCGAAGAAACAGGTCTATCCGTTACATCATTAACAGCACATGGGATCGTTACATGGCAGACGGGCGGCATGTATCTTTTTACTGCCGAAAGCAATGAGGAAGTGAAGATTGAGTGTGATGAAGGAATCTTAGAGTGGAAACCGTTTGAATGGATAATGGCAAGCAGCGAAGACGAGGTAGTTAGTAATATTTTGTATTATCTGCCTCATTTAACGAAAGAAGCTAAGCAAAAGGAGTATGCGTGTACATATGGAGAAAATGACCGGCTGCTGTCTGTAGACATAAGAGATTTAGCACTATGTAACTAGAGCGAAGTAGGAATCTCCACTATCGCTCTTTTTGCTGTTTTAGACGATTACGGCACTGGGGGTTCTTGTTAAAAATGAATCCTGCAAAGGACGACATTCAAAGAAGAGGTTGCAAGAAGGAGTTATGGGCATTCACCCAGCATTCAATCGAATAGATGCTGGGTGATGCTTCATATAAAACGTGTCTTTATTTTTTTCGAGTTTTTCAGCTTCCGCCATTTTCGCGACTAAAATGTGCGCTGGCATATGCATGATTTGCTCTAACGGAAGATTCAGCGTTTCCGCCAATTTAACAGCTGTTTCCGCCGATATTTGTAAGGGTCTCATAAGTAACCTCCATTATATTAAAATCCGATAAAAATAACGCCTGAGAGGACGAGTAAAAAGCTAAGATAATAGAAAAGTAAAAACGATGGAACTAAACTGCCGGTTTTAATGGTAAGCCAAGCGAAGAAACTGCCAAGGAAGCAGAAAAGGATGCTTGAGTACAATTGGAAACCTACCGTACTCTGGGTGATGCCAAAGCCAATACCAGAAGTAAGAATGGCGGTCGTTTGTGTCGATTGAATGGTTAATGCACGAAGAAGGATCCCTCTCCAAATCAACTCTTGCAAGGCGGCATGTAAGAAACAGAATAGCAGCCCATAGGTTAGTAGCGGCAGTGTGATTGGTTTGTTTAATAGGATGACGAGAACGGGCAGAGAAAACAGCAGAACCAACACAAGCATAACCCTTTTATTGAGTCTTATGGGTCGATCATACATGAGCTTAACAAGTTTTTCTTTGATAAAAGAATAGTAAATGATACTGATGGGAATGAGATTACAAATCAGTAAGAGCCTGTTTAAGAGGATCTTAGATGGTAAGGAAACATCCGTTACGTCGACGAATTTATTCGCATACAGATAGAGAAGATGTCCGAATAAGTAAGCAATCGACATCCAGAGGACTATGCGGTTCCTTTCATTGAAAAAGACAAGGGTTAGCATAAGAAGGCCTGCAAGATAGAAACTAATTTGAAGATTCTGCTGATGAATAAAGAATACGATAGCCATGAATAGACATGGAATCAGATACTGAGGCCAAGCTTTTTCTTTCGTATAAGAATAATTCATCCTGTCACTTCACTTTATTTAAAATGAACAAGCCTGTCCTATTATTGGACAGACTTGAAGCTTAAAGCCAGGTGATTTTTGGTTCCGTTTTATTCTTAATCCGTTTAATATTCGCACGGTGTTTGTAAATAATGAAGACCACAAACACAGCAAGTACGACGAGCAGCGGTTTATCTTCATATGCAAAAAACAGTGCATAGATTAATCCTGCTACAGCTGCAATCATTGAAGAAAGTGAAACATATTTGCTCAGGTATAAAGAAATAAAGAAGACCAAAACCAAAATTAAAAATAAAATCGGGTGGGTTCCAAGTACTACACCCGCTGATGTGGCAACTGCTTTTCCTCCGCGAAAAACCTGCGAATACAGGAAACATATGACCTATAACCGCAAATACTCCGGCGAGCAGCAAAATGAATATCTGTATCAAGAAGAAGC
>NZ_AJTN02000052.1 GCF_000305495.1 Peribacillus psychrosaccharolyticus ATCC 23296 | reverse complement strand
CAGCAGGAGGCATAGCTAATGCTTCAAACTCCATATGAGCAAATCCTTTACCACTGAAGTTAGCGTTTCTACCCATATAAGTTCCAGGAACGTCTGCCGCTAAATGCAGGGTATTAACCATGTCACTCATTGCATACTTTTGACCTCCAAGTTGTGGAATCCATAGACTTGAAATAGGGCCATACGAGTATAATTTGAATTCAAGTGGTCGATCTGTTGGGATGTTCAAATAGTTAACCGTTTCTATATCCTCTTCTGGATAGCTAAAGTGCCATTTAAAATTAGATGAAACGGCATAAATAGTTAGTTTATCTTCAGTATAACCAGTTTGTTCATTCTCGACTTTATCAAGCGATCCAACTGTTATCCAACCAAGGCAGGCAACAATAATGATTGGAATACCAATCCATAGCGCCTCAAGATATTTATTTCCTTCAATATGCGGTGGTTCGTAGTCCGCACTAGATTTAGAAGCACGATATTTAGTAAGCATGAATGCATATAAAACAATTACAACTAATACAACTCCGGCCATTGTCAACATAGACAACTTAATAACACTTGATTGCTCTTCAGCAACCGGGCCTTTTGGATCAAGAACGAGTAACGGATTATCACACCCCGTTAACACGGTGACAATAGTGAAAATTAAAAACAGTAAAATTCCCTTTAGTTTCATTTTGTACTCCTTTCCCCTCGAAAATAAAATTATAACTTGCAGTTTCACTGCAAGTGTTAATATATTCACAAACTCACGATTCTATCTTAGTATTATAAAAGAGAAAATACAATGGATTAAGATTTATGTCACAAAATGTTCATTAAAATTCAATCAAATAATGGAAGCGAGTACTTTAAATTGGATTAATCGTAAAAGATGAATTACTATTGTTCAAGTTTGTTCATTTCTTAACTTTCGTTATCTCTCTTCAATATTCGCTAAAATTGTTTTTTCAACATAATAAATTTGATCAAAAATAAAAAGAAGCAGGCATCCTATTGAGGACCTGCTTCTTTCTATTCTCTCCATTGTTTTTGCACTTGCTCAAAAGCTCTGTTATAGATTTCTTCTTCTGCATCTTCACGATGTGCAAGAACATTGGTTTGATAAAGCTTACCTTGATAATTAACACGTACTGTAAATTGAACCATGATATCACTTCCTTATAATAGACTCTAGTATTTATATACCATCCATTTCTGAAAAATAAACTTGGTAATAAATGTTTTATTACGATTGCAATCGACCTTATTGGGTTTTTTTGAATATTTGTAAATATATTACACTATTCATTTCGAAACAACAAGCTTTTTTTAATTGGCAAATGTTGTGGTTCTGTTCAAGGACAGAAAAAAAAACTGTCACTTACCTGCCCCCAATTCGGATAAGGTGAATGACAGCTTACGTACGGATGTTATGATTTACCTAACTTGATTTTTATCGTTTTGTTATCGTCACCACGATACACGGTAAAGCTCATTTCTTGACCGACTTTTCCATTTTTATATAAATATTTTCTTAATTCTGATGTAGTTGTGATTTTCGTACCATTAATTTCTGTAATGATGTCCTTTTGCATAAGTCCGCCCTCTGCTGCTGGTGAGCCGTTCTCAACACTTGTGACCATAACGCCTTCTGCGGCTGCTTGATTAATTGACTGCTGATAGTTTTGAGGAAGTTCGCCGACATTTCCAAGGCTGACCCCTAAATATGGCCTAGTGACCTTTCCATCCTTAATAATTTCTTCAACGATTGGGAGTAAATCATTACTTGGAATCGCAAAACCAAGTCCCTCAACACCATCTTCAGATATTTTCAAGCTGTTAATACCAATAACATCACCTTGCGCGTTAATCAGTGCTCCTCCGCTGTTCCCTGGATTAATCGCTGCATCTGTCTGAATAACATCTAAATTCCATTCACCTGCTGATGTCGTGACATCTATTGAACGGCCAGTTGCACTAACAATCCCCTGTGTTACTGTACGTGATAAATCTAGACCAAGCGGATTACCTATCGCAATAACGGAGTCCCCTGTACGAATCGCATCAGAATTTCCAAAACTAATTTTATCAGGTGCCTTAGAAGCATCAATCGAAATAACCGCAAGATCCGTTAACGCATCTGAACCAACAACCTCTGCCGCTGTCTTTACGCCGTCATCGAGAGAAACCTCAACCTTACTCGCATTCTCTATCACGTGATTATTTGTGATAATATACGCTTTATTTCCTACCTTTTTGTACATAACCCCTGAACCTGTTCCACTCTCTACCTCTGATGAACTGTCACTTGAGCTGGAATTTGGAAACATCCCACCGCTGTATGAGCTTTGCTGCTGTTGATAATTAATTACTCCAACAATCGAATTAGACGCTTTTTCAACCATATCTGCTATACCAGAGTTATCATTACTATATGAAGTTTTTTTTACAGGCAGCAAAGCAGAATCATTTTTCCCTTCTATAAGTGCAGCACCCTGCGTATCATTCTGAGACGTTTGATTAAAATCCATATAATCAGCCCCAAAAACAAATACTGAACAAGTTAACAATGAACCGACAATTCCCGATGTGAGCGATGAAAACCAGATAGACTTCCTCTTTTGTTCTTTCCGAGTCGTTTGAGTAACCTCAGGAGTCTGTTCAATTCTTTCTGTTTCAATGTTGTTTTCCATATCTTTTCACACCTCATTTTTATTTTTTGGTTATCTTGGTATCATCATAACCATCAATTATTAAAAATTTATTAACAATTCATGAAACCCGAATGAAATGATGTAAAAAAAATAAGACATTGGCTTTTAAAAGCCAAGTCTTATCCTTCACTAATCTAATAGAGGTAAGTAAATTGTAAATATTGTCCCTTTTCCTTTTATACTAGATACTTCTATCCTTCCCCCATGCAGTTCAACTAATTTTTTTACAATTGACAACCCAAGTCCAAATTCCCCATATGGATTATTTGTCCGAGAAAGATCAGCTTTATAAAATCGACGCCAGATTGTTTGGATATCATCCGGATCAATGCCAATTCCTGAATCTTCAATTTCAATAATCGTTTCCTTATTACTCTCTCTTCCTCTGAGCCAAATGGTTCCATTATCCGTAAATTGTATGCTGTTTTTAGTAATATTAATCAAGATTTGAATCAACCTGTCGTAATCCGCATACACGAGTACTTCTTCAGCAGCTTCGACAAGTATTTCGTTTTGTTTATTCGCTGCCTGAATGTTGAGATGTTCTTTTATCACTTCCATCAACTCGTGCAGCTGTATTGATTCTTTAATCAGTTTTATTTGATTAGAACGAACTTTTTCATAATCTAAGTTTTCATTAACTAAGCGAATCAGCCGTTTTGCTTCCTGACTCGCAAGGTTAACACCCTTCAGTTTCTCTTTTTCGGGAATCATGTCATCTCTTAAGCCTTCAAGCATCCCGCTGATTGTGGTCAAAGGTGTCCTTAGTTCATGAGAAACATCCGCCATAAACTGCCGTCTTCTGCTCTCTAAATTTTCAATTTCTTCATTAGAAGCTTTCAACTTTCCTGCCATCTCATTAAAATCATTTCCAAGATCACCGATTTCATCAAAATTAGCTGATGGGACATGAACATTATAATTCCCACTCGCAATCATCGAGGCGGCATCACGAATCCGTTGAATTCGTTTGACGTGCACCCTTGAGAGCAGCCAGCTTAATAGGAAGGAGATCGTGAGAGCAATTAGTACAGTAATAACAAGATACTGGTTAATTTCGCTGATCATTTCTCTTGAACCGCTGACTGGGGCAATTAGTAAGATTCCACCGACCAGTGTCCCTGCTTGGATATAAGGAAGGACAACGAGTGAAACTTCCTGTTCAAAGCGTTTACTTTCTTGACGGATAATGACTGTGTCACCCCGTGCTAATTTCTCCCACTCTTGATTGCTTGGCTCAAAACGCGACAAACGACCTGAATAAGGATAAACAATGTCGCGATTCTGATCAAACACACTAAAAAAGATATCCCGATCATCAAGAACAGAAGCATACTGATTAAGTACTGTAGATTGACCTCTTGGATTATTTTCAAACTCCGTTAAGATTTCTTCGCCATATGTAATCAGTTCATTCGTTGTATTTTCATAAACAAGCTGTTCAACGTATTTCGCAAACAGCAAACTTAAAATAAGAAAAGCGACAATCAAGATAATAATATTACTTCCCAGCAGTTGATAAAGATATTTAATTCTCATACCCCGCTCCACTTTCATCGAATTTATACCCGACACCCCAAACCGTATGAAGCATAGGACGTGCCGGTGATCCTATTTTATTTCGCAGCCTTTTTATATGAACATCCACGGTCCGTTCATCACCATAAAATTGATAACCCCATACACGCTCCAGCAGCTGGTCTCGCGAAAACACTTGCCGAGGTGACTGTACAAAATACGAAAGCAAATCAAATTCTTTTGGTGTCAAATTTGTAATTGGCTTATCATCTAGGAAGACTTCTCTTGTATCTTTATTAATCCTTAGATACTTCGTTTCAAGCATATGTTGTTCCTTTTGCTCCGCACTCCCACTTTGATATCTCCTTGTTACTGCCTTAATCCTCGCCATTAACGCCAACGGACTAAACGGCTTCGTTACATAATCATCTGCCCCCAGTTCCAGACCCAGCACCTGATCAGATTCGCTGTCTTTTGCCGTCAACATTATGATTGGAATGGTATCCTTTGCACTCCTTATTTTCCGACAAATAGCTACTCCATCCATCCCCGGCAGCATCCAATCAAGAATCAGCACATCCCATTTTCCTGAAAGATACCGATTGTAACCATCAAGCCCATTCATTACGAATTCGCCAGTAATCCCTTCTTTTGCAAAAAACATCTCCAGCATCGAACAGACACTTTCATTATCTTCTATTACAAGGATCTTCATTTGCTCAAATCTCCTTCAACAATCGTTATTACCTTTAAAATTACGGGTATTTAGCAATATTTACAACTTTTATACCATAAGTATGCGAAAAAGATGCTTTCATAAAAACAGCTGTACCTCATAATTACAAGCTATTACTATTTGCTGCTCGTTTTATAAACGCTAAGGTTTCACTAATAATAATTCCTTGATCATTATCCAGCGTCGCCACATGGTAACTGTTTTTAAGCGTAATTATTTTTTTATCATTTGCACTGATTCTATCATAAATAATTTGTGTATTATTTGGAGGTACTACATGGTCTTCTATTGAAACAAATAGTAAGACAGGGCAACTAACCTTGTTTAACTTTCTGCTGACTGCGTCCGTTAACTTTATCAGTTCCTTTATTGAACGAACCGGCGTTTTCATATAAGCCAGCTCCTGATTGCCAACCAGTTTAATATCAGAGCCAATTGCATTGAGAAAACGTGTATCGGTTATATGCTGAGCCATTTCCAATTGCGGCAGCTCCACCGCCGCATTAATAAGGACAATTCCTTTAATATCTGAATACTTTTCAGCCAAGTAGAGTGTGAGTGTCCCTCCCATCGAGAGACCCGTCAAGAAGATGGTCTCACAGCGATCCTTCAGCCAAACTAATCCTTCCTCAACCGACGCCATCCAATCTTCCATCTTTGTCCGTTCCATTTCTTCATAATGAGTGCCATGCCCCTTAAGACGCGGCCCGCAGACAAGTATAGCCAGCCTTAGCATACGCTTCACCAAGCGGCTTCATACTCTGTGTTGTTCCGGTAAAGCCATGACATAGTAAAACGCCGATATCATTACCTTCGAAAAAGAAAGGCTCAGCACCATCCAGTACAAGATACTCTTCCGTCATCAACAACTCCCCCATTCTTAAATCACATATAAATCACATTCGCTCTCCAGAATGGAATTCCTGCTTAATATTGGGTTGGGGGGAAAACTTGTTATTCCCGTCTGGAAGACCGTTATTCCCGTCTGAAGCCTTTTATCAGTTGAAAATTACCCCTGTGGGTATAATTGTTTTTTCCAAAATGACTCTCTTCTCTTTTCAGAGCAAAATCCGGCGAGGAAACTTCACATCTGAACCCACTCACCAGCCAAAATGTGATTCCGTGCATAAAAAAAAGAGCTCCGAAAAGCTCCTTTGCTACATTAAATCTTCAACTTCTTTTGTTTTGGGGTTAACGCTGTACCAGCCCCATGTGGCAGTATGGCCTTCTTTTGTTTCTGCGTTGTCTATGACAATTTCGTAAACTTGAAAAATATAATTGCCTTTTTCATCTTCTCGATCAAATTGTATCGTTAAATTTGATGAGTCGTTCATCTTAATAAATTCGGCAACTAATTCTTTGCCTTCTTCTTTGGTTAATTCCGTGGACTCATTGGTTTCTTTAGTTTCAGATTGTTTGTCCGTTTCTTCAGGTTTCTCCGTTTCAGAAGTGTTTCCTGTTTGATCCTCGCTTTGTACCGTTTTATCAATCAGTTTTTTTGCTTCACTCTTAAGCTTACTTGTCGATGGCTGATTTGATTCAGTCACTTCTCGGAAAAGGCTGTGTGCCTCTTTATATTGTTTTTGCGAAAGCAAAACTTTTCCTTCTTCTAGTTTTAATGTCATTTCTTCACTTTCTTTTATGGCTTTACTTACTTCCTTCTTCAGCTCTTTCGCTTGTTTATGAACGTCTTTCCCCTCAGACTCACTCGTTTTATACTTGATTACTTTATCTAATAAAGTAAGAGCAGTTGGATAATCTGACGTTTCATAGGCGGTCATTGCTTTACTCATAGCTGCTGACATGTTACGAAGATCTTTTGCTTCAGCGGAATCATTATCTTGATAAGCCTTATCGAATGCTTCAGAAGCTTCTAAATAATGTTGTTTCTTTAATTCATTCCTGCCTAACTCCATGTTCGTCTCATAGGCACGTGTTGTACAACCCGCTAACAGACTTAAAGCAAGTAGAAATAATAGAGCTTTTTTTCGCATGGTATCCTCTCCAATCCTCTTTCTAATTGGTTCATTATACCATTATAATAGTTTCCTTTTCAGTGAATAGGGTTAAAACATTCAAAATTGTGGTAAAAGAATAGTACTAAAGAAAATGAGGAGATGGACATGATGAATTCCGAAAAACAAGCCTATTTCGTTGATCTCGTAAGTGGAGATATTCTTGAAAAGCCGCTGATTGAAGAAAATCCAAACTTTAGAATATACGCAACTGAAGAGGAATTAGCTGATTTGAAATTACAACTTGAAAAAAGTCATACGGCAGACTTACAAGCACACATCCGATCACTTATTCCCTATGTTCCTTATCACAAAGATAAACCAAATGATCAGTACGATGCGTCTCTAAAACACATT
>NZ_AJTN02000053.1 GCF_000305495.1 Peribacillus psychrosaccharolyticus ATCC 23296 | reverse complement strand
GTTTTTTTAATGAGCTTGGATAAACACCACGCACATATCGTCGGGTTGATCTTTTTGGAGTTCTTGGGGCATGACGAAGTTTATTGGCTCTTCGTCCGAACAATCGAGCCATTTCTCTGAAATGACTGCCTTCAGTTGTTCAAGACCATCAATTCCGTCTTTTTCAACGGCTTCCATTACACCATCGGTAAATAAAAGCAGTTGAATTTTATCTTTGTAGGAAAGAGTAGCTTTCTCAATTTTCATTTCAGGGAAAAATCCGACGGGACAGCTTCCAGTGGATAGAGGATGAATCTCTTCATCATCAATCATGGCAAAACCAGGAGGATGCCCGGCATTCACATATTCCACTGTTTTCTCGTTGGTATCAATGATCATATAGATAGCCGTGAAATAATAGTGAACTTCATTATCTTCTTTATTAAGAAGATTCATCCACCGGTTTAATTCAGTTATGACGACTGTAGGGTCTGTATAAGTACGAATCGCATCGCGCAATACAGAAGAAATAAACATGCATACGAGTGAAGCAGTAATTCCATGTCCCATCATATCTAATAGGATTACAGCGTAACGATCTTTATCGATTTGATGCCAGTAATACATGTCACCCGCAAGTTTGTTCGCAGGTAAATAAGACGCCTTAATGAGCAGCTTATCCTTTGCCACCGGTTCACTCAATAAACTGCTTTGTACCTGCATGGATAAGTCAAGCTCATTACGGATTTTTTCTTCCTGCATTCGATGCCAGTCTTTTTCATATTTTAGACGAAGACCTACTCGAATTCGTGCGAGTAGATCCACTTTATTGATAGGTTTTAATATGTAATCAATTCCGCCGACATCTAAAGCTTCTGCCACCTTATTAGAATCTTCAAGGGCGGTAACAAAGATGACTGGGATATCTTTTAAATGTGGAATACTTTGAAGCTTCCTGCAAGCTGTAATTCCATCAATATCAGGCATCATAATGTCGAGGAGAATAATATCGACTGATGATTCTTTATTTGGGCCGTCTATCTCTAAATAATCATACATTTCCTGAGCGGAAGTCAGGGAGGTAAAATCTTCATAGCCGGCGCGCTTTAAAATTTTTTCTATAACAAAAAGATTTACCTGATTGTCATCTACGATTAGAATTTTCATTCTCTGCTTCTCCTTTAACCTTAACAAAAAATACGTATATATTCTTATAGGATTTAGAATCAAGTAGGTTTAGGTTATTTGTTAGATAATGGCGTGATACTTTAATTATAACGTACTTTTGTTTACAAATATAATTTAGAGAGTGTTGAAAAATCAAGATAAGCAACCATAAAAAAACATGGCTCAAGTCAAAAGAGCCATGAGAGAAAAACCAATATACATTTCATTTACCCTGTTGAAATAAAAATAAACCTAAAAGGCATATAAATTTTTCGAATCCAAAAAACCGGCTCCACTTAGGGAGCCGGTTTTTATATGGTTATACCTTAATCTTTTAATTTTCCGATACCTTTTTGAATACTGCCTTTTACTTTATCTGCTTTTCCTTCTGCTTGTAGGGAAGGATCATTCTGTGCGTTACCAGCTTGATCTTTGGCCTCGCCTTTAACTTTATTTACAGTGCCTTTTACCTTATCAGATAATCCACTCATAAAAAATTCCTCCTCTTAGCGTGATAATGTTCTTTACCCGGATTAGGAAGAGAGTAAACAATTGTCGATTATTATGAGGCCATTTTTTTAAGAACATGCCGCTCTATAAAGGAAAGGGATGCCTCCACAATTTTTTCCTTATCATAGTCTAGGGATGCTACATGATAGGAAGAAGGTAAATCCATACGTTCCTTCTCAGAGGAAGAGATGCTCTGGAAAATCTCCATCGAGCAATAAGCTGGAACGACATGATCATCAGGTGAGCTGCATATGAGAACAGGACAGGAAACGTGATGGAGTTTTTGCCGCAAATCCTGCATTAAAAGCAGTAATTGTTGAACTGCTTTAAGTGGAACTGAGGGGTAGGTAATTTCATACGCAGTCGGATCATGAATATCAGGTTTTCCTTCAGAAATGAACCTAGGTGCGTCGGCGTGTTTAAATGTTTCGTACCAAGGGACTTCAAGGGCAGCGTTTAGCGTAATAATACCGCTGCATGCTTCCCTTGCTGCTAATGTTAAGGCTAATGCGCCCCCCATTGACTGACCGATCACAACTATATTTGAACAGGTTTTCTTCAGTGTATTGTAGGCATCTTCTATATTTTGAATCCACTCTTGGTAACAACACGTCTCCATATCTTCTGCGCACGTACCGTGTCCTTTTAGAAGCGGGGCATATACAGTGAATCCCGCCTTAGCGAAACATTCACCAATATAGGCAATACTCTGCGGGGTACCATTAAAACCGTGACAGATTAGAATCCCAGTATCGTTTCCAGGTATGAAGAATGATTCAGCGCCGGAAATAATCGTCGAGTTTGACATAAGAAATTCTCCTTTCAAAATAAAAAACCTTCTTCTAGTTGAGAAGAGGGTTTTAACCGATTTCATCAACCAAAGCATAGCTTTGCTGGTAGGAGCACCTTTCCGTTTGGAGGTTGCTGTGAAGTCTAGGAGCCAGTTCTCTCGTTCACTCTTGATACACGTGTATGAAGGGAATTACTCGAAAAATTATTCCCACTTGTTTACTTGGTTTAAATCCTATCATGAAGCCTGAAAATATGTCAAGACCAGAATAAAACGAATTGTTTAAATGGTTCTAAAAAATAGAATAGTCAATAAACATCTTGACAAACAGTGTCAGTGTTTGTAAGATTGTATTAACTTAATATGCATTCTTATCAAGAGAGGTGTAGGGATTTGGCCCGTCGATACCTCAGCAGCAGATTCTTTTAAGAATACTGTGCTACTTCCAACAAGCATAGCTTGGTAGATAAGAGCGTACTGATCGGTCATTATGATTGGAACCTCTTCTATTTGCAGAAGAGGTTTTTTGTTTGAAAAGTTTAACCAACTATATATATTTCTTATCCAGAGAAGCTGAGGGACTGGCCCAATGAAGCTTCGGCAGCGGACGCAGGTACCGTGCCAATTCCAGCAAGCTTTAAGCTTGAAAAGATAAGAAGAGGCAGTCTTTGGGCTGCGCAGACCCTCTTCTTATTTAGAAGAGGGTCTTTTTAATTGAGATTGGGGGCACATCATGATTACATTCGAAGGATTGGAGAAAGAATACCGCACGAAAGACAAAACGTTTAAAGCTCTTAATGGAATTAACTTAACCATAGAAAAAGGAGAGATATTTGGAGTAATTGGCTTCAGCGGTGCTGGTAAAAGTACATTAATCCGCTGTGTTAATTTCTTAGAAAAGCCGACAGGAGGAAGAGTACTAGTTGATGGGCAAGACCTATTAACGCTAACCCCTGCTAATATCCGAAAAGTAAAAAGGAATATTGGGATGGTCTTTCAGCATTTTAATCTCCTGCAGTCAAAAACAGTGTTTGCTAATATCGCTATGCCATTGGTATTAGAAGGAGCACCGAAGAAACAAATCAAACAGCGTGTAGAAGAATTGCTAAAGTTTGTTGGCTTAAGCGATAAGGCAGGTGCCTATCCGGAACAACTTTCAGGTGGACAAAAACAACGTGTTGGGATTGCGCGGGCGCTGGCTACACAGCCATCGATTCTGCTTTGTGATGAAGCAACATCGGCACTTGACCCACAAACAACTGGCTCGATTTTAAAACTTTTGAAAAAAATTAATGCCGAATATAAGATAACGATCTTAATGATTACACATGAAATGTCTGTGATACGAGATGTTTGCGACAAAGTGGCTGTGATCGAAGGCGGGGAAATCATTGAATCTGGTACTGTCTTTGATATATTTTCAAATCCCCAAACGAAAACAGCGCAAAACTTTGTTCATTCTGTCCTTAATGATTCCATTCCAGAATCAGTCAGGAATCTTGTTCAAGAACATAATCCAAATGGAAAGCTGTTTAAAATCAATTTTGTAGGAGCTTCTTCTGGGCAGCCTTTATTATCGAAAATTGCTAAGAAGTTTGATGTTGATATTAATGTGTTGTTTGGGAATATTACCGAGCTTCAAGGAGTCCCATTTGGACATTTAATTGTTGAACTACGTGGACAAGAAAATGAAATTAAACGAGCTTATCTGCATATTCAGCAGGAGAACGTCAGCATACGGGAGGTAATTGCAGATGCGAGTTAGTAATGAAGAAATTATCGAAGCTTTTTGGGAAACTATTTCAATGGTTAGCATTTCACTATTATTTGCGGTAATCATCGGTCTTCCGCTCGGCATTTTATTGGTGGTCACGAGAAAAGGGCATCTATTCGAAAATAGATTTATCTTTTCTATCCTAAGTACTGTGGTTAATATCTTCCGTTCCATTCCATTTATTATCTTAATGGTAGCAATCGTGCCCTTAACCAGATTATTAGTAGGTTCTTCAATTGGAACTGCTGCAGCAGTCGTACCTTTGGTCTTTTATTCTGGACCGTATATTGCGAGGTTAATTGAAAACTCCTTACTCGAAGTTGATTCAGGGGTCATTGAGGCGGCTGAGGCGATGGGAGCAACGCCTTTTCAAATTATTTTTCGATTCCTTATACCTGAAGCGTTAAGTTCACTTATTCTGGAGATTACTATCGCGACGATTGGTTTGATTGGTGCCTCTGCGATGGCTGGAGCTGTTGGAGGTGGAGGCCTAGGTGATTTAGCGATTACATATGGATATCAACGATTTGATACACAGGTCATGGTAATTACTGTGGTGATTCTTATTCTAATGGTTCAAGGAATGCAGACATTTGGAAATATACTTGCGAAAAAAATTAGAAGAAACTAACGAGGAGAGTGCAAACATGAAAAAATTATTCTTATTTATCATATTAGCTGTATTTTCGACCGTATTGAGTGCTTGTGGAGATAGTGAAGGATCAGGGGACAAGAAAGAAACCGTGAAAATTGGTATTAGCGGGACAGATGATCGAGTTTGGAAATATGTAGCCGAAAAAGCTGAAAAAGAAGGAATTGAAATTAAACTCGTGAGTTTCTCTGATTATGTGCAGCCAAATGTTGCGCTGGCAGAGGGAGATTTAGATGCAAATTCTTTTCAAACAGTGTCGTATTTCAATGCATTTATTAAAGAACGTAATTTAGATCTCGCGCCGGTCGCCACAACGGTCATTGCACCGATGGGTCTATACTCAGAAAAACACAAAAGCATAGAAGATATTCCGGATGGTGCCACAATTGCAGTACCGAACGAAGCCACTAATATGGGTAGAGCCTTTTTACTTTTACAAGAAGCTGGATTGATTACGTTACCTGAGGATTTTGATGGCAATGGATCTTTAGATAAAATCCTGAAAAATCCAAAGAACATTAAGATTGAACCAGTGGTAGCTGGGCAAACACCGCGTGTCTTGCCAGATGTAGATGCATCCATTATTAATAACGGAATTGCTGTGGATGCAGGGTTTGATCCTATCAAAGATTCCATTTTTCATGAGGACGCAACGGCAAAACCGTATATAAACATTATTGCCGCTCGAACAGAGGACAAAAATCGTGACGTATTAAAACGCATTGCAGAGCTTTACCAAGAAGATGATGTAGCGAAACTAATAGAAACAGAATTCAAGGGAGCACAAATTCCAACATTTGTCCCATTGAGTGAGATTGATTATTAAAAAGGGGAAGGAAGAGATACTATGACCACGATTACACATGATATAGACCTACTAAAAGCTAGTATCATCTCGAGTATTGAAAAGAATAAACAAATCTATCTCACTACTAGTCACCAAATTCATGAGCGTCCGGAAATTGGCAATCAAGAATACTTTGCTTCAGAATTACTAAAAAGTCTTCTTGTATCAGAAGGATTTACAATTGAAAGTAATGTAGCTGGACATGAAACAGCTTTTATCGCTAGAAAGAAAGCCGCAAAGCCAGGAGGTCCGGTCATTGGTTTCTTAGCAGAATATGACGCTTTACCTGGACTCGGTCATGCTTGTGGTCACAATATTATCGGAACAACTAGTACGGCAGCAGCCATCGCTTTTAGTAAGGTAATAGAAGAAACAGGAGGAGAAGCCGTCGTTTTTGGTACACCCGCAGAAGAAGGCGGCCCTAATGGCAGTGCAAAGGGAAGCTTTGTGAAACATGGACTAACCGATGGAATTGATGCCTTCATGATGATCCACCCTGGTAATGAAACAAGAGTGACCTGTGAGACACTTGCTGTTGACCCGCTTGACTTTGAGTTTATCGGAAAGTCTGCTCATGCAGCAGCATCTCCTGAAGAAGGAATTAATGCTTTAGACGGTGTGATTCAACTATTTAATGGTATTAATGCACTGAGACAGCACCTTTCAAGTGATGTGCGTATCCATGGAATTATTACTGATGGGGGAGATGCTCCTAATATTGTCCCGGATTATGCAAAAGCAAGATTCTATATTAGAGCAGCTACTCGCCAAACCCTAGATGCAGTCACAAGTAAGGTGAAGGCTATTGCTGAAGGAGCTGCGCTGGCTACAGGAGCAAAGGTAAATGTGATCGCCTTCCAAAATCAAATCGATAACTTTTTATTAAACAACAGCTTTGATGAAGCGGCAGGGAAGGTATTAGAAAGCCTTGGTGAAACATTGTTCCCTAGTGAAGGAAAGGGCTTAGGTTCAACTGACGGCGGAAATATAAGTCAGGTCGTTCCTACTATTCATCCATATATTAAAATTGGAGGCAGCGAACTTGTCGCCCATACTAATGAATTTAGAGAAGCAGCTAGATCACCTAAAGGTGATGAAGCGCTCATTACGGGTGCCAAAGCCCTTGCTATTATTGCTCTTACATTAGTAACTGACCCAGAGTTGTTAAAAACGATTAAAGAAGAGTTTGCGGAAGCAAGAAAGTAGAATGAAACAAAAAGCGTGTATCTCCGTGTGAGATGCACGCTTTTTAGTACATGGGGATACAGTTTATTATAGAAGGAAGTAGACATTTACTAATTCAATGAAAGAAAGTGGTTGACATAAAAAGCAGGAGGGAGTATTATTAGTAAGTCGCCAACACAGCGGCCTTGAAAAAACAATAACATGCATGCCGCAGGGATGCTGAAGCGTAGCTTAAGAAGAAACATTCTTAAAAAAACTTATTGACTTCTTACTTGGATGATGGTAAGATAAAGTAGTCGCTGAGAAACACGGCGATTAAAAATAAGTTATAAACTTCGCAGAAGTTGACAACTGTTCGTAATCATGTTATACTAATTCTTGTAGCTGACGAATGATTCGCAGCTGAAA
>NZ_AJTN02000054.1 GCF_000305495.1 Peribacillus psychrosaccharolyticus ATCC 23296 | reverse complement strand
AGAAAGTCCGATTTGATCAATTTATTATTATCTGAAGTAACACGTACCAGTGGAGGAATCCATGCCTTTTTACAATTTATGGCCTCACTCATTTTTACGGTAATACAGATTGCTCTCGCTTTCTGGTTGTCACCAAATATTACTATTTTTGTTTTAATTAGTGGTGTCTTTATCGTCTTTCTCAATCGGAAATTCCTAAAAAAATCTCTTGCATTAGGAAATCGTAATTATGAATTAGCTAGGCAATTTTATGCAGGAACGACTGATCAAATTAATGGGATAAAAGATATTAAAAGTAATTCCTTAGAAGAATCCAGAATGCAGTGGTTTCGTTTGATAACCAAAAATATGGAGTTGGAACAAGTAGACTATTTGAGGATGAAAACAACTTCACAGCTATACTATAAAGTAGCTTCTTCACTATTAATGATTATCTTCATATTCGTCGCTATCAAAATGTTCCAGGCTCAAGCAGGACAGTTAATGTTAATTATTTTAATATTCGGCAGGTTATGGCCGAGAGTTGCGGGGATTCAATCCTCACTAGAGCAAATTGCTACGACCTTGCCATCCTTTAAAGCGGTGAAAAGACTTCAAGAGGAATGTCAACAAGCTGCGGAATTTCAGCAGCAAGAAAATGTTAAAGCACTGGATTTGAAAAAGGGAATCGAATGCCGAAATATTCACTTTCGATATAACAAAAATGAAACAACATATGCCTTAAAGGATATTAATTTATGGATCCCTTCAAATGAAATGACCGCGTTTGTAGGGCGTTCCGGAGCAGGTAAAAGTACGTTAATCGATTTATTGATGGGGCTAAACCAACCAGAGTCAGGTCAAGTGCTGTTAGATGGAATTCCGTTAACGAAAGAAAACTTGCTGTCGTTAAGAAGTTCGCTAAGCTATGTACCCCAAGACCCATTTCTTTTCAATGCTAGTATTCGGGAAAATTTAATGCTCGTAAAACCGGAAGCGAGTGAAGAAGACATGTGGGAAGCATTATCTTTCGCTTCAGCAGCTGAATTTGTAGGAAAGTTACCAAATGGATTGGATTCGTTAATCGGGGACCGCGGCATTAAACTTTCAGGTGGAGAACGTCAGAGGCTCGTATTGGCTAGAGCCATTCTGAGAAAACCGACTATCCTTGTTTTAGACGAAGCAACGAGTGCGCTTGATACAGAGAGTGAAGCGAACATTCAATTAGCATTGGAACGCTTAAAAGGGAAAATGACAATTATAGTCATCGCTCATCGAATGTCAACGATTCGTAATGCGAATCAAGTTATCGTATTAGAAGAAGGCCAAGTCATCCAGCAAGGAGGGTTTAACCAACTATCTCAAGAAAAAAATAAAATGTTTAGTAAATTGTTAGGAAGACAGATGGAGAGTATTCAATAATACCTTTAAAGGGGGTGTTGCTTAACGAACTATTTCTGTGGATTATAGAAAAATTGAGAGAAACCAAACGAGTGAAAATGGGGGTAGTGGATAATGAAAAAAGAATGGACTAATCCAGAAATTGAAATTCTTGATGTTCGTTTAACAATGAAAGGAATCGGCGGCGGCGGTGGAAATGGCGGTGGAAACGGAGGAGGCCATGGCGGTGGCGGTGGCGGTAAAGGTCCTTGTGGCCACAAAGGCCATCATGGCACTTGTCCTACTCCAACGGTTCCGCCAGATTTAGATAGTTAATTTAACAAGCTCTTATACTTTAGCTTTCATCCTGAGAAAAGGTATAAGAGCTTGTCATTCATTTATAAAACAGCGGAGGATTCTATGTATGAAATCGTGAGTACCAAAAGACAGCAAAAACAATTTCAAGATTCTTGGGAGTATTTTTGTGAGAAATATAACTGGGAAAATGATCCCTATGCAAAGGATGGAATCAGATACAATCTTTTGCTGCCTGAAAAAAAGAAAAAAGTGATAGGAACGATTGAGTTCATCCCGTATAATCCCAAAAATCCAGACAGTACCGTCGAAGGAAGATTTCCTTTCTCTACCTTTGAGGATATAAGAATAAATCAGAATAGAGTTTGGGAGATCGATAAACTTTGTTTAAACAAGGAATTTCATCGCCAAGGGTATTTCGAAAACTTTATGAATGTCTTCTATGACCATGCACTAACACATAAGCCAAAATACTATGTGGCACTTATGGAAAAGAAGTTTTATCGTATGATTCGTATTTCATTTGGGTTGGCCGTTGAGCAAAGAGGCAAGGATTTGGTAGGTCCATCAAGTGCACTCATTCCGATTGTGTTTGATATCGAAAAAATCATGCGGGATGAAGAGATGGTCAAGAATTTACTTGCGATGAGCTCGTCCTCTAAGAAACCTAAATGGGATCAATCACTTTCAATAAAGATAATTCTAGCTAAAATAGTACATAAAATAAAACCGAACATGTAGAGTCCTTTTCCAGTCAACACAAGTTGGCTTTTTTGTTTTACTTTAACCAATGGGTATCTCTAATGATTTTGATATGGTATTATTTTCAAAAAAATATGGAGGTTGGAAATGCCCAAATGCATCTTTTGTCAAATTGTTTCTAAAGAAATGGACGCTTATATCGTCTATGAAAATGAACTAGTATGTTGCTTTTTAGACAGAGATCCCATTAATAAAGGCCATGTTTTGGTTGTACCTAAAAAGCACTATCAAGAGTTTAGTGAAGTGGATCGAGAAAGTTTGGTTGAGGTCATCATGGTTGCACAAAGGGCAGCAAGAGCACTCGAATCCATACTAAACACAGATGGACTAACGATTATGCAGAACAACGGAATCTTTAAGGATGTCGAACACTATCACATGCATATTGTTCCGAGGTTTAAAGATGATGGTTTCTCATGGGTCGAACCGGAAATCAGTATGAATGGAGATGATTTCATGAATATACAAGCCAGTTTAACAGCGAGTTTTCATCAAGGGTGTTAAAATCAAGATGAGTTGGGCACCCTAACATTGAGGTGACCTTACATGGATTTTCCCACCATCCATACAAACTTTTGGGATGCTGTGATTGCAGTACCGGTAGTGATGATTCTAACACAATTAATAAAAATGTTTTTTAAACTCCCCAACAAATATGCAGCGCTTACGGCACTCATACTAGGCTTAGCCATTTCTATATTCATCAGTCATCGACATAGTATTCTTGCAGGTGTTTTTATGGGATGGTTTTATGGCTATGCTGCCATAGGTAATTACGCCGCCTTAAAAACGGGATTGATAGCCTATAGACATAAGACGGATGCTAAACAAAGAAAAAATTAAAAGATGCTCTTTATCTATCCTGAAAAGGACAGGTAAAGGGCATCTTTTTTTTGATTTTCCTCTCATTTATAGTGTCAGGACTTGGAATATCCGAAAACAGAGCTATTAATTGTGCGGATTCGGCCCAGAACCAAAATGATTCGGCCCATACTGACATACATTCGGCCCTTAGCAGGTTCCAGCGAGATTTTTGATTATCAAGATTTTCTTGATTTTCGGGTAAAGCAGGAAGCCGCACCATACACCGAGTACGTTAAGAAGTAAATCATCAATGTCCAGGCTGCCTCTTTTGGTGAAAAACTGCATCAGTTCAATGATAGTAATCGCGAAGGTCGAAATGAAAAGGACCTGTTTGGTAGTAGGTGTTTGTTTCCAAAAGCCATAGTAGAGACCAAATGGAATGAATAAGCAGATGTTGGCTGCTAGGTTATAAAAGGCAATCAGAAAATCAACGTTTCCGGATAGATAAAAAAGAATCGTATCGAATGGGATGAGATTTATAGTGTCGTAGTTTTGATTTTTGGGTCTAAAAAATAATAAAACCAGCAGACAGCAGGTATAAAGACTGGCTGCTGTATGTAGGACTTGGATGGGCAGAATCATTTTTTCTTGTTTCCACCAGCAAGTCACACTTACGACAAAAATAGTGAGGGTAAACCAGATGACAACGATCACAAGCGGATTCAAATAGCTGGTTAATTTCAACCAAACAGGTAACAGGACGAGAAAGAGTAATTGAGCATACACGATACTTCGTTTCATAACATCACCAAGATTCTGTTCATTTAGTAGCTGTCAGTATAACAAGCTGGATGAAAAATATCAATTGAACGAAAGATAATGATGGAATAATTTGTTTATAAATCAATAATCTATGATACGATTAACCTGTGCAACAGATTATGAGATTTAATACTGTAAGGAGAGTAGTAATCCATTGAGATAGGAGGAAGCAATTGATTAGGATGATTTAAGAATGCATTCGAATAATGGCCATTTTATTAGTTTTTGGGGCTATTATGAGTGGCGCTGCACATTGGGTTTATTCGAGCTTTGGCGTACAGGTTAATGACAGCAATGGCGGTTTGTTAATAAGTATTTCTGTTCTTATTCTTCTATTTGTTTGGTATCGGAATAAGCTTCAATTCTCAGGATTTGTAAAAAAAGGTCAAAAGAAGCTGCCTAAAAAAGTGAGTACAACTTTGGTCACTCTTTCTATTCTTATGTTGGTGACAGCACCAATGGTAGGATAAAAAGCAGAAAAAGAGAACATGCTTATGGTTGTATTTTATAGTATTACTAATATAGGAGGTTTTTTCATGTCGAATAATGTTTATGTTATTACCGGTGGATCAGGTGGTATGGGGAAAGCAACAGCGGAGTTAGTAGGGAAATATGGTACGGTTTTACTTGCTGATATTTCAGAGGAGCGCTTAGTGCAGACAAAAGAGGAATTAGCTGGTAAAGGGATAACCGATGTACATTACCAAACGGTTGATATTACATCAAAAGAAAATTTAGCGGCTCTAGCTGCAAAGGCTGCAGAATTAGGTAGATTAAAAGGGTTAATCCATACTGCTGGACTTTCTCCAACAATGGCGGACTCCCGTCGTATTACTGAGGTTAACCTAGTGGGGACAGGGATTGTACTAGAGGCATTTTACGAACAAGCTACAGAAGGTACTTCAGTAGTCATTGTTTCTTCAATGAGTGGTTATATGGCACCGCGTCAAGGTCCATTTATCGAAGTGCTTAAAAATCCATTAGCTGAAAATGCTGTGGATGCTATGGAGCAATTTGCACAAGGTAACGCAGGTGCTGCCTATTCATTGTCTAAATTGGGCGTTCAATTAATCGCTGAAGACCAAGCATGGCATTGGGGTCAAAAAGGAGCGCGTATCAACTCCTTATCCCCAGGAACCATTAACACACCGATGGGACGGCAGGAAGCTGAACAGCAAAAAGAAATGGCTCAATTACTTGCCATTACACCATTAAAACGTGAAGGTGAGCCATCGGAAATCGCAACAGCCGTTGAATTTTTATTAAGTGATGCAGCATCGTATATTACAGGAATTGATTTACGAGTAGATGGCGGTACCATTCCAAATCTCGCGAAAGTCAAAGCAAGCCAATCGTAATCGTAAAAAGTGAATAAACGAACGTCAACTGCTGTCTATACATTATAGACAGCAGTAACTATATGGAGAGCAGAAAAAATTATGAAGTGTCTTATACCTTCAAATATCCCCTCATTCAATAAAGATAGAAAGGTCGTTATCCAATGACTATATTAATTGAAGGATTGTCAAAAAGAGATGCTGAAGATTTGCTTGAATTTGAACTGAAAAATAGAATTTTCTTTGAAGAAATGGTCCATTCTCGTGGTGATGAGTATTTCACTCCAGACGTTTTCAACAACATCCTAGCAGCCTTACTTGATGAACAGTTTCAAGGGTTATCACAATTTTATTTAATCAAAGATAGAACTAAAAATGGTTTAGGAAGAATTAATTTAGTTGATTTTGATGAATTTCGAAAGGTTTGTCATCTTGGTTACAGAATTGGACAAGTATATACAAAAAAAGGCATTGCTAGTAAAGCTTTAGCAATACTTTTAGAATCTCTCACTGATACAACCATTGAAGTTATTAAAGCGAAAACAACTACTAATAATATAGCTTCTCAAAAGGTTTTGGAAAAGAACGGATTTGAGAAGATTGTGGGTACTAGCGACGAACAATTCGAAATAAATGATCAAAAAGTAAACTTTATCTTCTATAAATGGACTAAAGGTAATCAATTATAGGCTGATGTTAGGTTATCGAATGTCAGCTAAAACTAACGGAGGACATTTATAATGAATATTCGTATTTTAAATGAATCTGATGCACATATATACCAGGAATTGCGACTTGATGCATTGAAAATGAACCCAGAAGCTTTTGGTTCAACCTATGAGAGAGAGGTGGAATTTTCATTAGAAATGGTAATGGAGCGAATCAAGCCGACAAAGGACAAGTACATTGTTGGTGCTTTTGATCATAGTGGTTCATTAGTTGGAATGGTTGCTTTTATCCGGGAAAACGATCTTAAAAACAGACATAAGGGGAATGTTTTTGGCATGTACATAGCGCCCGGCAGTCGAGGGCAGGGTTTAGGAAAAGCATTGATGAAGGAACTGATAAGCAGGGCGAAGAATTGTGATGGATTAGAACAAATTAAATTAACTGTTGTATCCGATAATGACCACGCAAAGAACCTATATAAGTCTTTGGGATTTGAAATCTATGGGACAGAACGTAATGCCTTAAAGGATCAGGGACACTATTTTGATGAAGATTTGATGGTTCTTTCATTTTGAGAGAGTAAAAGAGCCTGCCTACACTACATGCGGCAAGGCTCCTTTCAGCATAAATAAAAAAGGAATGAGTATTAGTAAAAGAATGCCTACAACCAGTGTAGCTAGTAGAATTTCCTTTAGGGTAATCCATTTTCCCTTATATAATCTGTAAAGAATTACGGTATTAATTGGGATGTTTAAGAAGAACGCTGTCCCAAGACCGGGGGCGTATGTTTTCATAGAAACGGCGGCAAGAAGATGCGGAAAAAAGGCATTGAAAATCATTGAGCCTAAAAAGCCTATAAATGCCCTTTTCACTATTTTGGATTTGGGAAAACGTATATATAGAAAAGAAAGTAAGTAGGCAAGTGCCGTAATAATGAACAGTGCAAAATGAAATTCAATTGATGTGACAGGTTTCTGAAATGAGGAACCATTTTGAGACCATTGGGGGAGCCATAGGGCTTCTTCTACATTATGTACGGTAAGTGCTAAACAAAAGAATAGCGCATCATTCCTTCTGCCTTTCATACTGTTAGTTGATACACACGAGACTGATCTCCCCATGGATGATAGCCTGTACCAATATAGTCAAATCCGTATTTTTCATATAACCCGATATGATCGGTACAGAGGTATAAATGGCTGAAACCGCCTTTTTTTGCGTCTGTTTTGGCTTTAT
>NZ_AJTN02000055.1 GCF_000305495.1 Peribacillus psychrosaccharolyticus ATCC 23296 | reverse complement strand
GTATTGATAGTATCTTTTTTATTCGCTAATATTTGAATTTGTTTCTAACGGTGGTTACATCTTGTGAATCTGTTTCTTTATTTGTAACAGATGCATCCTCTACGTTAGTACAACCAACCATAAAGATAATCGTTAAAAGTAATGCTAAATAACTTGTTTTCTTTTTCATTTTTGGACTCCTTATAATAGCTTTAAAAACATTTAAGTGTATTTTATCACATAATGTTATTCTATTATTTTATTTTTCTCTGTGCACTTCACTATACTACTCAAGTACAAATTCACATACTCTGCAATAATTATTTACTTCAATGTGATTTAGGATGAGTTTCAAAAAAAAAATACATAGCCGAACCTAATGACAGGCTCTTCCATTAATTAATAATAGAAAAAAAGGCTGAAACCCTTGGTATATCAAGAGTTTCAGCCTTTTAAATTTGATGACCTGTGAGGGGCTCGAACCCCCGACCCCAACCCTGTCAAGGTTGTGCTCTCCCAGCTGAGCTAACAGATCGTTATGTAGTGATGGTCGTTTTTGGTACATTTCTAATTATATATTTTCTTTGGTAAATGTCAATACTATTTTTCTAGGAAAGCTTATAGTTCTTTTTCCAGCAAAAAAGAACAAACGTTCTCTTTTTTTATTGCATAAAGAATATACGTTCGCATATAATACATATATGGAGGTGTGGATAAGATGTTGATGACGATGTTTGCAAAGAGTTTGGAGCAGAATCGAATGGTGGAAATTATATATATGTCAGAGTCAGGTGTGATTACGCAGCGAAAAATACAGGTGCTTTCTATTGAAGGAGATCGAATTCGAGCTTTTTGCTGTTTACGTCAGTTAAAACGTACATTTAAAGTGAGTAATATTCTATCTGCACAGCTGCTTACCAATAAACAGCGATTAGGTTGATTCTTCTATTCCTCCCCTTCCCTATTTATTCCCCAAATATGGACCAGTGCATGATTAGGTAAGCTGGTCCTCCTACTTACGCTCCATCGAACAGTGATTTTATTTGCTCATCATTCAGCCGTCCTTTAAACGGGAATTACAAGAATAAGTGTGGTAAAATTATTTCGTAAGCCCTTTCAACTAATTTAATACATTCAACAGGGGTGTGACGGGATGAATGAAGCTAAGAGCACCATTAAGGAATATAGGTTTACAAGCAAGGCTTTAGGGGAAGATTTAGAATTGCTTGTCTATTTACCAGCTAACTTTTCTCCTCTATATAAATACTCACTGCTTATTGCTCAGGATGGTCGGGATTATTTTCAACTCGGCAGAATGGGGAGAGTGGCAGATGAGCTGCTTGCCAGCGGGGAAATGGAGAATGTCATCATAGTGGGCGTTCCTTATAAAAATCGCTATGACCGCTGGAGTAAGTATCATCCAGATGGGGATCAAAATAAGAATTACATACGTTTTCTCGCCCATGAGCTTCTTCCATTTCTTGAAGAAGAGTTTCCGGTTTACCATATGGGATTGGGCCGCGCATTAATCGGTGATTCACTAGGAGCAACCGTCTCACTCATGACATCACTTCAATATCCACATACATTTGGCAAGTGTATTTTGCAGTCACCACTTGTAAATGAAACGGTTATGAATGCAGTCAGGGATTTTGAGACACCGCATTTACTTGAAGTCTATCATGTTATTGGAACAGGAGAAACAGAAGTCCCCTCTTCCACTGACGATTCAGTTTCCAACTTCCTCGAGCCAAATCAGGAATTAAGCAAACTCATGAAAGAAAAAGGCTTTTCCTATTTTTATGATGAGTTTGAAGGCATACATACCTGGAAGTTCTGGCAAAAGGATCTTAAACGAGCTTTAAAGGAAATGTTTTAAGCATAGTAGTTTGCTTATCACACGTCACAATCTTACCTATTTTTGGTATACTATTTGAAATAACGTACAAAGTACAGTATTCTCACTCGGGAGGTATTTTTATGAAATATGGTATCGCTATTTTCCCTTCTAAGACACTTCAGGATAAAGCAAATTCCTATCGAAAACGGTATGATACAAATTATTCCTTGATTGCACCTCATGTAACAATTAAAGCGGCTTTTGAAGCGTCAGATGCTGAAATTAAAAACATTGAACAGAAAATTGAGGATGTTGTTACACATTTCGACCCTATGGTGCTTAAGGTTCTTAAAGCGAGCACGTTTCAACCAGTCTCAAATACCATTTATTTTAAGGTTGAGCCTTCAATAGAACTTGAGGGATTGTACAATGCATTCAATCAAGAAGAGTTTGCTGGTGCACCTTCGCCTTACAATTTTGTCCCGCATATTACTATCGGTCAGAATCTATCGATTAATGAGCATTCTGATGTTCTAGGTCAATTAAGCATGCTTGATTTAACCCATCAGGAAGTTATTTCTGAAATTCAGTTAATGATACAAAATGAACAAGGTACTTGGAACGTTTATAAAACGTACAAGTTAGGAAAGGAATAAAATCTTTGAACATACAACTTGTAACTACTCAAAAACAACTTGAAGATGCTTATTATGTTCGTATGAAAGTATTTGTCGAGGAACAGCTTGTTCCTGTAGAAGAGGAAATCGATCAGTTTGAGGATGTTTCCACTCATTTTATTTTATATGATGAACAGCAGCGTCCTGCTGGTGCGGGGCGTTTCCGTATCCTTGATAAAATTGGCAAGGTTGAGCGTATCTGCGTCATGCCCGCCGCTCGCAGTAAGGGTGCCGGCACAATTATTATGAATGCTCTTGAAGAATATGGTACCAAACAAGATATTCATACATTCAAACTAAATGCGCAGATTCAAGCCATTCCTTTTTATGAAAAACGCGGATACCATATCGTTTCGGAAGAATTCCTCGATGCTGGCATTCCTCATAAGACTATGATAAAAGACAGGTAAGTAATCCCGGACCAACTGGTTCGGGATTTTTCTTTGCTCTTAAATGGAGAAATTCCACGTTTGCCCCTGTCCTATCAGCTCCTATCTTCATAGTCTATGGTATGAAAGGAAAAGGAGGAGATTGTTATCAGTGATCAAAACTTTAATATGGAGGAATCTCAAAAGGAATTAATGAAGCTGCTTGTATCCAGCACATTACGAAAGCATGGCATCAAAAAAGAGAATATTAATCTTACAGATCAAGAGAAGGCACAACTGAAAAAGACGATTCTCCATCTGCAGGAGCAATACAAGAAATTAAGTGAAGAACATACCAGCATTACCGAAGCCGATGTAAATCCAACTACTAATGTTTACGACTCAACTAAATAACCGCGTATGCTTTAACCCAAAAATCCGCACAAAATAGTTATTTGCCGAGGTAGATTCGTCCAAACATCATGGCAGTTGACGCATACTTTAATAAAGAATCAAACCTAAGGAGGATTATTATGAATCAAGAGGTGTATAGAAGTAATAGAAATCGTTGTGAGAGCAGCAGCAGTGAAAGCAGCAGCTGTAGAGAGGAAAGCAGCAGAGATCGTCATAGAGAGAGCAGCTGCAGAGAGGATGATAGAAGAGAACGTCGCCAAGAAAAAAGATGGTCTGCACTGGATTCTGACGACCGTCACCCATTATCCGCATTTTGCCGTAACGAAGATAATAATATCGATCAAAGAGCTGTTCAAGGTAATTCAGAGTTCCAATTATCTGAAGAGTTAATTTTCATCAAAGATTCTTGTGATGTAACAGTTACCTCAGTTGATTTAAAAGCAGCACTTTCTTTACAAGCTGCCATTCAAGCTGCAATTGCTGTCATTATCAGCATTTCAATTGCTGACGGCCAGGACTCTTCTGCAATCACACAAGAATTGCTGCAAACGTCTAAAATCAGTCAGATTACACGCCAAAAAACAATTGTTGAAAACAGCCGTGATATTGAAATCAGAACAACTGATGCTCAAATCGCTATCAATATCCAGCTATTACTACAATTGCTGCTTGCGATTATTGTCGAAGTTGACGTTCTTTAATAGTAAACCCAAAAGGACACATATGTGTCCTTTTGACTTTACTTACACCATTGCATTAACAAACCATCCCTTGCCTGTTAACTCTGTTGCTGTTTGTTCGATAACTTCTCTTGAAACATAGTTCTTATGTATAGAAGCATCGTTGTACATACTTAATTCTACTTTAGGTTCCTGATCCGACATGGTCTCTGTTCGCTGTGTTTCAGTACGATCTGTATTCATTTCCCTGTAAAACTTAATTGGGAAAATGGGAGATGTTCCTTGTACAGAACGATTCGCTTGGCTTTCGGCAGCAACTGTACGATTAGCATATTGGATGTAATCAAACTGTGTGACTGGTGCTATGTATCCCATTTTATCTTCACCCTTCCTAAAGTTTTTAAATAGTAAATGTATGTATGTGTCCTCATAGAGCTATTCCCGATATTTCTACTAGTTAAACCACTTTTACAACTTTTTGTTTTCTTTTCGTTCTGTTATGATAAAACCTGCAGTACTATTTCAGCAGAAGCAGATTTGAGGGTTTACCTATGAAAGCAGCAAAATCAGAAAATAGACTTATAAAACTAGACAGCATTTCACCTGATGAACTGCAAACCCTTTTTGAAAAGGGGAAGCGTGGGAATCTGTTATGTCCTGCTTGCCATTCACCAGTCAAATTATATTTAGGTATACACGAAGAACCGCATTTTTATCATGCAGCTCCAAATGTACCCGTATGCAATACCCTGAAATGGGAATCCAGCCCTAGTGCTCCCCCTGCTGAAACAGCAGAGTATCGTGAACAAAATGGGTTTCGTATCCCTATCTCACGTACCATTACAGAAGAAAAACCTGTTCAGCAAAACTTCCTTACATCCAAAGAAGTCAGCGGCAGTCCAGATTTTGAAAAGAGACTTGTAAAACCTTCAACAATTGATAGTCCTTATTTCAATGAATTAGCCAGATGCGGGGTCATACTTGACAGTCAGCAGCTTACTGCAGCATCGACGATTGAGGGGCCATTACTTGTTCTCTCTGGCGCTGGAAGCGGAAAAACAAGGGTGTTAACGGTTCGGACAGCGTTTATGCTGACGGAAAAAAGGATTGACCCGCGTAACATCATGCTTGTCACATTTACCGCCAAAGCAGCCGCTGAAATGAAACAACGTCTTCTAAGTTATCCAGGAATCACACCGATGATTGCTTCGCAGCTTGTCAGCGGAACTTTTCATAGTATTTTCTATAAAATCCTGATTTTCCATCAACCAGATCAATGGCAGCGGGATCGTCTTTTGAAATGGGAGTGGGAGCGGTTAAAGATTCTTAAAAACGCAGGTCGAGAAATTGGATTAGATGAAAAAGAATTTGCTTATGACCAAGCGTTACAGCAAATCGGATTATGGAAAAACTCACTCCGATTCCCTAAGGATATTAAACCAAAGGATGATTTTGAAACATCTTGTCTATCATTATATAAAAGCTATGAAGACTATAAAACTCAAACCGACCGTTATGATTTTGACGATATGCTGGTAGGCTGTTATTTACTTTTCCATGACTACCCAGAGCTATTAGCCAAATATCAAGAGCGCTTTCACTATTTCTTAGTCGACGAGTTTCAAGATATTAACGCTGTACAATATGAATTAATTAAACTCTTATCAGCCCATTCACAAAATGTGTGTGTAGTTGGGGATGACGATCAGTCCATCTATTCCTTCCGCGGAAGTGACCCTTCATACATTCTCCATTTTGAAGGAGACTTCCCACGAGCAAAAGTCATTAAACTGACAGAAAACTATCGTTCGTCGCATAAAATTGTCTCGACAGCTAACCGTATGATTAAGCGTAATAAACAACGTCGTGTCAAAGCCATGAAAGCACAGCACGATAACGGAAACCCACCCGTTTTGTTTTATCCTTATGATGAGGAAATCGAAGCAACCATGATTGTGACGGATATCCAAGAAAAAATCAGACAAGGTGCTCAACCAGGTGATTTTGCTATCCTATACCGTACGCATTCCATGTCACGAGCTATCTTTGAGCGGCTGGCAGCTTCTAGTCTACCTTTTGTAATTGAACGAGATGCCGAGAGCTTTTATGATCGAAAAATAGTTAAAGGCATGCTCGCTTATATGCGGCTGGCGCTTGATCCTGAAGATCCAAAACCAGTGAGTTCAATATTATCTTCCCTGTTTTTAAAACAAAGTGCATTGCAGGAAATGAAAGCACAAACGATCTTACAAGATTGTGATTTTATTAATGCATTTTCGCATGTTAAAACAGGACATGCCTTTCAGGAGAAAAAGCTAAAAACATTGCCTGAAAAAATCCGTTCTTTATCCGGCTTGTCCCCTTCTGTTGCGATTGAATTTATTGAAAAGGATCTCGGCTTTAATGATTACGTGAAAAAACGAGGCGATGAAGGGAATGAAGATAAAGGATCGGATGACATCCGGGATTTAAAAGTAGCCGCAAGACGCTTCGAAACAATTAGTGCATTCATTGAACATGCGGACCATATGGCTGCCATGGTGAAGGAAGTCAAGCAGCTCTCCAAGCATTTCCAAGATGCGATTCAACTGACGACCATCCATCGTTCAAAAGGATTAGAATACAAATCAGTGTACCTGTTATCAGCTGTTGACGGCAGCTTACCGCATGACTTCTCGCTCGAAGCATACCGTAAAGGTGAAACCGCTCCACTAGAAGAGGAACGAAGACTCATGTACGTAGCAGCCACACGAGCCAAACAGGAACTCTATATCTCCGTACCACAGACAAGAAGAGGAAAAACAGCACACCCATCAAGATTCTTGAATTTGTGAATAGAAAAGTAGAAGCAGCCCTCTTTTAAAGGAAGGCCGACTAAGTTCGCCACGTCCTGTGGCAACACCGGCATGACCCACATCCTGTGGGCCTAAGGAAATTGGGAAAGGACCAAAAGGCCGCACTTTGCCTTTTGAGGACTTTCATCTTTTCCACAGCAAGCTGGCTGCTGGCGCTAGACAACCTGAAAAGCGGAGGCGCCCGGTTAGCTCCTAAAGCAAATAGGGAGGGAACCGAAAGGCGTCTTTTGCCTTTTGAGGGCACTCATCTTTTGCACAAGGAGCTGGGCGCCGAAGCTAGACGACTAGAAAAGCGGAGACGCCCGGTTAGCTCCTAAAGTCAAATAGGGAGGGACCCGAAAGGCGCTTTTTGCCTTTTAGAGGGCACTCAATCTTTTGCACAAGGAGCTGGGCGCTGAAGCTAGACAACACGAAATGCAGAAGCATCCTTTTTTTAAGGATGGCCGACTAACTTCGTCACGTCCTTTAAACCTATATAAACTAC
>NZ_AJTN02000056.1 GCF_000305495.1 Peribacillus psychrosaccharolyticus ATCC 23296 | reverse complement strand
CTTCAATGCAACAGTGCCTATGGATTACTTTTTATCCTTTATCACGTCTGCTTTCTTAGGATTAATCGAGCAATGGGTTCATAATGGGTTAGATAAAACCCCTCAAGAAATGACCGCATTATATATTGAGATTGTTTCCTATATTCAAAAGAAATAGAAGGAGGCTTCGAAAAAATGGTCGAACAAAGGAGCAATAATTAAATGCTAAACGCTCGATTAAAGTTGAAATTCGAGCTTATTTAATGGATTAGATAAGGTACGTACGACAGTGGATTTACGCTCGTATCCCAAGGAAGATGAATCATTAGTGCAGTTTAAAACCGCGTAGACATGTTACGGATAACCTTTTTAAGTAGGTGAGAAAATTAAGCTAAACGACTCTTCCAGACATATCATAATTCAGGTTCTAAAGTAAAATGAAAGTAGGGTGTATTATATTGAAAATTGAATTAGATATTGAAGAATTTGAAGATTTAACAGAAGAAGAGAACAATTCTTTAAGATTTTATTATGGTAATCCTATAAATTTAATGGTTAAAGAAAATGGAAAGAAAATAATAGAGTTGAATAGTTCATTTCATGATGCTTTTTTAATTGAAATCCTTAGTATATTAGCTGATTTTAAAGATAAAAAGAAAGGGAAACGACAACTGGAATCCTATGATAATGCCCAAACCTATTTTTTTGAAAAAGAGAATGATGAAATATATATTACTAATTTTAATGATTATGAGGAAAAGCTAGAATGGAGAAAATCAGTTGGATATCTGGAATTTACGAATGCATTTGTTAAAGAAATAGTAAAGTACTTAGAAAAACTAGTAACTCGTTATCCTGAAGCGATTAGTAGTGATTCCTATTCACTCATGAAGAAGTTTTTATATAAAATAAACTAAGTAAAGTAAAATGGGAGGAGAAATCCATAGAGGTCGATTCAATCGTTTGTTAATTGATTAAACCAGCTGTGTAGACCTGGCTGGTTAGGAAAGACTATATATTCTCGTTAATTTTTATAGAATATCCGATACTTAGAATACCTTTGGAATTTCACTCTGAAAATAATTTTCCGATTTGTGTAAAAAAAGAAATACCGATTGTTCAATGTGTTTTCAAAGGTGCAGAATTTTTATGCACTTTTTTTATTATTTCATTTAAATGAGAATGAATAAATATAGTTTTCTCCGATATAGGTGTTCCCTTAAAGAAGAGGCAGATCTCCCCTAACTAATAATAGAGCATCTTATTGTTGTATGGCATTGCTTTTATATCTTAACTTTATATTTTTTTAAATCCTTTTTGTTCCAATTCCGGACTATGAAATAATAACTAATGTATTTAGTGTTTCCATATATTTCCCTAGTTAGTTATACCTAGGTAGATTATAATGAACAGTGAATAAGAAAGGGGAAAAGAAATGAATAATCTGTTTGCTATTTTATTTTTCATATCTTTCATTGCACTCATTTTCGGTTTAATTAAACCTAATATTGCATTAAAGTTGCTGCCTGTAGCCAAAAAAACCAGGAAAAATGTATTGATGTATTTTGGGATTGCAACCATCGTATTTTTCGTTTTATTTGGAGTAACTGCTCCTCCTGTAAAGGAAAGCGCTGATAACAGCAAACAAACAGAACAAGAAAAAGTAGAAAAAACTAAAGAAGAAGCAGAAACTGAACAAGAGGCGAAAGCTAAACAAGAAGCAGAAGCTGAACAAGAGGCAAAAGCTAAACAAGAAGCAGAAGCTGAACAAGAGGCAAAAGCTAAACAAGAAGCAGAAGCTGAACAAGAGGCAAAAGCTAAACAAGAAGCAGAAGCTAAAAAAGAGGCAAAAGCTAAACAAGAAGCTGAACAAGAAGCTGAAACGATGTCACAGCAACAAGCAGTAAAAAAGGCTGAAGCATACATAGATATGACTGCATTTTCAAGAAGCGGCTTAATAGAACAATTAGTATATGAAGGTTTTGGTGATAATGATGCGACTTATGCAGTAGATAAGATTGATGTAGATTGGAAAGACCAAGCAGTAAAAAAGGGTAAAGCATACCTGGATATGACTGCATTTTCAAGAAGTAGTTTAATAGAACAATTAGTATTTGATGGTTTCAGCAATAATGAAGCGACTTATGCTACAGACCAAATAGGTCTATAGTCAAAGCTTTTAAAGCGCAACAAATTTAAGAACTAACTTCAAAAATTTTTAAATGGAAGTCAATCGAATTAATTTCATATAACAAATCAGACCAAGCCTTTAGCATGGTCTTTTTTGTGTTTAGAAATTTATTTACTTGCAATGCCTTCGCACGAATTCAAAAGAAAACTAATTACATCCTTTTCCCAAAATTTAAAAATGCTTAGTAGAATATGACAAACTTAAATAGGGTTTAGGAATATTAGTGGAATATCACACCCTTGTCATGCGACATTTGCTATTTTTATGGCACCTGAGTCTAACCAGTGCAAATAACATAATGGGATTTTTGAGTATTTTTATTCTTATTTCTCTTATATTAGCGAATGTATCCATGGTCATTAATCTATATAATCCTAAAACTCTTTTTATTGTCCATTTCTTTAATGGTTTGAGCGATCTTTTCTATGCCGGATTGTATCTGATTCTCAGGTACTTGAGAAATACATAAGCGAATGAGATTGTCTTTATTGAAATCGTCTAAGAACATTCGATTTGTATCATCTACGAGTACTTGTTGTTCTGATAATAGAAGAGCAAGTTTTTTGGCTGATAGGTGATGCGGTAAATAGATGGAAAGATAAAAGCCTGTATCTGGCTTCGTATAGTGTGTGCCTTGAGGAAGGAATTGTTCACAAGCATGTTTGAGCAGCTGTATTTTATGAAAATAGACTTCCTTTATCTTTTTCAAATGACTGTGGTACATCCCACTTTTTAAATAAATGTCTAATGCGCCTTGAGAGAGGACAGGGCTGTTAAAATCAGAACTGAATTTATACCGTAAAAAGCTTTTCATCATGATGTTTGGCAAGATAACGCCCGCAATTCGCAGTCCAGGTAAAAAGACTTTCGAGAAGCTTTGAATATAGATAACTCTCCCAGACGGATCAAAAGCGAAAAATGGGTCAGCTTTTGTATCGCGTTCTAATTCACCAAGAAAATCATCTTCGACAATATAGACATCATATTGATTCGCTAACTCTATGATTCTTTTCTTCTCACGATTTGTATAAGAATGACCAAGAGGATTATGGAATCTGGGAATGACATAGAAAAACTTAATATCGCTGGTTTTAAACAGATATTCAAGGCGTGCTAAATCGATTCCATCCATTGATAAATTAATACCAAAGGTCGTAACTTCGTTAAGTTCGAGAGATTCAATCATTCCAAAATAGGTTGGCTGCTCAATCAGGATATTTTTTTTGCCGTTTGGAAAAGGAAGGGCTGTTAGAAGGTGAATCGCTTGTTGTGAACCGGAGACGATGACAACACGCTCGGGTTCTGTAAATACTTGTGAATGTTGAAAGGTTTTTCACGATTTCTGTCCGTAATGAAGGAAGGCCTTGTTGATCGGAATAGGTGAAGAGTTCTTCTTTATAGGTATCAATCGCTTGATTTAAGCAATGTTGAAAGTCCATGTAGGGTAACAATTGCTTATCGGGTCCAGCCGATAAAAAATCAATAACATCCGGCTGATTATCAGGCCGCTTGAAGTCATTGACAATATAGAAGCCGCTTTGAGGAATTGCATAAATTAAGTGCGCTTTTTCTAACTCACTGTACGCTTTAAGGACTGTATTCTTACTACAGCTAAATGTTTCAGCTAGTTGTCGAACAGAAGGAAGTTTAGAACCAGCAACTAACTGTCCGTTTGTCAGCTGCTCTTTGATCTCTTTTACAATAATCATGTATTTTGGATTCACGTTTCCCACCCTCCTTAAATTGTACCCTGACAGATCCATTTAACAACCGTAGTATCCAGTATATGTATGGAGTATGATGTGATTATACCAAACATGAGCACGGTTTATTAGTGTGTTGGGGAGGAAACGAATTGGAAAAAGAAAAAAAGGGGTTATGGCTGGGGTTAGTGGGGGTTATCTGCTTTAGTCTAACTTTGCCCGCTACCAGTATAGCGGTTGACTATTTCGGAACAACCGTAGTTGGATTAGGAAGAACCGTGATTGCAGCACTATTGGTCGGGATTATCCTGTTGGTTCGAAAAGAAAAAGTACCTACACGTCAGCAATTTAAAAGTATTGTACTTGTCGCAGCAGGAGCGGTCTTAGGTTTTCCTTTACTCACTTCATGGGCAATGCAGACATTACCCGTTTCACACGGAGCCGTTGAATTAGCTCTATTACCATTGGCCACCGCAGGGTTCGCGATGTTACGAGCGGGAGAAAGACCGTCTTTAAGATATTGGGCAGCAAGTTTTATTGGGGCAGGAGCTGTCCTGGTCTATGCGCTAGAGCTAGGATTGGGAAAGCTTCAAATAGAAGACTTAGGACTTCTAGCTGCCGTCCTTATTTTAGGATTAAGTTACGCGGAGGGAGGAAAGCTGTCCAAAGAAATAGGAAGCTGGCAAGTCATCGCATGGGCCATAGTCATTGGAGCACCGTTCTTTCTGATTCCAGTAGGGATGCAGCTGTCTATGGACATGTTACATGCGCCCATACAAGCGTGGATTAGTTTCCTTTACTTAGCCATCGTAAGCCAGTTCTTAGCTTATGTGGCTTGGTATGGCGGAATGGCATTAGGCGGGATATCCCGAGTAAGTCAGCTCCAATATATGCAGCCATTTCTGATGATTATGTTTGCTGCGCTCTTTTTAGGGGAATCAATTACATTGGTAACCATATTAACGTCTATTATTGTCGTTACTTCTGTATTCGTTGGGAAAAATGTTACGATTTCTAAAAATAATGAACCAATATCCAGTAAGGTTAAGCAGTCGTAAAGAGATTATTAGATTGATTGAATGTTTCCGAACGTAATTATCGATTTATTGGGAATATCGCACGATAAGTAAGCTCGGTTTACAAAAAGAACCACTTAGAACGACTTTTATCTATGCCTTTTCGTATGCAGGTAATCCAAAAGAGAAACGCCCTACTTGTAAGTAGAGGTGTTTTTTCAATGGAGACAAGAGTAAATGAACCAACTAAAGTAAAAGTGGTAGAAATATAATTTCGCTTTTTAAAAATGGGGATGTCTTCATCTGGCGGTTGGATATTTCTATTCAATTAGGTAAGGCCCAGAATATAGCTCAGAAGAACTGATTATAAGAAGTTTAAGAATTTCTTAAGAAATATCCATACAATTACTTAAGATTTCTGATCTATACTTGAAACATTCTTTAAAATGAAAGGTCGAATACATAATGCAGAAAATCTTAACTATCTCGTACTGGGCTATATTACTTTTCTACCTACTATTATTAACCTATACAGTATTCATAGGTAGAGATAGCATTAGAAGTGTTAATTTAATACCGTTTGATTCAATTAAAAACTTTATTATGGTTGATAATGGAATTGGTGGAACAAGGATTATTGATATGAATATTTGGGGGAATATTTTAATGTTCATTCCAGCAGGTATCTATTTGATTCTCCAACACACCACAAAATCTATCGCTAAAAATCTGTTTTACATTTTCTTATTTAGCTTATTTATTGAAGTTGTTCAATATGTCTTTACGATAGGAGCGACAGATGTTGATGATGTTATTTTAAATGTAGCTGGTGGATTCATGGGGTTAATGATTTATAAAATTGCTGAGAAAATCTTTAAAAATGATATGAATATTAAGAAAGCTATATCTATACTATCTTTGATTGTAGGTTTGCCAATATTCGTCTTAGTTACTATACTATTTATTGCAAATTAGGGGTTATAAAGATGATTGGACTTATAACGTTATTGTTAGGAGTATAGACTAATTTAAAATAAGGATATTAGAGTTATTTAGATATAATTAAAAAGGCACTCAGGTGAGATTCTTCTCCTGGTTTTCTTTAGAAATGAAAGATTGGTAGCTTTTAAAATTGGTAATCGTTCATTTCTGTACTTAAATAATGTTAAAGAAAAGCACTATGCCAAAAGAAAAATGATAAGGTTATTTGTGTCTGTTTCCTTAATACAGCAAGAAGATCACTTTCATAATTAACATTGACTTTGACCCTCTAATGACTTTTGATGACGCTAATATCAAAATACTTATATATTTACAGTACTTATCCCATTCTAAAAGTAAAAATTAAAATAGAATGAGGCAATTTCATAAATTTGACACTTAGAGCCCCAAGGGTTTTGAAACGCAAAAAAAGGAGTACCTCCCCAAAACGTCGAAATGAGTAAGTGACGAACAAACTCTAAGACTGGAGGAAGACTCCCTATGACTAGTATACGACAAGGAAGCCTGTTTGACCTGCAAGAACTTTTTGAATTAGAACCTACCCAACGTTATGAAGCCATTATTTCAGCGATTGACCTGGACTTGATTTTCCGCGAAGTGAACAAAAAATCACGACTTGGAGTACCAGTCGAACTTAACTATGCCGCCATGATCATCTCTATGTGTGTTCGAATTATTGAAAGTATTCCTACGATAAAAAACTTAATTAAACGGTTAAATCAAGATTTCTTATTTAAGTTAGAATGTGGATTCAGTCTCAGACAAGACGCCATCTGAGGCAGCTTATTCTAGACTCTTAACCAAGTTGAGTGAATCCGATGTGCTTGAAAAGGCTCAGAATTCTCTGGTTTATCAAGCCACTACGGAAGGCTTTTTCTCAGATGATACCGTGGCCATTGATGCCACACATTTCGAAGCTTGTGATAAAGCGCCTTTAAAAGACGAACAACCTAAAGCTGAACCGAAAAAAAGAGGTCGCAAGTCCAAAATAGAACGTGAAAGTTGGTTAGTGGCAAAAGCTGAACGAGAAGCTACTCTTTCTATCTTCGAGAAGAAAATTGAAGCTCAGTTACCTAGTCCTTTGATTGAACTTCGTTCTTCGGTCCCAAAAGACCCTCAAAGGGGAGTAAAGAAAAATAGCGAAGGGAAAAATGTCTTTTGGTATGGATACAAAGCTCATTTAGCAGTGGGGACAAAAAGTCAATATATCCTACAATCGCTATTTTCTTCTGGATATCGTGACATGGTATATAACGCCTCAAAGTTAGCATGCGATCGCTTAAATGTATTTCTAAAACAACAAGCTGCTTAATGAATTTTTTTCGAAACCTATAGAATTCGGTAAGTCTATTTTTTTTTCAAAAAAAGCAATTATGAAATTACCTCAATGGTGTAA
>NZ_AJTN02000057.1 GCF_000305495.1 Peribacillus psychrosaccharolyticus ATCC 23296 | reverse complement strand
ATTAAGAAAAAGCGATTCTTATTAAAGAATCACGTCTGATTGCAGAATATTGAAAATAAGAAAATCAAACACAACAAATATTATTCAACCATTCTTGTATTTACATATCCAAGTAGAATTACATAACCAATTATCATAATAGGAAATAAAACTTGTGTATCGGGATGGTCAATAAAAGAACCACCGAACATAACCATTCCTATTACTAAGCTATAAGAGCCTACCAATCTTGCCAGTTTATTTTGGTCTTTTACACGTTTTTGATTGTAACCAGATAATAGCCAAGTTTGCTTTTTTACTCCTACAAGGTACGCTAGAAGAAATAGGATTATTGATGTAATTATTAATAATTGATTCATTAGAATTCCTCCTTGGAAAACAACAAAAATAATAATTCTTAATATCCGTAAATCCATAATTTCCCTAAATATATTTGAACATCTTCTTAAACAAAACTGCACCTTTAGTTCCATAAGAAAAGAGCTGCCAAAGCAACTCCCTTATTGAAGTAAAGCCCCTGTTAACTCAATAAGAAATATCGTTTCAATCAGTAAAATAATGATTGTACATTCTAATCAAAGAGTTTCTTCTTTTATTACTTGGTTCTTTATAATGGTCAATAAACCCATTACCTAAAGACATACTCCCAAGGTCCTTTATTACTAAAAAGGTATATTTTCCAGGTACAAAAGGGTATTCCTCTACTTCCCATTTTGCATCTTTATTATTTTGTACAACTACTTCCCCAAAATAAATTGCCATTACTTTTTCAAACTCATTTCTATCTAAGTCCAGCTTAAAGAATTCATTCTTTTCATATAATTCAAAGTACCATTTTTCTAAATTTTTTAAGCTTCCAACTTTATAATCTGCTTTGAAAATATCCGATTCTTTGCTAACTAATTCTAATTGTATTAGTAACTCATCTTTATACTTAAAAAAGAACTTCTCTGCTTCTAAAATATTTTTAAACTCCCGAAGTTTTTCTCCATACTCAATTGCAACTTTTAATCCCTTTTTAGACATCAAAAATTCCCACCCTTTTACACATTAGCATATAGCCCTTTTTTATATAAATCCAGTGATTAAAGCGAAACACCTAATTCAACTATCCTGCCCCGTTTCTACAATAAGGAGTTCAACACAAAAGGGCATTAATCCTCTTAGATCAATGCCCCTTTACTTTAAGTACATTTCAATGTATTGCTCAATAAATTCTTTATACTCATCAGTTAATTCATTAGGCAAATTATTTATTGAAAAATACTGCACTTTTACTGACTCGCTATAATCAATATTCATATCTCCACTTACGTCTCGGGAATAAAAAACCGCTGTTACTGAATATAATTCATCACCATTTGAAATTTTTAAGTAATATTTAGAACCAGAGAATACGTTGAGCAATTGTAAGTTTTTTACGATCAATCCCGTTTCTTCAAAAACCTCTCTTTTTGCTACTTCTTCAAAACTTTCACCTAAATCCATTAAACCACCTGGTAATCCCCAGTATCCATCGTGCCTTTTTTGCAATAACACTTCATTTTGATCATTCAAAATGATAACAACAGAACCAGGTAAAATAATTGGTTTATGCCCTACATATGTTCTCAGATATTTATAGTATTCCATTGGTTACCCTCCATAGTGACAATTAGCACTATATCTATATTTCAACTTTCAGGATGTTTTATCCTTCTTACTTACGCTAACCTGCCCCTTTAGTTCATTAAGCAAAAAGGCTACCAAATGGCAGCCCCGGTTCTCAACACGCATCCGTTAGTTGCATTAGACCGTTGACACAAACTGTGCAAGTTGCCGTCAAGTTAAAAACGCCTATAAATAAAGGTTCATCAAGTCTTTGAGGTCAATTTTGCAAGTTACGTGCAAGTTAAATTGCCACACAATCCGAATAAACTGAGAGACTGTACTACACAATATCCAAACAGTCCTATTGTGAAAGCAAACGTCATTCACTGTGCGTTTATACTAAAGCTCTTTCAACTAAACTAGCTCTCTAGTTCCATAAGAAAAAGGCTGCCTCAGCAATTATTTTCGACATTTTCTTTCCTGTTTCAGGTCTGATTATCTTACTTTAATGTGTTTTTTGTTATCTATGCTAAAGTTTCAACATAAAAAATAAAAATTAAAATAAAATAAAAATTAAAATCCTTATGTTCTAAATAGCATTCATAAGCTTCAAAACAAAGAAAAAGCTAATCGATAAGTTTAAAATGTACCCTATAAGATGGACACTTTGAAAAAAGTCCTCTTGTAGGGTACTTTTGTTTATAATGAGAAAAAAGATGTTGGAGCGGAAACGAAATGACCAAAAGATTATTAACGAAAAAAGAACAGGACCAACTGAAAAAGAATCCATATGTAAAATCAGTAAGTGACAAAGCCATTACGTATACAGACGAATTTAAGCGTCATTTTATTGTGGGAAATGAGCGTGGTCAGTTGCCTAGAGATATATTTGAGGCGGCTGGTTTAAGCGAGGAATTAATCGGTCTAGATCGAATTAAAACAGCGGGAAAACGTTGGCGAGCAGCTTATCGTAAATCAGGTGTAGAAGGCCTACAAGATAATCGTAAAATGTCTTTAGGACGCCCTTCTAAACGTGAATGGACGTTAGAGGAAAAGATTGCTCGCTTAGAGGCCAAAAACCGATTATTACAAGCAGAAAATGAGCTATTAAAAAAGATGGATTTACTCGAAAGGCAGATGAAGAATCAGTTACAATCGAAACGAAAATAAAGTTTGAACTCATCTATGGCGCGATTAAAAAGTACAAATTAAAGCGTATGGTTAGCTATTTATGTGAGCTGATGGGCGTTTCTCGTTCAGGTTATTACAATTATTTTAACGAACAATCAACGCAAAATCGTGCGAATCAAGATGCAGCAGATGAGGTGGTGAAAGCGATTATTTTAAAGGCCTATCATTTCCGAGGACGCAAAAAGGGAGCGCGCCAAATCAAAATGACGCTTCAAAACCAATATGGCATCACGTATAACTTAAAGCGAATTCGACGCATTATGAAGAAATACGAAATCATTTGTCCGATCTGTAAGACCAGTCCAGCACGAAGAATGGCAAAGGCGACGAAAGAGCACCGCACATGCCAAAACCAGTTAAACCGCAATTTCAAGCAAGGCGTAGCAGGTAAAGTGTTATTAACAGACATCACGTATTTGACGTATCGAGGCGGAAAACGTGCCTATTTATCAACGATTAAAGACGCTGAAACGAATGAAATTTTAGCGTATGATGTATCCGATTCTTTATCGCTGGATATCGCCCTTGATACAGTAAAGAAATTGAAAAAGCATAAGCATTTAGCAAAAGACGCTTTTATTCATTCCGATCAAGGCTTCCACTACACAAGCCCAATTTATCAAGCGTTAGTGAAGAAAATGAGCTTAGGCCAGTCCATGTCACGCCGTAGAAATTGTTGGGATAATGCGCCACAAGAATCGTTCTTTGGGCATTTTAAAGATGAAACAACGATTAAGAATTGCGAAACATTAGAAGAAGTAAAACAAGAAATTAAAAGTTATATGACGTACTACAATCCTTATCGGGGGCAATGGAACCTAAAGAAGCTGCCGCCTGCAAAATACAGACAGCAGCTTCAACAAGTTGCCTAGGCTCTTTTTCAAAATGTCCTTTACAAAGGGTACACTTTAGTTTCCGATTAGCTCTTTTTCTATTAAATAATTTATTGATTTGCTTTTTTTACCCATTCTGCAACTGTAACTGTACGCTTAGCTTGGTGTTTCACAGCTGCTTGGACATCTTCAATCATTTTTCCATCTTGACCAACAGTAACGCTTGTTCCATATGGGTTACCACCAGCTCCAAATGTAACGGGATCAGTATAACCAGGAGCAGCAACTATTGCACCCCAATGATACATCGTTGTATAAAGTGATAAAATGGTTGCCTCTTGACCACCGTGAGAATTTTGTGCTGATGACATTGCGCTTACAACTTTATTTACAAGTTTCCCATTAAACCAAAGTCCACCTGTAGTATCTAGGAATTGTTTCATTTGTGAAGGCATGTTACCAAATCGAGTTGGTACACTGAAAATAATTGCATCTGCCCATTCTAGGTCATCTAATTTCACTTCTGGTATTTCTTTTGTAGCTTCAACATGTGCTTTCCAAACTGGATTCCCTTCGACAGCTGATTGCGGTGCAAGTTCAGGCACTTTTAGCACCTTTACTTCAGCACCTGCTTCTTTTGCTCCTTCTTCAGCCCACTTTGATAATTGATAGTTTGTGCCACCCATGCTGTAATAAATTACTGCTAATTTTACATTTGTCATTTTCTCTGTCTCCATTTCAGTTGAATTTCCAAATAATTTGGATAAAAAACCCATTTTAATACACCGCCTATTATTTCTTTCTTTTGGAATCTACATACATTATTAAGCAACTCTTTTTAACTCATTTGAATCTTTGTGAAAAAACAATTGGCTTACTGACAATATTTGGCTTCCATTGAACACAAGGTATAATGCTATTGCTAAGAATGCCAAATCTAACTCATATCCTGCCATTTGCCCATTTCCTAATAAACCGACAGAAAGTTTTACTTTTAGTGTTGCCCCTATCATTAGTAATGCAAACAATGCTGAAATAAATCTTGTCGCCAATCCAATGATTAATGCGATGCCACCAAAGATTTCAACTAATGCAACTCCATATGCCATAAATCCTGGTAAGCCAATACTTTCAAACCATCCGACAATATTTTCAATCCCACCTTGAAACTTTACTATACCGTGAATTAAAAATAATGTTCCTAATGTTACTCGTAATATAAGTGCTCCGATTTCGTTTTTTAACATCATTTTCTACCTCTCTGTTAACCTAATATTTATTTGATAATTACCTTGCGATACCAAGTCGCAGCAGCTTCTACTTCTTGCATTGTTAATTGATGACCCTTGTCCGCCCAATGAAGTTCCACTTTCGCTTGAGCGAGAATCAGTATTGACGGTTTTTTACCATTTTCATTCTTTGTAGTGAAGTGCTGATTTTGCGCTTCATGGATGGCTAACGGGGGCGTTAGTTCATTAAGGATCACAAAAATAATCAAGAAGATTAAAAAAATATGTTGTGTTCGAAAAAGGGGAGGGTATTGATATTGCCTTCCCCTTTGTGTTTACAGATAAATTTATATGACTGTATATAATGTACTCGATTTTGATGTTACCATCACAGTATGAACCCCAAAGAGGGAAGATTGAACAAGTTTAGCTACCGTTTGAAGTAAGAGAATTAGACTAAATTTATAAAAAGGATGATTCCATTGGTTTCGATTGACCCTAGCCAAAATACCGAAAGAGAAAATTATAAATTTCTAATAGGGAGCATTATACCCAGACCGATTGCTTTTGTTACAACGATATCAAAAGACGGTATTTTAACTGGTGCTCCATTTAGTTATTTTAATATCGTGTCATCCAATCCCCCTATGATCTCAATATCTATTCAACGCTCAGCAGGGAGACAAAAGGATACCGCGAGAAACATTATGGAGTCCAAGCAATTTGTGGTCCATATCGTTGACGAACATAATGTTGAAAAAATAAATAAAACAGCTGCAGTCCTTCCTCCTGATCAGAGTGAGATAGAGTTATCTAATTTAACTCCAGTAGACAGTGTGAAAATTTCTGTACCGGGTGTAAAGGAAGCGAAAATTCGAATGGAATGTTTATTGGAGCATTCCCTAGAATTGGGAGGCTTGGAGACACCAGGGTGTGATTTAATTATCGGAAAAGTGGTTCAATTTCATATTGAAAATGACATTTATGAAAATGGAAGAATAGATCCTAGGGGCTTAGCTGCGTTAAGTTGTTTGGTTGGTTTGGTGGTTATGGTTTAAATGGTACAGGCAGATGGTTCGAATCGATTGGCATGAAACCTGGAGTAACCATGGCTCTTTTTGCAGGGCTGGCAGAACTTATTGGAGGAATTTTGTTTACTTTAGGGCTTTTAACCCCACTTGCAGCAGTTTTGATCACAGGAACCATGCTAATGGCTATCATGAAAGTACATGCTCCAAATGGATTATGGGCAACATCAAATGGGTATGAATATAACTTAACATTGCTTGCAGTTGCCATTGGTATAGCTTTAATAGGTCCTGGTGAATATGCTTTAGATGCATTTTTATTCTAAACTAGAGATTCTTAAATTAAAACTAATATTTTGAGATAACTATCTCGGTGCACTGTATAGACGTACAGCATCATGAAAAGGTAAGAAACGAGCAGGATTTGTAGTCGCTCATGCCATGTTACGCATCTCTTATTATCTCTTAACTCGGAAAGAAATGTATGTAGACTTAGGCGAAGACTACTTTGATAAGCAGAAAGAGCAATCAATTGTTCGGCATTCCCTACGGAGACTTGAAAGTTTAGGATACACAGTTACATTAAAAGAACCTGAAGCATCTTAATCCAGTCAACTTATCTTCAATAAAACAAATTATTTATGCGCTCTCCTCTTTTTGAAAAATGAATAAGCTGCGTCTTCTTTAGTGTGCCCTTTTCCTCAAAGTTACAGAAGTTTATTTTCATGGTAGTTTAGTAAGGAAACAGAAAAAAGGCTGCCGAAACAGACATACTTGATGAACCTATTTACAATTCCTTTAATAATGCTTTAAGTTCTTCTGTCATTTGTTCCACTAATTCAGGTCTTCCGTGAAACTGTGCAGGAGTATTTTGGAATAATTGAATACGCCAATTTCCTTCTTTTTTTACAACAATAAGAGTGTGATGCGTGTTTACATTTGGGTTAATGTCGTTTGATTGAGGCGGTAACATTCCAGCAATTGCTCGTAAAATTACTATGTCAGAACTTAGAAAATGTACATCATTTACTTTGCTAACAAATCGAGCGGTTTGATGGTGCTCAAAAATTGGATTAAGGTGCGAAAATATTTCCTCTCTGCCGACTGATTGGCTTCCATCAAATCCAATGCTTTCCCCATCTTCAGTAAATAAATCTGCCATTCCACGAGCATTGCGATTATTCCAAGCATCTAATAGTTGTTTATAGACTGCTTGTACTTCTTTTAAAGAATTGCTCTCCATATTATTCACTACTCCTTAAATACCAACATATTTACTAATCATTCTAATATAGATAAAATCTTTGTTCAATATTAGGACTTGTTTACCTTCTTATTCAACTAAA
>NZ_AJTN02000058.1 GCF_000305495.1 Peribacillus psychrosaccharolyticus ATCC 23296 | reverse complement strand
CTTATTGTTATTTGCTGACAATAAAACGTTGTATTTAAAAAATGGATATAGGTCAGTTACGAATAAATGTAAATGGTTAAAAATTAATCATGAAAGTCAAATTACAAGGGGTATAGGTTATGAAGAAATTGAAGGATTAATGATTAAAGAAGTTGGTAAGTATGGATGGCGCGAAGGAGATTTAGATTTTTTAGGCTATCTTTATTAAGCTAATGGAGTTTTACTTCAAAACAAAAAGGCAGGTTGGTGCGGCAACCTTTTTTTATAGAACTAACGGGGGCTTTACTTCAACAAGGGAGGTTGCCGCTGCAACCTTTAAAGGGTCAGGTTAGTTTTAGAAGGAGATAAAGGGAGTGAAAACCAGTATTGGCGAGAAAGTTTCGTGAAATATACCCAGGGCAAATTTTTGAAATATATCTTCAGCAAATTAACAAATATGTTTACGGTGTCGTTGTAGCGGGAGATTTACGAATAGATAAAAAGGATGACATAATAATCGCATACATAAAATCTTTTACTGAACAGCCAATAAACCTTCAAGAAATAATTAAAGATATAGAGATAAAGAATTTCTTATTTATTGCTAATTCAGGAATTGCTTCAATTCTTAATCGTTCCTGGAAGTTTGTTGGTTTTTATTCAAAACCGATAATGGAAATGGAAGAACTGAGTAAAGTGGAATATGTTATAGAATTTATGGATAACTTTTATAGAAGTGTTGGTAATAGCCTCTTGCCCATATTTGATTGTGAAAAAATAAGTGAAGAAGAATATAAAACTATCCCGAATCCTCTTGGATTGGTTGGGGACATTTCGATTCAAGATTACTTAATAGATATTGCAAGTAATTAATTGTAATTGAACGAATTTGTGTATCATTGTACTTAAACTAATGGGGGCATTCGTTTAATAAAATTGGCGTATTACTTCCCTTCTATTTGTCTATACTGATAAAAATAGATGAGGAGAGTAATAGGATGATACTATCTGAAGCCTGGAACTTATATAAAGCTGATAAACAGATTCAAGGGTATTCACCCCAGACCTTAAAAGCATATAATGTTCAATTAAATTTGTTGATCAGGCATTTCGGTGATGTTTCACTTGATGAAATAACTACTGATTCTTTAAAGCTATATCTTGGGAAAGTTGCTGATCAATTAAAGGCTGCCAGCTTAGGTCATAGGATACGTTTAATCAAATCATTGTTTCGGTGGGCACAAGATGAAAATGTTTTGAATGGTAATCCAGCGTCTAAAATTAAGGAGCCAAAGTTAGATATCAGAATACCAAAGTTTTTATCTGAAGAAGAAATTGAGCATTTAAGAGAAGCGTGTTACACTCCGTTAGAAAATGCCTTATTCGAATTTATGTATTCAACTGGCTGCAGAATTGGTGAGGCAGTTAATTTAAATCGTCAATCCATCAACTTTTCTAATCAATCCGTAATAGTATTAGGTAAGGGCAATAAAGAGAGAAAAGTCTATTTCAATACTAGGTGTGATATTTGGCTAAAGAGGTATTTAAACGAAAGAGAAGATGATCAGGCGGCTTTATTTGTGACAGTTCGTGCTCCTCATAGGATGAGTATTTCACAAATAAGATATGTCATTAAACGGATATCTAAAAGATCTGGAATCAATAAAAGTATTCACCCCCATCAGTTGAGACATAGTTATGCCACTACTTTGTTGAATAATGGGGCACCTTTAGAAGTCATTCAAAATTTGATGGGCCACGAAAAGAGTGAAACGACTAAAATTTATGCTTATTTAAGTGGGACACTCCGACGAGAGCTATATAAAAAGATTTTCTGATATGAAAAGGGGCAATAATCCAAGAAGGATTAATGCCCTTTTGTGTTGAACTCCTTATTGTAGAAACGGGGCAGGTTACTTTAAGAAGGAATTGGTCGTAATTTTGCAGAATTATCAATTTAACATAGGTAAAAGGGGAATTTATTTATGAGTAAAAGTAAATCAGTTGATGAATTAACAATATTGGATTTAAAAGAAAATCCAATATGGGAATGGGCAATAGATGTAGAGGAAAATGCAGAACAAGACGAAACTTGGGTAAGACCATCAGAAACAAAAAATTTTACAGTAAAACTAAACGGTTCAATAGTATCAGGAGAATTAATCACAAATAATGACGATAAATTTCCGATGATGTGTAGTCTTGATATTGATAATAATGAAGTTACTATCAGTTCTATTATTTTTTATAATGAAATAGAAGATGAATACTCTGCCTTAGAAGATATTGTTAAAGAATTTGAATTACCACTATCAATTAATATTGAGCTTACAATCAATGGGAAACCTAATTCTTTAAAGTTTTCTGCAAATAAAGTCGATATTTATAAAAATGATATAAAGACAAATTTAAATTAACTCCCATTAAGCTAACGGGTGCGTTCGTATTATAAGGTTAGCCAGTTTTTACTGGTTGACCTTTTTTTAATAGATTCTATTATTTCAGTAGCCAGGGAAGGACGTACGGGTGCGTGGAACATGATCCCGTGAGCTAAACTGTCCGCCCCCTACTTGTAGAAACATGTTTGAGGCTGGTTGGGACGTAGATCTCGTATAACAAGCGAAGCTATGACACTACATGAAGGCTATGGGTACTGGTTAGTAAGTAGAGGAGGAAAAAACGATGAATCCAGTAGTTGGTCTGGATGTGGCAAAGGGAGAGAGCCAAGTTCAGGCATTTTTAGATCAATCAAAACCGTATGGAAAGAGCTTTTCAATAAAGCACACTAGAGAGGAATTAGATCATTTTATAAGGTTCTTAAAAGAGATCGAAGGGGTGACAGGGAAAATGCCTATGATCATTTTAGAATCTACAGGGCATTACCATTCTTCCGTTATTCAATACTTGGAGGAACAAGAGATTCTCTATATCTTACTAAATCCCATTATTTCTTATCAGACAAAGAAGTCTAGTTTACGAAAGGTAAAAACAGACGCAATCGATGCATACCAGTTGTGTGTGCTGTATTACAAAGAGGATTTTGAACCATATAAAATCAGAGGAATTCAGCTTTTAGATCTTCGGAATTTGTCAAGACAACAGGGAATTGTAACGAATATGTATGTGGAAGCTAAACTTCAGTTTCACACCATTTTAGATCAAATGTTTCCTGAATACCGAAAGGTTTTAGGCGATTTGTTTTCAAGGGTTTCATTATTGATGTTAAAGGAGTATCCCACATTAGAGGCCGTATTATCAGCCGGGGAAAGTAAACTAGCAGAGAGTGTTAGAGAGTACTGTTCTAGCCGGTCGGGTCAATGGGCATCGGAAAAAGCCAAAAAAATAATAGACTCTGCATCTCGAAATCCATTCCAAAAAAACGTATCAAAGTCACGTAATTAATCTTCGTATGTATAGTTTGGCTGCTGCATAGGTTGATTCACCTGTCTCTTTCATCCAGTTTACGACATCCATTTTAAATTGACCAGAATAGGTAGTTTTAGTGTTTTTTCGCTCTAAACCAGCTCGTCCAAGTAAGTTATAAGCGTTCACCCATTTTCGAACCATGGAGCGATCAATGGTGTACTTTTCACCCAAAGTCCGATAGCCCCCAACTTCTGCCAAGTAGTCATTGACCACTGCTTGTTTAAAATTCACATCATATTTAGCCATAAAAATACCCCCAAAAGTTATTGTCTAACTTTCGGGGGTCACATCAAATTGGTGGCCTTTTGAACGTATGATTCTTCACATGAGCAAATATAAATTCGAAAGATTGGCAGACTTATAAATTAATCATGAGGATTGATTATGGCTAAGATCTGGTGATCTTCCCAGCGACCCTGTATTTTTACACTTTGTTTTGCGATTCCTTCTTTGTGAAAACCGACCTTTTCCAAAACGCGTATTGAACCTATGTTATGTGGCATAACCCCAGCCTCAATCCTATGTAAACCAATCGTTTCAAAAGCATAATCCACCACCATTTTAGCAGCTTCTGTAGTGTAACCATTCCCATTGTTTTTTTGGTCTAAGTAATAACCCATGGTGGCACTTTGAAGGGGCCCGCGAATAATATGAAACAGGCTGATCGTTCCTATTAACCTATGATTAGTATTCAGGAAGATTCCAAACTCGTAACTACTATTTCCTTTTGATTTATGTCCCGAAGTTATGATTTCCTTTTGTTTTTCTAAAGAATAGTAGTTAGCTGGATGGTCTGTCGAAAATGGTTCAAAGAACGGCTTATTTTCCACTAGCAATTGTAGTAAATTTTCAGCATCTGATAGTATAAGTTGTCTTACATATATATTTTTACTGGATAACACGATTGACCACCTTCAGTTAATTTAATATATTTCATTATACACCATCGCGCGGTATAAATAGCAAAAACAAAGATACCCATGGAAGTGAAACGGAGGGATACTTATGAAATTGGAACGATTGATCTCTATGATCTACAAGCTGTTGAACAACGAAGTTCTTTCCGCTACATTTTATTGTAGTAAGGCGTCTGACTAGCTAGGTTATGGACTGTCTTAAGACAGCCTTTTAGCCTTGAGGCCGATAAGTTACTTTATGTTAACTAGATTTGTATAGAGGATTCATATGATACTTTAAGGCCTTGTTCAATTAAAGGGCCCGATTGTTAAGGAAAAGAGGAAACTGGAAGGTTCATCTTGAATGTGTAAGTTATGCTGGAAAAGAGTAGTTTTATAAAAAAGATTACTCAAAGAGTCCATGTGAAAAAATTACAAGGAGAAAAGTTATGAAACATAAAACATCAGAAAAATTATTTAGGATAGATTGTGGAGATATTTATCTTCAAGAGTTTTCAATTGAAGATGCAGATAGTATTTATAGAATATCAAATCAACCAGAAATATTTAATTTTTTGCCGGACTGGAAATCAACAAAAGAACAAAGGGTTGATTGGGTTACCAATTACGAAATACCAGCAAATAAAGCGTTTCTTGATGCCGTTGAAAATACATCAAACATAGCTGGTCATTTTTTAAAACTAGGGGTATTTATTAAGGAAACGGATGAATTTATTGGTTGGTGCTGTACAGGCATAAAAGAAGAACTTCCTTTACCGAATAGAGAAATTATGTATGCCATTTCAAGTGAATATCAAAAGAAAGGCTACGCTACTAAAGCTTCTAAAGGATTGATTGACTATTTGTTTACAAAAACAAATTTAGAAGTCATTAACGCAGTAGCTTTAACTAACAACGTTTCATCAAATAAAGTAATTGAAAAATGTGGATTTACTTATCTGAGACAACAGACCATAGAAAATGAACTATATAATCACTATATATTGAATAAGTCAGAGTGAATGGGGAATTTTTGAAAGAAAATGTTGTTGTTCCAGAAAAGGGCGCTTTAATTGAACAAGCAGCTAAAAGGATTTTCCAACCGGAGATCCTTTTTTAGTACCTATAATAGGGGTTTATGTAAACTAGCAAAGAACTTATTGCTTTATTAAAAATCTTTCCCCAGAAATAGTGAAAAAAAGGACCAGGTGTGGTCCTTTTTTTGGTTTTCTAATTAATTTTTTAATCTAAAGTGGGCAGTTAGTAAGGTTGATACATAAAATTAAGCCATTAACATTACAGAAGTAGCTTTAATAACAGCAGTTGCTTCACTACCAACTTTTAGACCTAACGTGGAAACAGATTTTTTAGTAATTGTAGAGACAATGGTATTTCCTCCACCGACATCAATAACTACTTCATTATTTACAGCACCTTCGTTAATCTCCGTTAACGATTCCTTTTAAATGATTACGAGCACTAATTTGCATAAGATAACTCCCTTTAATAAAGTTTTCCAGTATGTATTATTACCACCGGGTATTTAGTTTTCACTCGATTCCTCGTTCTTTTCTTTATTATTGAACAAATATTTGCTTTTTATTCCAATTAGCAACTGAGTTATTTAATTTTAAAATTAAAAAGAGTCCTGGGTTGTGGCTCTTTTTATGTTTCCTCAAAGGATCAAGATATTAAACTAGTTTTTGTGAAAAGACACTAAATTTTTTCAAGACGTTATTCGTTTCTTCTTCCGTAATGCCTATATAACGCAGAGTGACAGAAGGATGAGAATGATGCAAGATTCGTTGCAACATCGCAATATCTTTTGTGGCCTTGTAAAACCAGTACCCAAATGTTTTTCGTAATGTATGATTGCCGACATGTTCCACGCCAGCATACTCTGCAGCCTTATTTAACTGCCTGTACGCCTGAGTAGGGGTAAATCGGGCTGTCTCCTTTACGAGATGGAAATAAACAGGCACTCTGGACTTTTTTAGCGTACTCATATACCTCCTGGAAGCAATTCGCGATATAAATGTCGCGGATTTTTTGTGTTTTTCCTTCTTTAACCCGGAGTATCTTGTTTTGTTTGCCTTTTAGGGCGAGGATCTGTTGGGTAGGTAGCCGGAGAAGATCCCCGACACGCAGGCCGGTTTCGCAGCCGAGGATAAAGAGGATATAATCCCGTTCCGAACAGTGGCGCTTAAGCGCCCATTTCATATCGTCTAGTTGCTGCTGATATCGGATCGGCTGCACATCTTTTTCTGCTTTCATGTTTTCTCGCCCTTTCTGTCAGTTAATCGCTTCATTTGACCTAATATGGTCAACAATAAAAAGCCGGCCTAGGGCCAGCTTCCGAATTCGGCATATTATGTTAACTGTTGATCTTTTTTGTTTTATATTTAAAAACCCAATAAATTATTACTGCGATAGTTTGAATAGTTAATCCAATAAATAAAAGTATATTGAAAGTATCATTTCCCATTTGGGTAAAACCTATTATTGAAAATATTAATCCAATAACATTTATGTACCAAGCAATTTTCATTAATTAACTCCTCATCCTTTCGAGAATAGAAATAAAT
>NZ_AJTN02000059.1 GCF_000305495.1 Peribacillus psychrosaccharolyticus ATCC 23296 | reverse complement strand
TGCCTTTAACGAACGCCGGTATCGATACTGCTGCCATTGAAAACGGATAAAACAGCCAATACAGAAACCGAGGATAGCAATAAATGAGGCTAGTGCAACCATTAGCGTAAACACATATCCTGCCAAATTCCAGTTCATAAGAAAACTGAGTAAACCTAAACCGAGAAAGACGACAGCGATAACTTGATTAAATTGCTGTTGTGCATGCTCTTCCGGGATATAATCAGAAGGTTTCTTTTTCAGGAACAGCTTTGCGAATCTCATAATAGGATTGAAATTAACGAGTAAACCAAGCATGCCAAAAATTAACGGAACAGTTAAAATCCATTCTTGGCCTGAAATCCAGGTGATCACAACACTTAAGAAAATAAACCATTGATTGGTTCTCACCAAAGGACGAGGTACCGTACGAATAGGGGTGTTTATCATAAACCCAACCTTTCATATGTGTTTAGTCTATTAAAGCACGATACAGGCTGTTTTGGAAATGTCTTTTTTAAATTATAATAATTCTAAATAAGTATTGATTATTGTTTTAAAGTAGTATACTATATTAATAAATAGAAGAAGAGTTTAAATCTGAAGGAGGAAGTATGATGGCAGTGAAAATTTGCGATACATGCGGAACACCAATAAAGAAATTAAAACACTCGGTATTATGTCAATGTGGTCCGAAGATTCTGACTGGACATCATACTGCAAAAAGCAAGAAGTAATAATTGCTGAGCTCTGAAGATTGTTCAAAGGTCAATTGTTTTCCTGCGGAAAACGGTTGGCTTTTTTCATTTCTTCCTGCTTTTCAGGAAAAACGTTACGAAAAATAGTAGATATTCTTATTCAAAACCGTGAATATAATGTAAGATAGTATAGTAAGTATTTTTTTATAAAAAGCTGCAAACCATCACGTTATAGTTAGGGGGAAATTAAATTGGGATCGATAATCTGAAAATAGGTGAACTAGCACAATTAGCCAATGTTACAAAACGAACTGTTGATTACTACACCAACCTTGGATTGTTACAAGCAAGGCGGTCCTCATCTAATTACCGCTACTATACAGAAGATGAGCTTGAACGTTTGCGGCTGATTGTGGAATATAAACGTAATAAATATTCGCTTGAAGAAATAAAAGCATTTTTGCTTAAAAGAGAACAAGAAGAAACTGAAGTTGAACAAGCAAGACATGAGCTTACCTGTAAGCTGACTCATATAAACCAAGAACTAAAAGAAGTCATTTCTTTTCTTGAGAAAAATAAACATAATAAACCCATGTTAAATCAGCATGTTTCGCATGAAAGCGTAACATTAATACAATCATTAACAGCTCTATTTTTAGTATAAGCAGGTTTTTTGGAAATGTTAATGATATGAGATTACAACTTAACTAAGTGACCCATACAAACATTACGTAGGAGGTGCTTGGGAGATAACCAGCTTTTCTGCCTAAAGCTAGAATCATGCAGAGGGAATGAGGTTGGTTAACCCATACACATTGGAAATTACGATAAAATTATTAGCAGTTGCTTTATTAATAGCCTTAACAGCATTTTTTGTCGCATCAGAATTTGCGATTGTCAAAGTAAGAACATCTCGTATCAATCAATTAATTGAAGAAGGAAACACGGCAGCTATTGCTGCAAAACGAGTAATTGGACATCTCGATGAATATTTGTCAGCCTGTCAGTTAGGGATAACTGTTACAGCACTTGGACTCGGGTGGTTAGGAGAACCTACCGTAGAGCTTATCTTACACCCGATGTTCGAGAAGCTGCATTTGGATGAATCAATAACCGGTATTCTTTCCTTCGTTATTGCTTTTGCGTCGGTTACCTTCCTTCATGTTGTTATTGGTGAATTAGCACCGAAAACAGTGGCTATTCAGAAAGCTGAACAAATAACGCTATTATTTTCAAAACCATTAATTTGGTTTTACCGGATCATGTTTCCGTTCATTTGGGTGCTGAATGGATCAGCTCGTATTTTAACGGGAATGTTCGGTGTAAAATCAGCCTCTGAGCAAGAATCAGCGCATTCTGAAGAAGAGCTTCGGATTATCTTGTCAGAAAGCTATAAAAGCGGCGAAATCAATCAATCTGAGTATAAATATGTAAATAAAATTTTTGAATTTGATAACCGTAATGCTAATGAAATCATGGTTCCTCGGACAGAAGTGGTGGCTATTGAAAAAGGAACGTCACTCTTAGACGTTATTGAAATTGTTCAGCAGGAGCAATTTACACGTTATCCTGTAATTGAAGGTGACAAAGACAATGTTATCGGAATGGTTAACATTAAACGTCTGTATACAGCAACGATTACAGAAGAACACGTTGCTCAACTGCAAATTGATGATTTTATTGCACCAGTTATTCGAGTCCTCGAAACGATTCCAATTCATGATTTATTACTAAAGATGCAAAAAGAACGGATTCATATGGCTATTTTAACCGATGAGTATGGCGGAACAGCCGGTTTAGTAACGGTTGAGGATATATTGGAGGAAATCGTAGGAGAAATTAGAGACGAATTCGACCAAGATGAGCGTCCGCTTATTCAAAAGATTAAAGAAAACCATTATTTGTTCGACGCCAAAATGCTTATACAAGATGTAAGTGATATGCTCGACATTCCCCTTCCTGAAGAAGATATCGATACACTCGGTGGATGGATACTGACCGGAAGATATGATGTAGCGATTGGTGATAAAGTGGAATATGAAGGGTATGAATTTACTGTTAAAGAAATGGATGGCCACCATGTTTTATATATAGAGGCTAATAAGCTGTAAGTAGTTTGACCGGAGGCAAGAGAGCTTCCGGTTTTTCTTTTGGGATAGAGTCGTGATGTATAGTAAGAATGGATCATTCCCAATAATCTACCTCGTTTTGCACTACTGTTCTTGCTCTAATAATGATAAAATAGGAATATCCATGACTATCTACACTTCGATCGAGAACATAGATTGAAATATTACTAATAAGAAAGCAGGAGATAAGATGAGTTTTAAAAAGAAACAGCTAATAGGCTTCGGATTAATCTTGCTTTTTTTAGCGGTGTTGCTTACTGGCATTATCTTTATGCTTAATAGTATAAAAAGCGATATGACAGAAATTGTAGAAGATCGGTATTACAAAGCGCAAAGTTCCATGGAGATCCGTCAGCTTTTCTCACGTTCGGATCGAGAAGTGCTCTTTGCGGTGAATGAAGCAAATAAAAAGGAAGCAATGGCGAGCCTTGAAATTGTAGAAGAAAACCATAAAGAAATTAATGCAAAGATTGCTGAGTTATCAAGTATATTAAATACGGTAAAAGCGGAACAGCTCCTTAAACAGGTGGAAACCGATTATGCCTCTTACCGTATGACTGAAGCAGATATTGTGCAGAGTATTAAGAGTTCTGATTCTGCAGCATCTCAGACAGGATTGATGGCAGATCAAAGCAGTAAGCGTCTGAAAGTCATGGAGAGTATTGAAAACTTCAAAGATTATCAGGAAAGCTTAATGAATACTGCGCTTAGTGATGCAACAACAACATACAATGATTTGATTAATTTTATTATTATTGCGGTTAGTTTAAGTATTATAGTCATCGCAGCAACTGTGATTTGGATGATAAAAAGTACATCAACTAATTTACAGTCTATTACTCAAGTTATTAAGCAAATTGATTTTAAAAATTTATCGAACTTACCAAGGATTACTGTTAAAACAAATGACGAAATAGGTGAAATTGCTGAGTCTTTTAATGAGATGGCAGGTTCTCTGGAAACATATAATAAAAAAGAAAAGAATTTACAAGTAAAATCAGCAATCAAAATTGGGTTCAAACAAGACTTGCTGATATGGCCACGATGTATCAAAGAATTGTGGATATGGAAGCACTGGGTCAACGATTCATTACGCGTCTTACTCCTATGATGGGAGCCTCACTTGGTGCGTTTTATGTTAAACGCGGTCAAGGTGAACATACAACCTTTGTTAAACTTGCTTCATTTGCAGGAAATGGGGAAGAAGCAGGCCGAGTAGAATTCAAACCGGGTGAAGGTCTCATAGGACAATGTATTCTGGAGAAACGTTCACAGATTATTAACCATGTACCAGATGATTTTAAATTGGTCACAACAGGGTTAGGTGAAGCAAAGCCTAAAAGTATTTTTATTACGCCAGTCATCTTTGAAGATGAAGTGATTGCTGTAATTGAGCTTGGAAGTTTAGAGCCATTCACTGAACAACAACAAACTTTATTAAGTAGAGTTGTAGAAACATTGGGGATTACAATCAATAGTGTTCAAGGACGAATGGAAATTGAACGTCTATTGAAGGAATCACAGGCTCAAACAGAAGAATTACAGGCTCAGTCAGAAGAGCTGCAGGCACAATCAGAAGAAATGCAGGCGCAATCAGAAGAACTCCAGACACAAGCTGAAGAATTACGCATGATTAACGAACAGCTTGAAGAGCGCAACCGTGATACAGAAGAGAAATCAAAGGAATTACAACGAGTTAAAGTAAGCTTAGAAGCCCAAGCAGAAGAGCTTAAGTTAAGTTCTAAATATAAATCTGAATTCCTGGCAAATATGTCACATGAATTGCGTACACCATTGAATAGTATCCTTATCCTATCTGAAATGTTATCTGATCAGACTGAGACGGGTCTTTCAAGTGAACAACAGGAATTCGCCCGCGTTATTAACACGTCAGGTCAGGATCTTCTATCATTAATAAATGATATTTTAGATTTATCCAAAGTTGAAGTTGGAAAACTGGATGTTGTGTTTGAAGAAACAAACCTTAGTGAGCTGCCTGACTCGTTAGTTCGTAATTTTGAGCATGTGGCAGCTAAAAAAGGATTAGACTTTACGGTGAAAAAAGATAAAAATGTACCAGATATCTTCTTTACTGACCAACAGCGCTTCCAGCAGATTTTAAAGAACCTGCTTTCAAATGCTATTAAATTCACAGAAAAAGGATCTGTTTCTGTACACATTAAGCTTGCTGAAGAAGAGAAGGTTGCACAGTTTATCAATACTAGTGGGGCAAATAATTGGGTTGAAATTAAAGTAACAGATACCGGGATTGGTATTCCAAAAGAAAAACAAGAACAAATTTTTGAATCCTTCCAGCAGGTAAATGGCGCTACTATGAGAAAATACGGTGGTACAGGACTCGGTCTTTCGATTTGTCGAGAATTTGCCAAACTTCTTGGCGGTTGGGTAATTGTAGATAGTGAAGAAGGTCGAGGCAGTGAGTTCACGTTATTTATTCCGAGCCTTCCGCAAGGTGTAAACAGTGAAAACAACACTGCTGCACAAATAGAGGAAGTGGCAGCGGGAACTGCGGTTCCATCTGCTGAAACGAATGTTGAAATTCAGATTAATATCAATGATGAAGATGATAAAATAATCGAGGATACTAACACGACTAACCTATTTAAAAATAAAAAGGTATTAGTTGTTGACGATGATCACCGGAATATTTATGCACTAAAATATGCTTTAGAACGTGAAGGTATGGAAATTCTTACTGCTGAAAATGGTATGGAATGTTTGGAAATACTGAAAAATGGCTATAGTATTGACGCAATATTAATGGATATTATGATGCCTGAGATGGATGGCTATGAAACCATGCGTCGTATACGGAGTGAAGGAATTTATGAAGAATTGCCGATAATCGCTTTGACAGCAAAAGCGATGAAAGGCGATCGAGAGAAATGTTTGAAGGCCGGGGCATCGGATTATGTAAGTAAACCATTGAAAATGGATCAGCTGCTTTCTGTATTAAGGGTATGGCTGACGAATTAACAGGGGAAATAGAAAGGGCAGGCGGTACGTTCATGAAGGACCAATTGAGCCAAGAAGAACGGGAAGAACTGGAGATAGACTTATTGCTTCAAGCCGTTTATCGGGTTTCTGGTTTTGATTTTAACCAGTATATGAGGTCTTCGATTAAAAGGCGTATTGATAATCGTATAAGGCTGGACCGAGTCCGTACGGTTAGCGGCATGATAGAAAAAGTATTGTATGATAAAGGGTTTGTCGAGAAATTGATTAGTGACTTTTCCATTAATGTTACGGAAATGTTTCGGGATCCAGATTTCTTCAAATCGTTTCGGACTAAAGTTATTCCTCTTCTTCGAGAACTTCCTGAAATTAGGATATGGCATGCAGGTTGTTCAACAGGAGAAGAAGCCTTTTCGATGGCTATTCTTCTCGAGGAAGAAGGCCTTTATGATCGGTCAAAGATTTATGCTACCGATATGAATGAACGAGTTCTCGAACAAGCTGGAAAAGGTATTCTTCCGTTGAATAGAATGCAGTCGTACACGAAGAATTACCTGCAGTCAGGTGGTAGTCAGGCTTTTTCCGAGTACTATACAACAGATTATCAATTTGCCTATTTGAATCCATCGCTGCTGAAGAATATCACCTTTTTTCAACATAATCTTGTTACAGACGGTTCATTTAATGAATTTCATGTAATTATGTGCCGGAATGTGATGATTTATTTCAACAGTGAATTGCAAGAAAGTGTTAATCAACTATTTTATGATAGTTTATCTAAAGGTGGATTCCTAGGAGTAGGAAACAAAGAAACATTAAGAACCATGGATTACTCTGAAAAATATTCCGAGTTTGACTGTAGAGAAAAGATTTATAAAAAAATTATAAAAAACGAGTATGCCTTTAAGG
>NZ_AJTN02000060.1 GCF_000305495.1 Peribacillus psychrosaccharolyticus ATCC 23296 | reverse complement strand
ATCACAAGTTAACTTACTTTTCCAAGGTGTAATTTATTCATAACCTATAGATAGTATCAAAACGCAGCTTTCAATTATATGGAAGATTGCGTTTTTTAATTTCTAGAATAGTTACTCATTGAAACTCTCTTATCTCTATTAATTACCTTTGTTGTATTATATTTGTAATATAGTTGTAATATAACTACTACCATTTTACTAGTATAATAGGTTTAAGAAAGTTCAACTGGGGGTATACTAAATTGGTTAAAAAGATCATTTCAACATTGTTCTTGGGGATTTTATTAGCAACTATGATACCAACGTTTGCAGATGCAGCAATTACTATTAACTATGTCGATGTGCCTATAGATGATTCACTAAATATTCGAAAGAGTCCCAAAGCAACAGCGGCTATCATTACTAATTTAGAGGCTGGTACAGAGGTCAATGTTTATTCCAAAACTAAAGGGTGGGCAAAGATCAGTGCCAATGGTATAGAGGGATATGTTAACAGCAGCTATTTAAGTTCAGAAAAGATTAGTCCTGCCAGCATTTCAAGTTATAAAGTTAAAGCGATTTCAGTAGCTAAACAGTATTTAGGGACAAGGTATCGTTGGGGAGGAATCACACCAAAAGGGTTTGATTGTTCCGGTCTTGTTAAGTATTCATACGCAAAAGCAGGGAAGACACTACCTCGTACTGCTGCCGCTATGTATAAAAAAGGAAGCTCGGTTAATACATTAAAAGCTGGAGACTTGATGTTTTTTGCACCTAATAGAGCATCGAAACCAACTCATGTATCTATTTATATCGGCGGCGGTCAGATGATCCAATCTGCTACTTCTAAAGGTGTTTCAATCGCTTCAATAAGCAACTCTTATTGGAAGCCGAAATATATCGGAGCTAAACGAATTTAATAGAATAAGAGAGACCCTTTAAGTTAGTGCTGCTTAAAGGGTCTTTAATTTTGACCAAGTTTTATCAATAATTACGACGGCTCTTTAGTTATGATATAGTTTTTTGAAAAAACTGTGTATGTAAAGGATTTAACTTCATACCTTTTAAAGTGGGTTTAATCAAGTGTTGTTTATTGAAAAATCAATAATTTATCTATACTATGGAGAGAAATAATGAATTTAACTCAGTACGTGGGAAAGAGTTTAATTACTGGGGGAAGCACATGGGTGGAAATAGAAAGTACTTTAAAATATTTTATGCGCTTATCCCTATTCTATTAGGGTGTTTATTTTATTTTATGAATCAGGATTTGTTTAAAGCGTTGAGCAATGGAGAAACAAAACAAATAAAGCTGCTGTTAACCGATAATATGATTTATTTATATTTGTTCATGCTTATCATTATGGTTATTCAAAACAGCTTTACACTGATTCCTTTAATTCTCATTATTACGATAAACATTTCACTTTTCGGGTTGGTAATAGGGTTTATATGGAGTGTATTTACAAGTATTGTGGCAGCGGTAATCATTTTTTTCTGTATACGGTATCTTTTTCAGGATATGCTGACTAAGAAGGTTAAACCAGAATTGATTCAAAAAGTAGAAAAGAATGGATTTATGTATGTATTCCAGGCGCGGATTTTTCCATTCGTCCCGACTAGTTTAGTTAATATTCTAGCTGGTCTCAGCTCCATTTCCTTTTATAAATATTTATTAGCAACCAGTTTAGGGAACTTTATTTATTTCTTTGCATTAGCTCTTGTTCCGGCAGGATTAATTTCATTAGATTTGAATAAAAACCTACTGTGGGCACTGGTTGGGGCAAGTATCGTGATCTATGTTTGCTTTAAAAAGTTTTATAAGAAGAGAAAAGATTCAGCTAATTAAGGGAAGACGCTTATCATCCTCATGTGATAAGTGTTTTTTATTTTTATGAAACAAGTTCTTAGTCAAATCAAATGATATAATGTCATAAAAAGGAAAAGAGGAGATGGATTTGAAAGCAATTATTGTTACTGATTTTGGCAGCCCAGATGTTTTAAGATATGTTGATATGGACATTCCCGTAATTACTCCATCGCAAGTATTAATCAGGGTAGAGAAAACCAGTGTCAATTATGCTGATGTTAAATCCAGATATGGGAAAAAGGGGAGTAATGTGTTTCCTTTCGTACCAGGGCTAGACGCGGCAGGGGTTATTGTAGAGGTAGGCTCGGAGGTAGACAACTTAAAAATAGGACAAAGAGTGATGGCTTTTCCGTCCGGGGGATCTTATTCAGAATATGTTGCAGCGGAAGCCATGCTGACGTTCGAATTGCCAGATCAAGTTGATTTTGAAATGGCTGCAGCGTGCCCGACGGTTGCATTTCTATCTTATAAGCTGCTTGTTGATATTGCAAGAATTGAACCGGGTGAAACCATTCTTATTCACTCAGCATCAGGCGGTGTAGGAACAACAGCTATTCAATTAGCAAAGATTCTAGGGGCAGGTACAATTATTGGGACGGTTGGGAGTGAAAGTAAAGCAGCGGTTGCACAACATGCTGGAGCAGATCACGTTTTTTGCTATGAAAATGAAGACTTTGCGGACAAGGTGAATCGAATTACAGAAGGAAAAGGGGTGCAGATTGTATTAGATTCGGTAGCGGGTCCTATTACGCAAAGAAGTTTGGCATGTTTAGCATCATACGGGCGATTAATACAATTTGGAAACTCCAGCGGACAGCCGGGTATCATTCAAACGAGTGACCTGCATTCAAGCTGCCGGTCGATACTGGGATTTAGTTTAGGTACTACACGGATAAATCGACCCGAATCATTGAGGCATACAGCTAAACAGGTACTAAATTATCTAAAAGATGGGCAACTTAACATTAAAATAAGCTATCAATTTCCTTTAGAAGAAGCGGAAGCTGCGCATAAACTAATTGAGAGTAGATTGAGTACAGGGAAAATAGTATTAGATGTAAAAAAATAAGTACAAAGACTGTCATCTGACAGTCTTTTTTTTGACCATAACAGCCCGGTTATGGAGTGCTATTTAGCAAGAATTTCTTTCATTGAGTTCAGGAGCAAATCGATAGGTTATAAATGGAGTTTGTGCTTGATTTTCAATTCGCTCCAATAATAGTTCAGCAGCCTTGATCCCCATTTGCGGGATAGGCTGTCCGATGGTGGTAATAGAAGGCTGGTAAAACTCTGAATAATCAACGTTATCAATACTAACAACAGCTACATCTTCAGGTATTGATATGTTCTGTTGTTTCAAATAACTTAGAACTTCACGCAGGACTAAATCATTTCCTGCGACAATAGCTGTTGGGAGGGTATTTTCTGTAAACCTCTGGGACAAAGTGTCTTTTATTTGGTCACTGGGTAAAGAATAAATACTCTGGTTATTAATCTCTAAATGATAAGCTGCCATTGCCTTCTGAAATCCTTCTATTCTCTCCACTCGAGGTGTTATGGGAATATCTATCGGTAAAGTTATAAAAGTTATATCATTGTGCCCTTTCTCAGCAAGCATTGAAACAGCTAAAAAACTGGCTGCGTGATTGTCCAAGAGAACTGAATCAGAAGCGATTCCATCCACTAAACGATCGACAAACACCATTGGAATCGAATGATCAACTAGATAGTTGTAAACTTTAAAGTCATTTCCAACTGGGAAGATAATCATTCCATCCACACGCGTGGAGATGAGCAAATCAATATACTCTTTTTCTTTTTCCGGATCATCTGCAGAGTTACAAATAAATACTTTGATGCCATTCTGCTGGAGACGTTCTTCAACAATACGAATAATTTCAGTAGACAATGTATGGAGGATATTAGCTACTAAAATGCCAATAACCTTTGTTTTTTTACTTTTAAATTTCGAGCATTATCATTTGGACGGAAATCAAGTTCTTTAATAACTTCTTGGATTTTTTCCTTTGTGTCAGCACTCATATATCGATATCGTTGGTTGATGTACTGAGAAACCGTACTTTTGGAAACGCCTGCTTTTTCAGCAACATCGGAAATTGTAATTTTCTTTTTTTTATTCATGGTGTTCTCCTAATGGACAAATTTAGTGTTACAAATTAACTTCATCATAACAAAAGGTAGAACAGGATACCATCGCTGCCAACTATCCGAAGAAAATCTTCTTTTTAGAAGAAAACCCCTAACGATTTATCGCTAAGGGTAGTTTCGTTAAACGAGCAATTTTTAGTATTAACGAACAAGCCATCCGCCATCTACAGCCAAAATATGACCATTCATATAATCGGAGGCTCTGCTTGAAAGGAACACGACTGTTCCCATGACATCGAAAGGAGTTCCCCATTTTTCAGCAGGAATTCTTGATAGGATTTCTTTATTTCTCGACTCATCTGCACGAAGAGCTGCAGTATTGGCTGTTTCGATATAACCAGGTGCTATCGCATTTATTTGAATATTATGACCAGCTAATTCATTGGCAAATGCTTTTGTGAGGCCTGCTACACCATGCTTGCTGGCAGTATATGCAGGGACGAATTTCCCCCCCTGGAAAGTAAGCATGGATGCAATATTAATGATTTTTCCACTGCCTTGCTTAACCATTTCTTTAGCGGCGAGCTGACTAAGAAAATATAATGCATTAAGGTTAATATCCATAACTGCATTCCAATCTTCATCTGTATAGTCTAATAAAGGAGCTCTGCGGATTGTACCAGCATTATTAACGAGAATATCCACTTTTCCATAAGCTTCAAGACAGCCAGCGACAACCCCTTCAAGACTTTCTTTATTTGTAAGGTCTGCTTGATAGAAGACAGCTCTTTGGCCTGTTGTTTCGATTAATTCTTGTGTTTCTTTCCAGTCATCGCTATGGGCGACAATAAATACATCGGCCCCTGCTTTGGCTAGGGCAACAGCATAACCTTGTCCTAAACCAGTATTTCCACCTGTAACGATAGCTGCTTTTCCTTTTAAACTAAAGAAATCCATTGAAAAATCGAGTAGGCTCATCTTAATTCCTCCAAGAGAATATTGTTGTTAGTGACTTGTTTTATTTTTTCTATATATTCTTTCGCAAGTTTAGTAATTTCTGAGTAATTATCATCTTTTGCAGGAGCGATCAAGTTACCACCGATGCCTACTGCGACACAGCCGTTGTTAAGCCATTGATCAACGTTGGTAATATCAACTCCACCAGTAGGCATTAGATTGATATCTGGAAGAGGGCCTTTAATTGCTTTTACATAATCTGGACCAAATGCGCTTCCAGGGAATAATTTAATGACATCTGCTCCAAGAGACATAGCTGAAACCATTTCAGTAATCGTTTCACACCCTGGCATATAAGGAATTTGATACAAATGACATAGTTTTATAATGTCCTCATTGAATGAGGGACTTACAATGAATTGGGCTCCGGCCATAATGGCAATACGAGCAGTTATCGGATCCAAAACAGTACCTGCACCCACAACCATATTGGGGTGTTTTTGATTTAAGTGAGTGATAGCTTCTTCAGCTCTTGGGGTCGTGAATGTAATCTCGATATTTCGTATGCCGCCTTCAAGGCAGGCTTCAGATATTCGGATTGCCTTCTCTGGTGAATTCGCTCTGACTACAGCTACTAAAGGAATATCGGTGATTTTTTGAAGGATTTTCAATTTTTTCATAAGTTCCATCCTTTACTAGATTAATTAGTAAACATTACTTCATATCTGAAAGTGGGAAGGTATCCATATCTTCATACGTATAGTTTTCTCCGGCCATTGCCCAAATAAATGTATAACTGCTGGTTGCTGCTCCGCAATGAATGGACCATGGCGGGGAAATAACGGCCTCTTCGTTCTTCATCACAATATGTCTTGTTTCATCTGGCTCGCCCATCATATGGAACATAATCGCGTCTTTTTTCATATCGAAATACATATAAACTTCTACTCTGCGGTCATGGACATGAGGGGGCATAGAGTTCCAAACGTTCCCGGACTCTAACTCAGTCATCCCCATGCATAACTGACAGCTTTGAATGCCTTTTTCATGAATCATTCTTCGAATTGTCCGTTTATTTGCTGTTTCTTGTGAACCCATCGCATCTCCAGGTACGTCCTTGAATGCTACATGCTGGATAGGGTAATGTTTGTGTGCAGGTGCAGATACTAAATAAAATTTTGCGGGATTAGATTCTGCGTCACTTACGAACTTGATGTCCTTGCAGCCTAACCCGATATATAAACAATCACGATTTTGAAGAATATATTCTTCTCCATCAACAATGATTTTTCCGGAATCCCCAATATTAAAAATACCTAATTCTCTTCTTTCTAAAAAGTAATCGGCTTTTATAAAATCATGACTTTCTAACTTTACTTCTGTAGATACGGGCGTAACACCGCCTACAATAATTCTGTCATCGAGAGAATAGCATAAGGAAACTTCATCTGCTAAAAAAAGATTTTCTACAAGAAAGTTTTTGCGGATCTCCTCCGTACCAAACTGTTTAGCTTGTGTTGGGTGAATCGAATAGCGTTTCTCCATTTTCATATCATAACCTCCTTATATTAGTAAAACGGTTTATTAGTAAATTACTAGATGTTAGCGCTGCCAATAGCTAAAATATATATAACATTTTCCAAATAGTCAAATTAATAAAGTAGTTTAAGAGAAAATATCATAGAAAAACACCGATATTATGTATAATTAGTGAAATAAGAAAAACATTCTGAATATTATTGTTAAAAACCGGTTTAT
>NZ_AJTN02000061.1 GCF_000305495.1 Peribacillus psychrosaccharolyticus ATCC 23296 | reverse complement strand
ATGCATTCCTGTAAAAAATTATTCGTGATAAAAAAAATTCCTTTCAGGATTTTCATTGTTTACAGATAGGAGGGCAGGAGAATAATTTATTTTTATAATGAGAGTATTTTTAGGCAGCTTTTCTTGTAACTAAAGGAGCAGGGTAGAAAAAAAGGAAATACGCTGATTTTTATTGAAATTTAACATAAACTTCTAAAGTATAGGTGAGGATTATATGGGGGAACAAGTATTTGTAGAAACAACGAGAGGAAGATTTGAAATCTTTACTCAAGGCGAAGGAGAGCCACTTTGTGTGACTCATTTATATTCGGAAATTTAATGAGACAGGCAATTACTTTGCAGAAACTTTTGTAAGTACAAATAAAGTGATCTTAGTTAATCTTAGAGAAGCAGGAAATTCAGAAAAAATCATCACAGCCATACGAATTTTGCTTGTTGGAATCTGTATTTGACTTAGAAGCAAATTCGTGGAGCATGAGGATTTAGTAAATGGGGATTTGCAGGTCATTCCACAGGAGTAATGTTAGGGGTTGTTTAAGGCATTTACTACTCAAACAATTTAAAATTTAACATTATTGGTGGCGCGGCTGCAAGATAATGCTAATATGGGGTAATTACTGGAGTTATTGATTGGAGTAGTGGAACTTATGGTGACCCACGATATGACTTATCTTTTGCTATTCGCCCTAAACCAACAGCCTTTGTAAATGAAATAGATAAACAAATCTTCCTGGAAGGCTATGGAGGTAAGATAATTGATAACGATGATTATGGTTATTTTGCCAACGGGTTATATGAGTTTTTTAAAAATAACATACTTATTCAACGGGGACGTTAAAAAGAATGGAGGAAACCCTATATATTAGGGCATCCTTTAAATTTCACACAAATATCAACATTAAATAATAACAGAGCCTTTTAATAAAAAACTGTTGACTCCTATTAGCTGGTTTAGTTGAATAACTGGTAACGCTGCTTCCTTTTGAAAGTGGCTTTTTTTATTTGGTCATAATAGCAACAATCTATACGAAAACAGCCAAAATTAAAAAAGAAGACTGTAGACAAACTCGCTTTCCACCCGAGTTTGTCTACAGTCTGAGAGAAAGCCTAAATGGCATGCTCTTTTTTAGACGGAAATCGTTGGCGGGGAAGCAGGTTTTCCTTGATCAGGAACGCGGAGTAAAAGAATGCCGCCAATAATGAATAAAATGATTAAGCTAAACAAGCCATTGCTGGTATTTCCCGTTAGTTGGGCGGTTATTCCGACCAGCACCGGGCCGAGTATAGCCGCGAATTTACCAATTATATTATAAAATCCAAAAAACTCATTAGACGATTGTTTAGGTATAAGTTTAGCATAATAAGACCTGCTCAATGCTTGAATCCCTCCCTGTGCGGATGCCACCATCATAGCAATTACCCAAAAATCAACAACCGTTTTTATAAAGTAAGCATAGATACAAATAAAGATGTAAATAAGAATGCCGGATAGAAGCATTTTCTTATCATTAAATCGCTCTGCCAGCCTGCCAAATAAAATGGTTAAGGGAGCACTAACGATTTGTGTGATAAATAAGACGAGCAGAAGACTAGTCGAATCAAGACCTAAATCGGTTCCAAAAACCGTAGCCATGGTCATAACTGTATTCACCCCATCTATGTAAAAGAAATAGGCTAGGAGGAACAGAAATAAGGCTCGGTAAGCCTTTATATTTTTTATCGTCGTCAAAAGCTTCTTAAAACTGGCTGTTACAGGGCGGGGAACACGATCTACATAATATTGTTGTTCGACATGTTTGATCATCGGAATGGTGAATAATCCCCACCATAAAGCAGTAATGGCAATGGCCGCTTGACTGGAAACAGTTACAGATAGTGGAATGACAGCCTGCTGTGACAAGATAATAAGTGCAATACCGATAATGAAAGGAACCGTGCTGCCTATATAGCCTAACGCAAAACCATTAGCAGAAATACGATGCATCCTATCTGAGCTGGTTACGTCGACAAGAAAAGCGTCATAGAAGATATTTGCACCTGCAAAGCCGATAGAAGTAAAAATAAAACAGATTAATAAAATCAACCATTCTTCATGTGGAATGACGGCCAGCATCATCGTAAATAGAACACCTAACGACACGAAAAAAATAAAAACCGTTTTTTAAAGCCTTTAAAATCCGCAAGCGTACCTAGAAGCGGCGCTAAAATCGCAATGAGAAGTGCGGCCAAAGAATTCGCATATCCCCAATAGGCAGTGGAAGTGGAGGCAGCAATTCCAGCATTAGTTGCCGATGATTTAAATAATAACGGGAAAATGGCTGTAACGACCACTATCGAATAAGCCGAATTTGCCCAATCGTAAAACGCCCAGCTTCGTTCAGGCACGGACATTTTTTTCATAACTTGCCCCCCTTTGAACGTTGTCAATATCCAATAACGCTTCGGTAATATTTCCATCCGTTTCACCGATATCTAAACCAAGAAGTCTAGCTAATGTGGGGCCAATATCAGTCAAATGCATATAAGGGATGATTCTGTTTGGACAAATGCCTTTACCCGAAGCCATTAAGAAGGTAGTATAATTTGGTTTTTCGGGTGAATAGCCATGTGCGCCAAACATATATTTTTTATTCGTCCTTACGTCAAATGCGGTCACATTCTTTTGATAATCACCTAGGTAATCCTCGATAAAATAATAGCCGGATCTTGCTTCAATCATAAAAGCACATTCGGGATCAGCGCCTTTTCTTCCTGCTTCTTCGCCAGTAAGGACATATTCTATTCCTTTAGAGGGATCAGCTGCTAATTTCGTGAGAATGTCTTTTACTGTTTTCATGGTTTGGGTATCAACAGGATGCTTGAGGTAAATATACGCTGAGCCGTCACAGCTCTTACAATAGGCCTTCCAATCAGTGATTTTGCCTTTTCGATTAACCGTAATCAAGTTTTCCTCATAAAGAATAACATTAGGACTTATTGCTTTATTTTCATCCAATGCACTATGATCCCCCAAAACAACTATAGTGGTTTCTGCTAATTCTCCTCTTTCTTCAAGGTCATCAAGAATACGACCAAGCCGTTTATCATGTCGATGAATCGCCTCAGTCGCTTCACTTGAAAAGACACCATTTTGATGTCTGTTTGTATCCAAATCTGTAAAATGAATAAGAAGTAAATCAGGCTTTTTGGTTTGCAGCGTATAGATGGTACATTCTAAAACAAAGTCATCTAATTCGGGTTGGTTTAGTCCATTACGGATATGGCCAAAGCGTTTGTTAAGATCCCATAAAAAAGCGGGTGTGCCGTTTAAGAGTGATACAGCTATTTGGTTATGCCATGGACGATTTGCAAATATCTCAGGCAGATTGTATTGAATACTTTTCGCCTTCCCTGTGACTGGCCACAACAGAGCAGCGGTTGTCAGGTTTGCTTTATAGGCTTCATCATATAATGTCGTACCTTTAATATTAGCACGGTACCAGTTCCAATCTGGAGAAGAAGCCCCCGGCTGCAGCAAGGTATTGTTAATTACTCCATGGCGTTTAGGGTAATTCCCAGTCACGATGGAGACATGACTTGGATAGGTCAACGAAGGATAAATAGCTTCAACATGCTGGACATATGAGCCTTCATTTAAGACACGTCGGAAATTCGGCAATGTTCTAATTAATTGATAGTCTGAAGAGGATAGGCAGTCAAAAGAGATGACAATCAAACGATTTGTAAGTGCTTTCATATTAAACCCTCCCAACTGATTAGGTTCCTGTTACCCCATCTTACTATTAATTAGGAAGTATTTGTAAAAATTTTCAAAGAAATACGGTCTATTTGATCATAGCTAGTAGTAATTATTGTAAAATTCGGATAATTATTTTATGCTTATATCAACAATTCTATGATTCTCCGTTCTTTTTTTTCTACTATATTGAAATGAAAGCAGGCGAATGTTAATGATGAATTTCGAATTAACCGAAGAGCAGCAAAGCGTAAAAAAGGTAGTAAGGAAGTTTGTTGATAAGGAAATTATTCCGTACATTCAAGAGTGGGATCGACAGGGAGCGTTTCAGCCATCTATTCTTAAGCGTCTGTCAGAGCTTGAATTAATGGGGGTCTGTATTCCAGAAGAATACGGCGGACTGGGAATGGATTATAATACGCTGGCAATTATTTGTGAGGAATTGGAACGAGGTGATACCGCCTATCGGACCGCTGTTTCGGTACATACCGGCTTAAACACCATGACCCTTTTGCAATGGGGCACAGAACAACAAAAGCAAACCTATTTAGTCCCCCAGGCAAAAGGACTTAAGGTTGGTGCATTTGGTTTGACGGAACCAAACGCAGGATCTGACGTAGCGGCTATGCAGACCACTGCTAAGCGTGAAGGGGATTATTATGTATTAAATGGTTCAAAGACGTGGATCTCTCTCTGTGATTATGCAGATCATTTTCTAGTGTTTGCGAAAACAGATCATGATTTAGGTTCAAAAGGGATTACTGCATTCATTGTAGAGCGTACTTTTGAAGGATTCGAATCAAAAGCAATTAAAGGGAAATTGGGGATTCGCGCGGGGAATACGGGAGAGATCTTTTTTAATGATGTGAAAGTGCCGGCTGCGAATCGTTTAGGAGAAGAAGGAGAAGGTTTCAAAATTGCCATGTCGGCGCTAGATAATGGGCGCTTTACCGTCGCGGCGGGTGCTGTCGGCCTGCTTGAAGCGAGCCTCGAGGCAAGTCTTAAATATTGTCATGAACGAAGTACATTTGGGAAAGAGATTGGCAAACATCAGCTAGTTCAGCAAATGATTGCGAAAATGAGTGCAAACTTAGAAATATCGCGGCTGCTGGTTTATAAAGCAGGAACCTTGAAAAACGAAGGAAAACGGAATACCAAAGAAACCTCACTCGCTAAGTGGATTGCCTGTAATGCAGCAAATGAAGCAGCAAATGACGCCGTTCAAATCCATGGTGCTTATGGATATAGTGATGAGTATCCAGTAGAACGATATCTTCGAAACTCGAAAGCACCTGTAATCTATGAAGGCACAAGAGAAATCCATACTGTGATGCAAGGTGAATACGCACTTGGATACAGAGAAGATAAGCCGCTCCGCAAACAATTGCCATCTTGGCCATTTGAAAAGGTAACAGTTCATTAAAGTAAGAAACTCTTAGTGCTGAATGGAGGGCGATGTCCAGATTTCAGCATTTTTTTTATGCGATTCGGTCGTAAAGAATTATGTAACAAATAATCTTTAGGGGATTTATTTGCTGCGGCCCCTAGTACCACTTCAGCTAATGCTATTAATTGGAGGCTGGCTATCTCCGCCATTGCTTTTCTCCCTTTTTCGCGATATGGTTATCATTTGAGACGGGAATATAGAAAAGCGATAAAGGGTGGGAAAAAAGTGGAGAAGCTTAACCGAGAACCGGTTTATATATATACCTTTGCATACAGTCCAGACGAAGTTTCCTTATGCCGGATGGAAATGCGTTCATTATTCGGCGTGGAATCGGAAACGAATATTATTAAAACGCCAATAGCGATAAATCCAAGCAGAAGTCCATTTATTAAAGAACGAATCGAAGTATTATTTGAAGGAGATACTCTTTCTGAAATTGTCGATCAGGCAGACCAAATAGAATTAGGTGAGACCACATTCAAGGTGTTGTATGTGAAAATTAATGACCTGGATCCTTCAGTGAAAATCGGGTATTGGGAAAGACGGAACATTGAACGTGATATCGGTTGGAAAGTTCAAGGATTAGCTGATGTTCAAAACCCCGACAAAATATTCGGGATTGTCACACTTGGCGGCCGTTGGTATTTAGGAAACTATATAAAAAGCGAGTCCGTATGGCTGCACCATCTAAAAAAACCACGTGAATATTCAACCGCTTTAAGTACACGTGTGGCGAGAGCAATTGTTAATATCGCTGTACCGAATCCAGAAGGAATCAAGGTTATTGACCCTTGCTGCGGAATCGGAACCGTATTAGTTGAAGCACTATCAATGGGGATCAATATTGTTGGTCGTGACATCAACCCGCTCGTTACAGATGGATCAAGAGAAAATATTGCCTACTTCGGCTTGCAGGGCGACGTCACAACAGGACCAATTGCTGATGTTACTGAAAAATACGATGTAGCCATTATCGATATGCCTTACAACCTATACACCCATGCAACGCCAGAAGACCAACTCTCAATTCTCAAGCATGCCCGAAGCTTCGCAGAAAAAGTCATCGTCGTAACCATCGAAACAATGGACGACATGATCAAAGAAGCAGGATACGAAATCACCGACCGCTGCGTCGCGAAAAAAGGAAACTTCTTAAGACAAATTGTAGTTTGTGTGTGAGGAGAAAAAAGAGGGCATTGGAATTCTGATGCCCTCTTTACTTTTAATAAATAG
>NZ_AJTN02000062.1 GCF_000305495.1 Peribacillus psychrosaccharolyticus ATCC 23296 | reverse complement strand
TTTCGTTGTCGTTTCTTCCGAAGCGACTTGATTATCATAACACAATGTATTTTGCTGCGTCAATAACTTTTTTAAAAAAAGTTTTTTCATAACCGTTGAATACTCGGTCAGCTCTTGTAGCAGCTTTATTAATATATCAGCGTTAAAAACAATAGTCAAGATTCTTTTTTGTTTTTTTATAAAAAAATTAGGTACTGCGCTGCAACCTTGTCCATAGACATTGATATTACTTAATCTTTGGACTTCAAGTAACTAGGAATATACCTCATACACTCATTTGCTGGTGCTATACGCTTAAATAATGCAAACAAAATCTTATAGCGTTCCTCCATAGCGTTCTTTACAATACACTCTATTCTTTCATCCTGAAAATCAAATAAAATCTCATCCATTTCTCTTTTTAATAGATACTCTATTTCAAGCCGCTCTTTTTCATCAATGATCATACCAAACATTGGACCCACCTCCACATGTATGTATGTATGTTGTACTAGTTATCCTGTTTTTATAAATGCTTTCTTACGTAACTTGGTTATATATATCAAAAAACAGCATAGGATGAAAAAAAGAGAAGATGGACGAGGTGATGAAACATGAAGTTTTTTTGGGTTCTTCATTCAAGAGGGTTTAAGCAAGCCGCCCTTATATTATTAGCTGCTTTCTTTTCCGCCTGGTTTTTATTCGTACAAAATCTATTTCACGCCCCTGTGTTTTCGACTTCCGGCGGCCCTAAAGCCGTGTATAAAGGAGAAAAGAATATTGCTCTAACCTTTAATATCGGATGGGGTGATGAAAGAACAGTACCTATTTTAAAAACCCTCAAAAAGGAAAACGTTCGATCAGCAACCTTCTTTCTTTCTGGTTCTTGGGCGGAGAGACATCCAGAAATAGTTGAGTCGATTATAAAGGAAGGCTATGAAATAGGAATGCTAGGATACGCTTATAAAGATTATTCCGAATTAAAGGATGAGGAAATTCAGCAAGATATAGGCAGAGCCCAAGAAGCATTTAAAAAACTGAATGTAAAAGATATAACCTTACTACGTGCCCCCACCGGTCATTTTGATCGGAGACTTCTCAAAATAAGTGAACGCTATGGCTATACCGTTGTCCATTGGAGCATCGATTCCCAAGACTGGACCAACCCTGGGGTTGAAAAGATTGTCCAAAACGTTCACCGAGCAGATAAAGGAGATATTGTCCTTTTACATGCTTCTGACTCTGCCAAACAGACCAACAATGCGTTGCCAGAACTTATTAAAGACCTGCAAGCAAAAAAACTAACCCTCGTTACCGTTTCGGAAATGATTTCGAATTCAAGTACCAAAAGTGAAGAAATCCAATAAAACCGACATAATGTTGCTGCCAATCCAAAAAAAGGCTGCCCCTCCTGTGCTGGGACAGCCTTTTTTTATATTAAACTTCTTTTAACTTCTGCACTTTATTTTTTCCTTTTGACTTACTAATAGCAGCTTTCTCCGCTCTTCTGGCTTCTAGCTCTACCTTTGATTTACGAATAAGCTTGTCTAGGATTAACAGCTGATAAATATTACATACAATTAACGGAATAAACATGAAATACATCCAGCTGATATCATCCGCCCGTAGTACAGGTGTCCATTCCAGTGTGGTGATAACGGTCATGAAAAACAAGGCAGGGATAAAGGCATGTTTATTCGTTTGTTTCGCCTTAAAGTAAGCAGTAATCAAACCGATGACCAATAACATAATAGCAACCGCTATATATGGAAATAGGGCATCTCCCTTTGAGGAAAAATTTGTATACCTCAGATACACTAAATCAAATAGGACAAAGATAATCAATAATACCTGCACTGAATTCCATAAAGATACACTTTTAAATATTCCTAAACCAAATCGATGAACCGTCAAATAAGCAAAAAAGCCCGCCTGACTTAAGACACTAAAAATCAGCCCTACACCAATCATCCATATGAACGATATAATTATTTCCCCTATATCAAAAGAACTAAAAAGTGGCTGAAATTGATCCCAACGGAAAACAAATCCCGCAAGCCCCGCTGCTACTCCGCCAATTACTAATGTGGATATAAATAAGTTCACTATATTCCGGCTATTCATTATGCTCCCCCAGTCGTTCATTATCCTTATCTAATTGTAACAATTCCCACTTCAAATATCTACATTTTCTAAGATCCGGAATAAAACCCAGCAAGTAATCCATATTAAAAATATGAAAGAATGAAAGGGGCTCTGATTATGAGATACAGTGGTATCTTACCTATATTTTTCTTATGTCTCATATGTACCGGCTGCAACCAGAATGAGACAAGCACCGAGAAGTTGGATTATGAAGAGACTAAAAAAATGGTTGTGGACATCCTTAAATCCGACGAAGGTAAAAAAGCCGTTCAAGATGTATTGTCAGACGAAAAAGTAAAAAGTGAATTTATCATGGATCAAGAAGCTATCGAAAAAACAGTTAAAGAAACACTTATCTCCGATGACGGCAAAAAGTTTTGGAAGAAGGCGTTCAAAGATCCTAAGTTCGCTAAAGCATACGCAAACAGCCTCAAAACTGAACACGAAGATCTTTTAAAGGATTTAACAAAGGATCCGACCTATCGAGGAATGATTATTGACATATTGAAGGAACCAGACTTACAGAAAGAGTTTAAAGACTTACTCAAAACCAAAGAAATGCGAGAGCTTTCTAAAGAAACGTTAATCGAAACGATGGATAGTCCGCTGGTTAAAGCCAAAATTGAAGATATTCTGCTTAAAGCTGCAAAAGAGTTATCGAAAGAGAATTCTTCTAAAGCTAAAGAAGCTTCAACCGAAACCGGCGATAAACAAGAAGAAAAATAAAAAAGAGGCAGACGAATCGTCTGCCTCTTTGTCTTTACTTAACTTTTGCTACAATTTTTTCAGCAATATCTGTGAAAACTCTACCTAAGCGATGATCTTCCGCATACACAGACGGAGCAAAATCATCCTCGTTCCAATCCGGCTGCTGAAGTGGAAGCTGTCCAAGAACTTCTGTACGTAGTTCTTCTGCAAGCTTCGCACCGCCGCCTTTACCAAATACATATTCCTTCTGACCTGTCGTTTTGCTTTCGAAGTACGACATATTTTCAATAACTCCAATTACCTCATGTTCAGTTTTAATGGCCATCGCCCCTGCCCGTGCTGCGACGAATGCTGCTGTCGGATGCGGAGTAGTTACAATGACTTCTTTGCATGATGGAAGCATTGAATGTACATCTAACGCCACATCACCCGTACCAGGAGGAAGATCAAGAACTAAGTAATCAAGCTCGCCCCATTCAACTTCATTGAAAAAGCTGTTGAGCATTTTACCTAGCATCGGACCTCTCCAAATGATTGGTGCATTATCTTCAACGAAAAAGCCCATTGAGATGACCTTAACCCCCATACGTTCCACAGGTATAATCTTTTTACCGCGTACGACTGGACGTGTGGTAATCCCCATCATATCAGGAACACTAAAGCCATAAATATCAGCATCCACAATTCCGACCTTTTTCCCTAAGCGTGCTAAGGAAATTGCCAGGTTAACAGATATGGTTGATTTTCCAACTCCGCCTTTTCCGCTTGCAACTGCGATAAACTTTGTTTTACTAGTAGGCCCAAGTAAGCCAGCATCTTCTTCTTCAGGAGGCGTGTTTGTACGGTGCTTAGCCAATTCTTCTTCAGGAAGTTCGGCAAAACGAATCCCCACTGATTCAGCGCCGCCTTCTTTCAATATCTTAACAACCTGTTGCTGCAATTGAAGCTGCTCAGGTGTATTGGTTTTGGCAATGGCCAGTTTCACACTCACATGCTTCTTTTCAGCTTTAACTTTCACTTCCATAATTCCATTTGTTTCTTCAAATCTTTTATTCAGAAAAGGGTCTTTAAGATCCTTTAGTATATTTAATGCAATTTCTTCAGTAAACACGTATTTCCCCACCTTTTTATTTTCATTTTACCCTAATTAAGTATAACATATTAACACTTTATTGCTTCTAAGACGCACTTAATCGAATCAAAAAAAGGATTCTGCACATAGTACAAAATCCCTATATATCATAATGTGATATATCTCGACTACTCCTTGTCCTCTTCTTCAATGGGGTCTTCAGTAAAATACCTCAAAATCCCTTTGTAGACAGCGGCCGCAATTTTCTCTTGATACGATTCTTGAATTAAATTCTGTCTTTCGGCAGCATTCGATATAAAGCCAATTTCAACTAATGCCCCTGGTTTTGTAGCGTTTGCCATCAAATAAATATTCTGGATTACTCTTGGTTGTCGTGATGTGTTTTCTAAATTCCGGATAATTTCTTGTTGTATAAATTCAGCCGCCTGTTTATTTTCAAGGTACCGATTTGTATAAAAGGTTTGAGCACCGCTTGAGCTTCTAGAAGGAAATGCGTTTAGATGAATACTCAAAAATAAATCTGCTTCAGATTCATTAATTACCTTCACACGATTCTGCAAATCTTCTCTCTTGCGATTCCGAATTCCCTTGGTTCCATCACTCGCTAAATCACTATCATCTTCCCTTGTTAAAAGCACTAGTGCCCCTTGCTCTTGGAGAAAGTCTTGAATTTTCTTAGTAACAGCAAGTGAAATTTCTTTTTCTTGTATCGATTCAAAATTTGCACCGCCATCCATTCCCCCATGGCCTGCATCAAGTACAATAATTTTTCCTGTCAGGGGCAAATTCCACGCATTCCACGAATCATCTTCTATGAACTTCAGTGTGATAATTAAAAAAAGCATAATAAGACCAATTGAAAACCCAGTGTATTTCAGTTTCCTGCGCATGATCTTTCTCCTTCCGCTTGTCCTCTATAATTATAAATATGGGAACTAATTATAAAATAGAACAAGCAGATACAGGTCGCAGTCGTTTAATGAAGTCTTAGTTTATAATATTTCGCGCCAGCCTGAAATCCCTGAAGCCACCAGGTTTCCACATAAGCACTACAGTGATAAAACAAACTCTCGCTATAGATATCCATTTTCCCAGCCTTACCCCAATACAAAATAAAATTAAATAATGTATCAACAAGGTGCTTTTCTTCTTGCTTGCAGCGAAGTCTAGAATCCTCCATCGACTCTCCATAGTAGCCGAATTTACCGTAATTTCCACCAAGCAAAAAAGCCTCGATTGCTACATCAAAACACCCTTCCTCAAGAACATCCGTTAAACATAACCCTAAGGAATAATCATGATTAAAAAAATCGAGAATTCTTACCTTTAGTTTCTCTATTGATAAATCACGCAAGAGACGCCGCTCATAGTTAATTTGTTTTTCACGCTGCCTCTCCTGCAGGCCCATTATCACATTCATATTCAGCACCTCATTGATCCGGACTTCTACCGGGTTTACCAGTAGTGTCCACCAGAGGACAGAAGACATACACGTGACTCGCTGGTAATTTCGAGGAATTACAGTCTGACCTCAGCATAGTTTCAACTAATAAAAAAAAGCTCCAGCCGCGTAATGGGCTGGAGCTTTTGATTGTTCCAAAAAATTAACGTTTTGAGAACTGAGGTGCACGACGTGCGCCTTTAAGACCGTATTTTTTACGTTCTTTAATATGTCGATACCAATATAAAGAAACATGAATTAAGATGTTTTGCTTAGAGCCTGATTTTCCAGGCTTTTTTTATTCTTTATTAAAAATAGATATATACCTTAATATATGGTTGGTGGTCAGAAAGTGGTCAAAAATATCTTATTGTAACAATTTTAGATAATACATTATGCCTCTGTATCTTTTAATCCACTTATCACTTAGTTTTCAAATAATTATACAGAAACGACCTGAGCAAATAATTGGTAACAAATGATCCATATCTTTCATCAGATTAAAAAAAGCCACC
>NZ_AJTN02000063.1 GCF_000305495.1 Peribacillus psychrosaccharolyticus ATCC 23296 | reverse complement strand
GCGGCCAGCTGGTCATTGGAAAAATCATTTAAGCTTTTTCCAAATCAAAAGGCAGAAGTGCAAATTGGTTCGCAAAAAATGATTGCGGCACTTGATGTCCCTCTTAGAGCAGGAGAACAATATTGGCTGCAAGTCCAGCCGGGTGACGAACAAATAAAATTAAAGGTATTAAATCCTACAGTAAATGGTGGAACAAAAGTAACCGCTGAACAAATTCTTTCACATTTATCTATGCCGATTACCCATGAGGCAGTTTCCTTGGCAAAGTACTTAATCAAAAACGAACTGCCAATTCTTAAAAATACATTACAGGTTGCGGCAGAATGGCTGAAAACGTCTGGAGATCAAAACCAAGCCCTTCAAGTTGTGAAAGCCATGATGGTGAATAATCTTCCCTTTGTGGATGAGGTCTTCAAAGCCTTACAAAGTCAAGGGAGCTCTGAGTCTCTTTATGGGTTGCTGACAAGACTTCGGCAAGAACTTAAACTTACACCTCCGACTAATGTAACAAATCAACTGACAACCCTTTTAAACGAAATAGGGGAACCCTTACAAGAGAAACTTTCCGCTGACGGCCTGCAGAAGGCAGCAGCGCTTTGGAGTAATCCTGAGGCATCAGCGGAATTGAGAGCGGGAGCATTTTCTCTGCTTCAGCTCTCTGGCTTTCTCTCAGAAGAGGAAAACACGAATACGGTGCTTGAAAAGCTTCAGGTAAACATGTCTAAGGGAGAGGCAGGGGAAAGCCCCATTTTAAAAGATGGGCAGAAGCTGTTAACCGCCTATATTCAAAGTCTGCAAAGCGGACATCGTCCGAATGCAGAAAAGCTGCTGCAGGCCATTCATACGTTATCGGGTATTTCTCAAGGTACAGAGCCTGTTCTCCTGCAAAGGCCTGCTGTTCTCGCAGGAAATTTACTGCACGCTGCATTGTCAGCGTCTCAACAAAGTGAAACCATCCTTAACCTGCTTACAACGAATAATATGGTTGACGATGCTAAGGCCAAGCTGGCTGCTCTACTAAACAATAAAGAACCCCAAGTTACGAGAAACTTGCCTGAAAACGTAAATAGGGCTGTACAGCATATTCTTGAAAATGATTTTAAGTATGTAGATCTTTCCAAAGGGGCTGCGGCTGCTCCTTTTTTAAAAGAAATCATCAGATTACTTGGACTGAATATGGAACATGCATTAAGCAGTCAAGAAAATCTGGCAGAGACAGAGTTAACAGGCTTAAAGCCTTTATTAATGCAGCTTAAAAATGAAAGTCACGGTGCTGTAATTAACGAACTGGCAGACCAAGTACTTAATCGAGTTACAGCACAGCAATTAATGAGTCATGATACAGGACCCATTCAACAGCTTTTCATGCAGATTCCGCTGCCTGATCATCAAAGTGATTTGACAGTAGAATGGAGTGGAAGACGGACGAAGGATGGTCATATAGATCCTAATTACTGCCGAATTTTGTTTTATCTAGATTTGGCTCAGCTTAAGGAAACGGTTGTGGATATGCAAATTCAGAACCGGATTGTTAAAGTATCTGTATTTAATCAGTATGCAACGATACTTGAACAGGCCGCGCATCCTTTTGTGACATTGCTCCGCGATAAATTAGAACAGCAAGAATATAAACTCTCAGGAGTGGTTTTTGAAGAAGAGAATCAGAGAGAATCCGCGGCAGTTATTCCTGCCATAAGAACTGAAGTCTATAGCAGAATGGATATAAAAATATGACAGAAAAACGAAAAGAAGCGATTGCACTTACCTATAATTCAGAAACGTTGTCTGCACCAAAAGTCATCGCTAAGGGTAAGGGAAAGACAGCGGAAAACATCCTTGAAAAAGCTAAGGAACTAAATATCCCCATCCAAGAAGATCCATCTTTGACCGAACTGCTTGGGAAGCTTGAGATTAATGAAGCCATTCCTGAAGAGCTCTATCAGGCGGTTGCCGAGGTATTTGCGTTTATTTATAAAATGGACCAAAACATGAAAAACCATCCTCGCTGATAGGATGGTTTTTCGCGTGTTTGTAACCTTATTTTTTCACTGTAATACTTTTTGCTTTGCTTTTATTTTTAGAGCTGTCGACAGAGATTACTTTAATAATGCTCCCTGTCTTTTGTGGTTTAATGTTAAAGCTAAAGTTCTTATTGGCAGAAGCTTTCGTGCTGCCGATATATTTTCCTTTGATATATACTTTTACAGTTGAACCAGGCTCAGCTTTTCCTGTGATCTTTTTCGCTTTACTGGTTACGTTATTAATAGTTGGTGCTGCGGGAGGTGTTACATCTACTACAGTGATCGCAGAAGAGGCTTTAATCGAGCCATCAATGGATCTGGCTGTAATCGTTGCCTTTCCTTTAACTTTCCCAGTAACTTTCCCTTTAGAGTCAACAGCGGCCACTTTAGCGTTGCTGGAGGACCAAATTACTTTAGTAAACGTAGCGTTGGCCGGTGTCATTACAGTACGTAATTGTTTCGTCTTTTTCTCGAGCAGTGATACTGCTTTATGGGACATTTTTATTTCGTTCACTGGGATATGGTCCGTTTTGATTTTTACAAGGTGTCCTCCAAATGTCCCGTAAGCCTGAGTTCCTTCCCAATACGTGTTCATAGGCAGAGTGAACAGCTTAACAGGTTTTGTAGAGTACGCGGATTCATTTTTAAGTAAATAACTATTTTTCGTAAGCAGATCACCGTTATCAGCAAATGCTCCAATCCGTGTAGAATCTCCTAAGAAGGAAATTTGTTTTTCGCTTCCTTTTTCCCAAATATGAATTTGGAACTTTTCATTTTTGTATGTTTCAAAAGCTATTCGACCATTTTTCATTAAAAGTACTTCTCGGCTATAATTAGGATAAAATTCAGCAGTGGTATCCCAAAAGGCGGTTAATTTAGTTTCTCCGCCTGGCCATTTTACAAAGGTTTCATCATGTTCAAGATTCCCTCTGGTGATCAACAGTAAATCACCTTCAGCTCCGGTTATTGATCCGGTAACAGGTACCTCACTTATAATACCGTTGCTATATTTAGATATCCCGTTACTAGTTGAAAAAAATGCCTCACCATCTGGATTTACAAATACATCATTCCACCATAATGAATCGGCTGAGAGTATTGTTGTTTTTCCAGTATCGAGCTGCCTCATGTATATATTCGTTGAATGGTCTTGTTCGCTCTCTAAGGTTCCATTCCAAATTAGAATATCGCCGGCCGTTGATAGCTTTTTATCCGGTGCAGTGCCAATTTTCTGCAAGACATTGTTTTTATATTCATATAAGTTTTGTTCATAATTAGGGGCAGTAGTCAAAATGACAATGGCTGAGTCTGCTATATAACTTTTTGTATAGTCATTTGTACTATTTTTGTAAACAAGATGTTTTGTATGTTTTGAAGTATCCTTTAACCATATTTCATTTTGCTTGGTTTTATATAGAAGCTTTCCTTCTTTAAATCCAAGAATTTCGCCTTCCACTTTAGTGAGGGAACTGATTGTTGGACTATCATCTACAAATATTTTGTGAGACTCTGTATAGCGGAGGCCCGTAGAAGTATTTTTTATCGTAAATTTAAGGGTAATTGCTTTCCCGTTATAGTTACTTAAATCCACTTTTTGATTAATCGAGTTTTTTGTCCCAGTTGCAATTGTCTTTCCATCAACAGTTACAAAAAATTTAGCCTTTGGTCCAGCAAAGTTCTTTGCAATGGCTTTTATAGTAATGTCTGTTTTATTATAAAAATCGTTACTGATGGGTGATGTAATGTGAATGGGCTGTTTGATATACTGAAAATTTGTAGAGATGCTTTTGGAGTTTCCATAAACGTCCGTAGCTGTAATCTTAACTTTTTTTGCCCCTTCTGTTAATGTACTAAGTGGAATTTTTGCTAAGTAATTCCCGTTAGAAAACTGTAAAGAAGTCGTATGTTTATCAATAGTAGCTGTCACTTGTTTAATCTGAAAAGTAGATTTGATACCTAATATATCAAGGTTTAGGGTATCATCATTTTGTGTAATAATTTGATTCTCTTTCGGGCTGGTAATATTGAAATGGATGTTCTCTTGTTCTGATGCTTCAGCAGAATAGCTTAGTCCGAAGAAGGAAATGACAAGAGGCAAAATGAAAAATAATATAAGTTTTTTTGTGTACATAGTGGCAATCTCCTATCAATTGTGCAAAATTTGGAATCTGTCTATTTCTCTAGTATACATGAAAAATATGAATTAATTAGAACTTAATGGTAAATAATATAAAGGGAATTTATGCCATATCTTTCGGCGTGATTTGAATAAGAATGGAGACTTTATATGAATGATTTACGAATACTCTCAAAAATTAAAAATGATTATGATCGTTTTACAGGAGTTGAGCAAAAGGTAGCATCTTACATCTTAGACCACCCTGATTTTATTCCAACTATGACCACGAAAGAGCTGGCAAAACAGGCAGGAGCCAGTGAAGCTAGTATTGTTCGTTTTTGTAAAACAATCGGTGTTGGAAGTTTTAAAATGTTAAAGGTTGTGCTGGCAAAAGAAAATTCCGAATCAGAACATACCATCAATGACTTTTCTTTGCTGCAGTCTAAAGACACCCCTCACAGCCTTTTTCAAAAAGTTACGTATCTAAATAAATCTGCGCTTGAGCTCTCTGTTAATACATTAGATAAAAAGGATTTTGAACGGTCAATTGAAGCTTTTTTGCATGCAGATAAATTTGCTATATATGGAGTTGGCGGCTCGTATCCGCCAGTGATGGATGCTCAGTATAAATTAATTAAACTAGGCTATCATGCCATAGCCTCTGCAGATTTTCATTACATGGTTTCCGTATTATCAATGATGAAGCCGGGAGATGTTTTTTTAGTAATTAGTACTTCAGGAAAAACAATGGAAGCAATTGAACTAGCCAAATTTGCTAAGGAGATAGGCATAACCGTAATCGCACTTACCGTTCTAGCAAAAAGTACGCTTTATAAACTAGCGGACATCAGGCTATGTATCCCAAATGTTGAAGAAGAGAACAGGGTAGGGAGCATTGCTTCACGAATTGCTCAGTTAAATATCATTGATGCTCTGTATTTAAGTTTGTTTCACCGCATAGGCAACACCATTATAGAAGGCCTTAATGAATCCAGAGAACGAGTTAAAAATAAGAAAAAGTAAAAAATCATTCTTCCCAGAACTTCATCGCTTATTAATCGTTTGTATAGACAGTGACCGGATCTTGCTTCGCTAGCTGTCTATATTATTCTTCTCCTTGTTTTTTACGAAGTACTTCATGCTGCTGCTTCATTTGATTAAACATTTCTTTTAACTCTTGTTCTTCTGTTTTTATTCATTGAAAAACCACCTACCATTTGTATATCGATAAGTTGAATTATGTTAAGTAGACGGTCATATTGCCTCTCTTCCACTAACAGGGCATGTAAGTTGCATAAGAACTGGTATAATTTAGAGAAAAGTAAAGGTTAGAGGTGAATTATGGCTTTCCTTATAATAGCAATCTTATTAATATTTTTATTTGACTTCACAAAAATGAGAAATCAAAATCAAACAATAATTAAACAGAATGAAAGGGTTATCTCTCTGTTGGAAGAGATTAAAAATAAAAAAGCGTAGTCCTTAACCTAACAGGTGAAATTAGGGAGTTGCTTTGGCACATCTTTGTCTTATGGAACTATAGGGGCAGGTTAGAGAAAGAAGGAAATTTGACATAAAGGAACGAATGTTCTATGGTGTATATCCAGTAATAAATAATTCAATGAATGGATTTAGGAGGAATTA
>NZ_AJTN02000064.1 GCF_000305495.1 Peribacillus psychrosaccharolyticus ATCC 23296 | reverse complement strand
TTTTCTCAAGCTTCTCGTCTCCATCTTTCGCTGATACGGAAACTTTTTGCATGTTGGCTGGGATGTTTATGGTTTCTAACTCTTCTAATGTAGAAAATTGGCGGAAAATATACGAATACTCGCCCGATGGTTGTAGGTAACGAATGATCGCCATATTCCCATTTTTCTCATCACTTAATGCTAAATTACTTGGCAGAGAAAGACTTTTCGAGGTATCTGTATTTTGCCCATAGGACTGAACCCAGTCTAGCTCACCATCTTCATCTTTTTCTAACGTATTAATCGTAATATAGGCAGGCACATTATTTCCAGCAGCATTTTTCACTTGCATGGTTGTACCAGAGTCCTGCATGTCAATGTTCAATGCTTTAAACAATCCTTTTGGTGCTAACGGACTTTTATCTAAGGTTAAGGAAATTTCATATTTTCCTTGCGTTACATCCGAGCTGCTTGTTACCCAGAAAGAATAGAAATAATATTGACGATTCGCTGGATTCGTAGGATTTTTGTCAAAACTATCAAGCATCACTTTTTGATCAGATAGGCGAGTGACCTTATATTTTGAATAAATGTCACCGAAGTTAATCGTTTCGATTTGTGCTTCATCGTCATTTCCAATCGACACCGTTTTCCCTGTTACTACATCTTTTTTATACAGGGCATCTTCTGAATTCAATGAACCACGGTACATTCCTGACAACTTATTGCCGTATTCATCACCGAAAACTTGCTTGGTATAAAAGGCTCGATCAAGCTTATAGGCGATATTCGGGTATGGTCGTTCGATATATGTTAACCCACGCTGTGTGTAATATCGTTTTAATGATTCTTGGTCTGGTTCGAATTTGGTAATGTCGAGTTTGCCGCCTGCTTTAATAATCGTCTTTTTCCCTTTTTGAACAACCGCTTTCGTTTTGTCATTCGCAAACACATACACCCAATTCTCGCCGCCATCAGGATCTTTTACTTCCGCATCAACTAAGTACTCATAGTCACCAGGCGATACAAAGAATTTTTGACCCGTAATCACTTCGTCCGAGCCAATGGCTTCTGAAATGGCATCATTATATAAATAAAGAATTCCGTTCTCGAGTCCGTTGTCGCTATTATCGATTGCTGCTTCTCCAGCTTCTCTACTGTCGAAAGAAATTGTTGACGTATCATTGATTTCTGCCGTTGTATTCGATAAGAAATAAGTTTTACCTGCTGTTTTGTGATAAGAAAATACATTATAGGCTCCTTTATCCACATAGACAGTTGGTGCCTCTTTTGCATCTTTCTCATTGATCATCGTTGTTGAGCCTAGTGTCGTTTGATGATCATCTTTCATTGCAAGGAAGTATTGTGCTCCTGGAATTTCTTTTCCCCCTTCATCTAGCGTATTCAATTTGACGGGTACGGTATTGTCACTTTTTAAGGTAATCGCACCAGAAGAAGCGACTTCACGTGAATACATAAACCAAGAGTTGCCGTCAGCTGTATCGAATTTTCCTTGGACAACCACTTGAAGGTTTTTCAAATCTGTTCCAACATGACTCGGTACCCGAAGCGCACCTTCTGTGTCAGTCGTACCTGTCCATAATTCAGCGTAACTGTACTCATCTGAATCTTCTGTTTGAACTTTTTCATAGAGTTTAACAGATGCACCTTTTGCGATGGTACCGCTTGGTGTGGTTACCGTAAACATATAACCCGATTGAGGTGTATTCAGGATCTTCACCGTATTAGACGTTCTCGATAGTTCTTTTCCATTCGCATCAACAGCAATGGCTATGAGTTGATGCGTACCGTCTGTTAACTTTGTCGTATCCCATTTGATTTGCACAGAAGCAACATTAGCTGTTTCTGCCTCCCCGATCCGATTTTTCTCATTGACTTCATCAGTATAAAATGTGGTTTTACTTGTACTAGGATCATTAATGGCAATTTGGACAGTCGTCGTACCCACCACGTTCGCATTCTTTTTCGGTAAAACAAATGCTAACGACGGAATTTCGACATCATCAGCTAAGGCCGCTTTCGCATTCAGCTTGCCATGACCGGTTTTCTCATCCCAGCCTTCTTCATTCAAATCAGTTGCTGTTGATGTCAGTGCTTCTTCAACCTGACTAGCAGTAGCTTCTGGGTGCTTCAACTTATAAAGGGCTGCAACGGCCGCCACGTGTGGAGCTGCATACGAAGTACCAGAGCCAGTTGAATAACGGCCTGCATCCGTTCCTAAATCGCCAAGCAGTGACGTACTTAATACGCTGACTCCTGGTGCAACGATATCAAGGGTACTGCCATAATTCGAGCGCTCATACACTTGATCTTTTGGGGCAATCGCTCCTACAGAAAGAACGTTTGGCAGGGCAGCCGGATACGAAGCGTCCGCATTGCCCCCGCCATTTCCTGAAGCGGCAACTACCACAATTCCTTTGTCCGTCGCCTTTTTTACCGCTGTTTCAATGGTCTCACTATATTCACCACTTAAACTCATATTAATAACATCGACACCTTGGGCGACCGCATAATCGATTCCTGAAGCGATATTGTACGCATCACCAACACCCGATTTATTCATGACTTTGACTGGAAGGATACTAACGTTAGCATCACCTGCTACACCTGTTATCCCCTTCTCATTATTAGCATTTGCGGCAATAATCCCCGATACGAAAGTGCCATGGCCTTGATCATCGCCCTGATAGGTTTCCTGATACCCATCAACAAAGGTTTTTCCTTCTAGTACACGTCCAGTTAAATCTTCATGTGTGTCTTGAACCCCTGTATCCAGCACAGCTACCTTTACTAGATTAGAAGAATCCTCAATGCTTTCCCACCCTTCTTGAGCCTCAATGGCAGGTAAGTTCCATTGGTTTTTATAGTATGTATCATTTGGTTCTATCGTTTCGGCTGTTTTGTATGTAACATTTTTCTCCACGTATTCAACATTGTCCATTTTTTCGATTTCCGTAATGGTGGTATCCACAGTGTCTTCTTTTACATCATAAAGACCTACTTCATCATTCTCTTTAACCGTTTCAACACCTATGTTTTTCTTTTGCTTGCTGGATAACGTTTCATCATGTTTATACTTGACGATTAATTGCTCCGTTTTAGTTGACTTTGGCTCCTCAGCAGAAACCGGTACCCCTGGTAAAACGGCCGAGGCAGCAAGTGCAATCGTTGCCATGGTTTGAAGCCATGGTTGTTTCTTTTTCATAATAATTCCCTCTCATTCCCGATTATACTAATCTATAAATCCTTAATCAGTCTAATTGAAAATGATTATCAGTGTCAATGAGAATTTAAATAATTCTCTTAACTTCGTCCATAACTCCTAGTAAACTAGCTAATTAAGGGAATCGTAAAAAAACGCCCATGAATGTTCATGCGGGCGTCTGTGTTGTATATAAACAATGACTTACAGAGAATGAACCGTTTTCGCTGCTGTTCGATGATGGAAAAGCCAGTAAACAATAATGGACAGGAAAGCGATAATGGCGGAGCCAATATACATCGTACGATAATTGGTAAGAGAGGCGAACAACCCTAAACAATAAGAGCCTACACCATATCCAAGGTCACCCAGTAAGAAAAAAGTCGCTGTTGCGGCACCACTACGAGTAATGGACACTTGCTTAATCGCAATATTTTGCAGGCAAGGGTTTAAAATTCCATAACTAAATCCCATCATCACTCCTGCTGTAAGAACCATCCATGCGTGATTAGCTTGGCTTAATACTAGCATCCCTGTACCAAACAGAATAATGGATGGGTAGAAGAAATACTGATCTGGGTAGCGATCCAGTAATTTTGCAATAAATGGACGAAACCCTACAATCATGACGGCATATAAAATAAAAAATAGACCGGCGATGGCGGACAAATTAAGCTCATTTGTATAAGAAGCTAAAAATCCTGATAGACCACTATAAGAAAAAAATAAGCAAAAGGAAACGATTGAAATCGGGAATGCTTTCACTTCAATAATATCTCGCCAAGTTAATGGATTTTGTGGTGCTGCTTGAGTTGATTTCTGAATTCGTATACGCAACATAAACCATAATGCTAATGCAGAAAAAAGTGAGACTGCAATTAAGACAATATAAATATTTTCGTTTTTCCATAAAAATAAGCCGAGTGATGGGCCAATTACCATTGCAAGGTTCAGAAACATACCAAAATAGCCGATTCCTTCCCCTTGTCGATTAGCCGGCAATAAAGCAAGAACCGCTGTATTCGTAGCCGTAGAAGCAATGGCGTAGCTCATCCCATGAATAAACCGTACGATTAAAAATACTATTAGTCCGTCCTTCACTCCAAAGTAACTAACAGAAGCGACAAAGAAAATGGCAAATCCAATAACACCCATTTTTTTGTTACCAAATCGATCAACTAAAAACCCTGAAAAAAGACGTGCAAACACACTTCCGAGAACATAAATGGTAATGACTAACCCCATTTGCTGCTCATCACCATGTAAACCCACTTGTACATATAATGGCAAAATAGTAGCCAGCATGTAAAACATAAGACCGATTAAAAAATTACTCCCACATAAATAAAGGTAATTCTTGCTCCATATACTTGATGAATCCAAAATCAATACATTCCTCTCTAAGCTTTTCTTGCATCTTACTGCCTTGTCATTATATTCTTTAGTATTGTTAATGTATAATTAGTAAATCTTAAGTTTTGCATTAGAAACTCTTATAAGGAGAGAGGTTCCATGAATTTCGAACAACTACAGTATGTAAAAGTCGTCGTAGAATGTAAATCCATAACGATTGCTGCTCAACAACTATTCGTTACCCAATCTGCCATCAGTCAATCGATAACCTCATTAGAAAAAGAATTAAATGTTGTGTTATTTCACCGTTCACGTCACGGAACGATTCCAACGGAAGACGGACTATGGCTTTTACCAAAGCTTATGGAGGTTTTTCAAAAAACTCAGGAGATTACCTTAGAAATTGAATCCCGAACGTCACAGTTTGCTGGAGAAGTGAAAATCGCCACAATCCCAAGTCTTTTCATGACATTACTGCCAGAGACTTTAGCAACGTTTAAAAAAGATTATCCACTTGTGAACTATCAAATCTTAGAACTAGAAAATAACAAAGTAATCGAGGCCGTTCAACAGAAAAAAGCAGATATAGGCTTTATCGCCTTAACGCATGATTTGAGCCACTTTGATACATCTATCTACTTTCAACACTTGCAAGTAACGAGTCAATATTATTTACTTGTTTCCGCTAGTTCACGATTTGCTTTACATGAAGAAATTACATTAGAAGAAGTTTTAGAGGAGCCATTTATTTTGTATGGGGAACATTTTTATCCGAAT
>NZ_AJTN02000065.1 GCF_000305495.1 Peribacillus psychrosaccharolyticus ATCC 23296 | reverse complement strand
ATATGACAATATATAAATATTATTCAATAATTGAATGGATACCTGAGGAAAGTATTTTTTCTGTTACTTTTCCTTGACTTAGAGAACTGCTTTACAGATGGTGAGAATTTAGCTGAGGCAATTTCTAGAGCTGAGGATGTTCTTGGGTTGATGTTATCAGATGATAAGGGGCTAGATAACCATAAACCTAAAGCCTCCCTTGCAAAAGATATACAGATACCTGAGGGAGCAAGTCTAGTTCAAATAGTTATAGATGAAGTGGATATTATTGATGATACTCCCTATTCAGAGGAAGCTAGTCACCAGTTTGAAAATGTGAGTGAGGATATTAGTAATGAAGAGGAACAGTTAAGAGCACTTTATGGGGAATTTGTTTTAGAAAAAGATAATTTTCTTATGGATATGGAAACTGACAACATTCAAATTGAGAGACAAAAAGCAGTTATAGATAGCTTTCTAAAAAATGCAGAACTTAAAGGGCAATGTACATATTCTCAGAAAGAGAACCTTTTTGAAATTGATGCAAAAAGATATATCATAAAAGTTCTAGTGATACATACTGGAGATGCATGTTGTTTTACTATTAATAAAAGGACTGGCAACATAGTTAATAGAAGAAGGATGTTGTTTACAGAGGCTACTGAAAACTATTTAGAAACCTACTTGTAAAATGTCTAATTGTCACAGTTTAATCCCATTTGTCTAATCTTAGTGTTGTAAGACATATGAGATAGATTGGGGATAATTATGGATATGAATACTAATCCAACTGTAGCTGAGAGTTTCACTAATGAGGACAATATTACAGTAATCATTTATGGAGAACCTGACTGCAAGATATTGGCTAAGAAATTGCTTGATGTGTATGATAGGATTCAAATAAAGAAGGAGTAGGGGAATGTCCCACTCCTTTTTCTATGTCTAGATAACAATAAAAGAGCCATTATAGCTCTCTGAAATGTATTTCAACTTTAGTATCAGAGCTTTTTAACTGCCCCTTTGGTTTAGTTAATACAACCTTTTCAATAAGCAATCTTAATGTTGCTTGTTGATCCTCTATAGCCATCTCATGGAAGTTGTCAATTAGGTGTATCACCTTATCTACCTTGGTTAGTTGAGAGGAAACATCTAATTTTTCTAACTGATATTCTAATAACTCAATCTCAGATTTAAGGTTTTCCTTGACCTCTTTAATAGTTGCACTTTTTGTATCATAAACCTCCTCAGATACTTTTTCTTTTAGATATAGGTTGAGTAATTTATCTAATTGATTGTCCTGATTTAATAGTTCTTTCTTAATGTTGAGAAGGTTAGATTCCATTCTGCTCTTTGTACCTGACACATCATTCTTTAATAATCTTTGTAGCTCTTTCTTTATACTATCCTTTTTATCTTTAATAGCCTCAAAAACAATCTTTTCAAGCTTGCCTATTTTAATGCCTCCATTATCACAGTGAGTATATTCATTAATATGATGGTGACAGGGTCTAACTTGGTAAAAGGATAGGTCTTTCTGTTTGTCCTTACTCACTTTATTGTTTTTTTGTATGGTTAGCCCTCCACCACATTTACCACAGACTAGTAGCTTATTTAAAGGAGATTTAATGCCTAATGACTTTGTGTTCTGCTTACATATCCTACTTTTTAATAAAGTTTGAATTGTATTAAAATCTTCCTCAGTTATTAGAGGCTCATGACAATCTTTAGCAGTGGCTGACTTTCCTAATCTTTTGGAGTTATAAAAACCTTCTCCTAAATATGTTCTTCTTTTTAAAATCCTTTGTATACTATCCCCTTTGAAAAAACTTCCTTGTGCAGTTTTATATCCTAATTGATTAACTTTTTCAGCAATAATTCTTGTGGAATATCCTGATAAGGCTAACTCAACAATTTTTCTGACAATAGGAGCTTGATCTGGGTTAACATGAAGTTTTTTATCATTCTTATCATAGCTATACCCTAATGGAGCAACAGAGACAAGGTGTCTCCCTCTTTCAGCTACTGTATTATATTTACCTTTAGCCAATCTATCTCTGATGTTATCCATTTCAGCCTCAGCAATAACACTCTGAAAGCCAAACATCATTTTTGTACTAGGATCTTTCATGTCATAAACTGTTTCAGGAGTTTCAATCATTACATTATGAGTCAGACAAAGTTTAGCAATGGTACTTAAAATACTTATATTTCTTCCTAATCTATCAACATGAACAATTATAATTCTATTATACAAGCCTTGCTCAATACCTAATTGCACTTTAGTTAATTCAGGTCTTTCATTTAGGGAAGATTCAACTTCCTCAAAGAGATCATAAGTATAGCCCTTTTTTTCTGCATAACTCTTTAGACTACTACTTTGATTGAATAATGTTTCCTCCTTGCCATTCCCATTATCTCTGGACTTCCTGCTGTAAATTGCTACTTTCACTTTAACTCCTCCAATATACATACCTCTACACTCTTAAAATTAGAAATAAGTAAAAAAGTGTGACAGGTAAGTAAGAATTTATTAGAGGGTGTATTCTGCACCTTTCATAAGATGGTGCAATCACAGGTTCAAGCCTACCAAATCGACAAAAACGTGCTGCCGACAAGTATCTCAGAGCTGGCTTCAGAAGGGTATTTAAAGCAAACTTCCTGTCCAAATAAATCCGAAGTTTCAATTAATGCGAAGGGAGAGGTATCCGTTGTTGCTGCAAGCGATGGAAAGTAAAAATACAAGATTAGGATCAAGGGGCTATACGTTAGTCGAAATGCTCCTTGTTTTATCTGTATTTATGCTGTTGACATCACTTGGCTTCGGAATGTTTCCTCCATTCGTTAAAAAACTGGATGCCAGCTTCTTTTTGATTCAGCTCAGTGATGATCTTTACAGGAGTCAGGAATACGCCATTAGCAATCAACTATATGTCACCTTTACATTTGATTTGAAGAAAGGCAGGTATCTCGCTAATACAGGAACATCGGCTGAATATATCCTCGAAAGGAAAGTGCCAGAAGAAATTACTTTTAATGGTGGAGTGCTCGGTCAAGGAGTCGTCTTTACGCCCAATGGAAATATTTCAAAAGGAGGAACTTGGCTGGTTGAAACCAATGACAAGCTATACAAAATTATCTTTAATCTAGGAAGCGGGCGATTTCGCATTGAATAATTCTAAGGGTTATATTTTCCTTGAGATGCTTGTTGCCTTCTCGATGTGCTGTTTTATTGCCGTGTCGATCGTACCTGTGGTACAAAGTGTTACGCTTGACCGGCATAATACGGAGATGAGGACGTCCGCTTATCATGTACTTTATGAAAAACTTGCTGCTTATAGTGTTGGTGAATTATCAGCAACAAACGGGATGTTTGAAGTGGAAGGGGTGACTTACTCATTGTCATGGCGTGCGGATTCAGAATTCCCAGGGATGGTAGAAGGGTGTGTCAGTTATGAAACGGGGGCAAAACGAATCGAAACTCTTTGTGACTCTACAAAATAAAAGCGGCTTTACCTTAGTTGAATTACTTGTCTCGCTGTCCATATTTCTAGCAATCTCCTCATTGATTTTACAGATGCTGACAAATGTTCATACCTCTTTACGGACTGATGTGGGAATTAATCCGAAGGAATGGGAAATATTTTTGAACCAATTTAAGCGGCAGGTTTATCTTTCTACAGACCAGAAGGTTTCGGGAAATAAGCTGTATCTCACAGTTAAGAATAATGAAATCGTCTTATTTGAGCAGTATGGAGACAAGCTGCGCAGGAGGGTAAATGGGACCGGTCACGACGTAGTCCTGCAGAATGTATCTCGCCTTTCCATGAAAAAGGAAGGGAAAGTAATTGTTATCGAGGTAACTGACAAAGGCGGAAAGCTTTATACTCGCTCCATTACTCCTTATATTAACCTTGTAGGAGTCCGGCAGGATGGATAACGAAAAAGGCTATTCGCTGCCGATGATTATGATTCTTTCAGCATCCTTGTGTATGATTGCTATCTTCACTACTGAAAGATTCATTGGAGAAAAACCGTTTTATAAGGCAGTGGAAGAGCGCCTGATCGCGGATCATTTGATGAGGCTTGCATTGATTGATCTCGATAAAGGACTTGCAACAGATCAGATTTTAGTTGAGGAATCGGCGGTCATTAGGTATCCAAATGGAACCATTAATTACAAAGTAAAAACCAGGAGTGATGATACGATAACAATTGACTTATCGGCTGTGACAAAAAACAATCATCATAAAGAAGCAGTAGTTTACTATCATACTGGGTTAAACAAGATGATAGAATGGGTGGAAAAGTAAATTAATGACGGGCTGTAGGCGGGAATAAAAAACGTGAAAAGTGTGCATGCTGTTTAGTAGGTGATTGATGATGTCTACAAACGATTATATTAAATATATAACACAGCAGCTCGTCCGTTATTTTCAGGTGCCAAAATCGGAACGGAAAGAACGCCGGGAACAAAAAAGAGAAGAAAAGACTGACCTGTCCTTCCGATTATTTGGGTTTATTCCCTTTGCTTTAAAAATGTTTTTTCGTAAATAACTTTACGTATATGACTCTGTTGTTAAATGTGAGGCTGTCCCAA
>NZ_AJTN02000066.1 GCF_000305495.1 Peribacillus psychrosaccharolyticus ATCC 23296 | reverse complement strand
GCCCGCAAACCTTCGCACTCACTTCGAAAAAGAAATTAACGGCCGTCAAGAGAAAATTAAGCTGCTGGAGTTTCAAATTGAACAGCTTAATATTCTGCCGGTTGGCAGTGAGTTAAAGGAACGGGAAGTCCAAAGCATTGTCGAGCTTGAAGTTGGAGCGAATTGGGACGAATTTATTCAAACGAAAACAATTGTGATTAAAGATGGGATTGTTTCGGAAATACGCTAGAGGTGAAAACATGGAAAAATGGTTCAACGTAGGAAAAATTGTAAATACTCATGGAATTCAAGGCGAAATACGCGTAATTTCCATTACGGATTTTGCTGAAAAGCGTTATAAGGTTGGTAATACAATTTATTTATTTATGGAAAATGAAAAAACACCGAAAAAGCTTAAAATCACCTCACACCGCCTTCATAAGAATTTTAATTTACTAACCTTTGAAGGTTATTACAATGTGAACTTGGCAGAGTCTTTGAGAGGCGGAATCTTAAAGGTCCCTGCTGAGGCTCTTGGTAAACTTGATGAAAATGAATTTTATTTCCACGAAATCATCGGCTGTACAGTATTTACTGATGAAGGCGAAGAAATCGGCACAATAAGTGAAGTTCTTACTCCTGGCGCTAATGATGTCTGGGTCATTAAACGTAAAGCGGGCAAAGATGTCCTGATTCCGTATATTGAACAAATCGTCAAGTCTGTAGATGTTGCATCTAAGAAAGTGACGATTACACCGATGGAAGGCTTATTAGATTAATGAAAATTGATGTTTTGTCACTGTTTCCAGAAATGTTTGAGGGTGTTCTGGGTAATTCAATTTTAAAAAAAGCCGCTGAGAAAGAGGCCGTTACGTATCGTGTAACCAATTTCCGTGATTTTGCAGATAATAAGCATCACAGGGTTGATGATTATCCATACGGGGGCGGAGCGGGCATGGTTTTAAAGCCTGAGCCGATCTTTGATGCTGTGGATGCTTTACGCAGCGAAGCGGAAGACAAACCACGTGTTATCCTTTTGTGCCCTCAAGGTGAGCGGTACACTCAAAAAAAAGCGGAAGAGTTGTCGAAGGAAGAGCATCTGATCTTCATCTGTGGTCATTATGAAGGATATGATGAACGGATTCGTGAGCATGTCGTCACGGATGAAATATCAATTGGTGATTATATTCTAACTGGCGGCGAACTCGGGGCAATGATCTTGATTGATAGTATTGTAAGGCTGTTGCCAGGCGTTCTGGGTAATGAAGACTCTCCAATACTAGATTCTTATTCTTCGGGTCTTCTCGAGCATCCTCACTACACAAGACCTGCTGATTTTCGTGGAATGAAGGTTCCTGATACGTTGTTATCAGGAAATCATAAGCATATAGATGAGTGGAGAAGCAAGGAATCCCTCCGGCGTACATGGCTTCGTCGTCCGGATTTACTTGAAACCTATCCGCTGAATGATCAAGAAATCAAGTGGCTTGAAGAAATAAAAAAAGAATAACGACTAGCTTGCGTCAGGATTCTTAATATGGTAAAATGAGTTTTGTGGTCTGGGTAAAGCCCAGCCTTATAACGATGTTCCGCTGCAATGATAGACAGATTTGCAAGAGCGTTCTAGGAGGAGAAGGATATTATGACAAACATTATTACAGAACTAACAAAAGACCAACTTCGTACGGATCTTCCAGCGTTTCGTCCTGGTGACACTGTACGTGTACACGTTAAAGTTGTTGAAGGAACACGCGAACGTATCCAGTTATTCGAAGGTGTTGTAATTAAACGCCGCGGTGGCGGAGTAAGCGAAAGCTTTACAGTTCGTAAAATTTCTTACGGTGTTGGAGTTGAACGTGCATTCCCAGTTCATACACCAAAAATCGCTAAATTAGAAGTATTACGTTATGGTAAAGTACGTCGTGCTAAACTTTACTACCTTCGTGAGCTTCGTGGTAAAAAAGCGCGTATCAAAGAAATTCGCCGTTAATTTGTCTGCCTCATTTGAGGAAGCTGCTTAACAGTCGAGATATTACTAACAGCATTTATTAAAAGGAGCTTGTTCTGCAGGCTCCTTTTTTCACTTTATAAAAGGGTGATTAAAAAATGGTTAAAAAGAAAAATGAACTTTGGGAATGGACAAAAGCGCTTGTCATTGCCCTAGTCCTGGTCTTTGTAATTCGTTATTTTTTGTTTACCCCAATTGTTGTAGATGGTTTATCAATGGTGCCGACACTTAAAAGTGAAGATCGGATGATTGTGAACAATTTCAGTTATGCAATCGGTGATCCAAAACGTTTTGATATAATTGTATTTGAAGCGCCAGAGGGGAAAGACTACATAAAACGAGTCATTGGTCTTCCCGGAGATGAAGTTTCCTACAAGAACGATGTCTTATATATCAACGGCAAGGTTTATGATGAACCGTATTTGGCTGACTTGAAGAAGCAGCTGACTGATGGCGGATTGTTGACGGAACCGTTCACTCTTAGTGATGTAACCGATAGTAAAACGGTTCCAGAAGGTCATCTATTTGTCCTTGGAGATAACCGAAGGTATAGTAAAGACAGCCGTCATATAGGGTATATCCCATATGAAAAGGTACTCGGCAGTACAAAACTAGTATATTGGCCAGTCAAGGAGTTTAGACTGGTAAAATAGCAAGCAAGAAAGGGTGATTCCATTGACAATACAATGGTTCCCAGGCCATATGGCCAAAGCTCGAAGGGAAGTAACTGAAAAATTAAAGCTAGTCGATATCATCTATGAACTGGTGGATGCACGTATTCCAGCCGCATCAAGAAATCCAATGATTGATGAAATTATCCAGCATAAACCGCGGATTATCTTATTAAACAAAGCGGACATGGCTGATCCAATTAAAACAAACAAGTGGCTTGCGTATTATAAGTCACAAGGGCAAACTGCATTAGCGATCAATTCTCAAGATGGGCATGGTCTTGCACAAATTACGGCAGTTTCCAAAGAACTTCTAAAAGATAAATACGATCGAATGAAGTCGAGAGGCATTAAACCAAGAGCAATCAGAGCGATGATTGTTGGAATTCCTAACGCAGGAAAATCAACGTTGATTAATCGATTAGCAAAGAAAAATATCGCGCGCACGGGAAATACGCCTGGTGTAACAAAAGCACAGCAATGGATTAAGTTTGGTAAAGAGCTGGAGCTGCTCGATACACCCGGGATTTTATGGCCGAAGTTTCAGGATCAAGAAGTAGGATTGAAATTAGCGCTTACGGGTGCTATTAAGGACACGCTGCTGAATCTTCATGATATCGCTCTTTATGGAATTCGTTTTCTTGAGAAAGAATATCCAGAACGCCTAAAGGATCGATATAATCTTACGGAGATTCCTCAAGAGACAGCAGAAATCTTTGATGTGATTGGTACCTTCAGAGGATGCTTGGCTTCTCAAGGCTTGATTGATTATGATAAGACAGCAGAATTGGTTGTCCGAGAAATCCGTTCTGAGAAAATGGGACCTTTGACTTTTGAAGTACCTGCCGATTTGAAAAAACCAGAAGAGTAAGGAGATACGGATATCAACGAGTCTGTTAAAGACTCATTGGAATCCGTATTTTTTTAGAGATTTCCTGAAAAGCGGCTTGTTTTAGCCGATACTAATAGGACAGGTGAATAAAAATGAAAACTGCAAATAGCATCAAGAATATTGCGTTACGGTTAAATGAAATAAAAGAACCTAATGATCCTTTTTTAAGAGAATGTGCAGACGACAGTAGAAAAGGTGTGGCCGACCTTGTGAAAAGGTGGACAACGAATTATCAAAAACAACTTGCCATTAGAGAACGTTTTGAGGAAATGTCCATGTTTGAACACCAGCTTCAAAACGAAGGGTTTTTGGAGATTGCTGGTATTGACGAAGTAGGCAGAGGGCCGCTGGCAGGACCTGTGGTAGCTTCAGCTGTTATTCTGCCTCTTGGTTTTTATCTTCCTGGTTTAGATGATTCAAAAAAGGTTTCTGAAGCAAAGAGAGAAGCTTTTTATTCGATTATCATGGAGCAGGCGATCGCCGTTGGTACTGGCTTGATACATAGTGAAGAAATCGACGAAATAAACATCTACCAAGCTTCCAAAAAAGCTATGCTTGCAGCCATTACTGATTTAAACAGGATACCGGATTATTTACTCATTGATGCAATGGAATTGGCGGTTCCTATGCCGCAGATGTCACTTATCAAAGGTGATTCAAGAAGTATTTCAATTGCTGCTGCATCGATCGTTGCGAAAGTTACACGTGACCGCATGATGAAAGAATATAGTGTTGAATATCCAAACTATGGTTTTGAAAAAAATATGGGTTATGGAACAGCGGTTCATTTATCCGGTCTTGATCAATATGGTGTGACACCTTGGCATCGCCGCAGTTTTGCTCCAGTAAAGGAGCGCCTCGAACGCCGTACATGAGGGAGGTAATGTCAGTGCATACGACCCCGATAACTTCGAATATCAATCAAATGGACAAGT
>NZ_AJTN02000067.1 GCF_000305495.1 Peribacillus psychrosaccharolyticus ATCC 23296 | reverse complement strand
GACAATCGGATAGAGGCAGGCAGGTCATCAAGAAAACCAAATAAGTTAAATATGGCAATATGATCAACATTCATATTCACGATGCCACTCATTCCAATCAAACTAATTAATAATAAGGTACCTACGCTCTCCAATAAGCCAATAAAAGTCATGGCAATCATATTTATATACAGAATCTTTCCAGCATACGAATGAATCTGTTTTAAGAAATAGATAATGTCTTTCATGTATGAACCCCCTAGGGTAAAGCTAATTTCCTGTCTTTCTCCAGACCATTAATAGCGGCCTTAAAGGAAAATATAAAAAGTGAAGTTTTTTTGGTAACGGTAATGTCTCTACATCGATTGGGTAGGGATACATCAAACTAAGAAGGAAGAAAAACTTTTGATAAGCAGACATTAAGGAGAATAAATGACGTGTATGATAGTTGGTGATTTCTTCTGGAACAGGATCTGTATGTAAATTCACCATTTTTTCTAAATAGAAAATCGCTTCTTGGGCTAAAGTATGAGCTCTAGCTCCTCTTAAAAACGGCTTCATCTCGTTTGTAAGAGTTGATTCTAGTAACTGTGATGCAAGGACCATGGCCTGTCCCATAATATTCAAGTTATGACTTGATTTACTTAATTGAAAAGTCAAATCCCAATCTACTGGCTGCTTCATTAATTGTTGAATATCATCCAGCCAACGTAAACGTGACCAGCCATGCCGTGCCCCATGCGCAACAAGAAAGATAAACAGATCCTCTCTTCCTAAAAAATGGACCGGAAAATTCGTTAGGCTGCTCATTCTTTTTCTTTCCCATAATTCTTGGAAGCTCGGTTCTTTTCCGGGTCCTGGATGAAGACGCCAATGAATTTCAAGCTTCACTTGTTTTTGCGGGTGGGAGTAGGTGACATGACGATGTCTCCACCGCCAGTCATTCAGCACAGTTTCAAAATCATATTCTTTCTCATAACCCAGCTGAATTAAAAATTCCTCAGCCTTCGTAAGATGTTGGATTGGAATAAGGAAATCTAAATCTCTAGATGTACGCAAAGATATATCTCCATATAAATCTTTGGCCACAACTGGCCCTTTTAAAAATATAGTATCAATTCCAATCTCCGAAAATATTTTGCTAACATATTCCATTTCCATGCTCAATTGGAGCATTTGAAAAGTATTCCATTTATAATAATGATTTAATTGTTCCTTCACAGAGGAAGGAATCAATATATTATCTATCTTCCTAATGTTTGTATAAAGCCTTGGAAACAAGCGATGGTGAAGCGTATACTCTAAAAAAAGATCCCAATTTAAATCCATACATAGTGCTTCTTGCTCTTCTTTCGAGAATGAAGGCTTACCATCTTTCGTCAATTCCAGAATCAAAAGAACTTCTTTAGGGACACCTGTTAAATCAAGGGTATGATCCATAATTTTCTCCTTCGTGGATAGTCTCGTTCTTCCTTTTAGCAAATTTGGCTACTACCGTAAACCTTTCCATGCCATCTGATCCTGAAATATAGAAGGAACCGCTCCGAAGCCAAGCGTGGGCAACCAATCCCGTTTGATCTTTGGCTGTCCCTAAATAAAGCGTACTCTCAATCCCTCTTTTTTCTAGCATTTTCATTCCCGCCATCGCTTTAACAAGGCATTCACTTTCCCAAAATGTAAACCGACTCACCAAATGAATGGCACTTGAAATATTTCGTAAAATAACTCTATTTTGAGTATTTTCAAGATAAGTCGTTTCTGCCATTTGTTCACCTAAGGACGGAGCGATTTTTGCGAAGACTTTGCTTTTCCGATACCGGGCCCAAGCTAAGGTTAAATAGGCTTCCACCATCAACCTTTTCAGGTTCATGTCAAGTTTATAAAAGGTTTTTATTTTATGGAATATAGTCATTGTTCCCCTCCAAGATTAGCTAATGAGAATTAAGCCTTCTTCCTTCAGCTTTTCTAGAAAAGAACGCACCTGTTCTTCACATTCTATTTGACTGACATCATAGATTGATTGAAGAGATTGGACAATGTGTTCAATAGAAACAGGCTCTTTAATCAAGTCCCATATGTCTCCACCAACTTGTCCTAAGTTGTAATATTTCCCGCTCTGTATACTTAACATGACCTTTTCTCCATCCATGTCACTTACAATATATCCTGCAGCTTGACTGATTACTTGATTAGTAGAGATAGTCTGTGTCATCGTACCTTTTCCTCCTTGCTAATTGTAGATAGGATTAACTCTGTTAAATCGTGAGCCGTAAACCGAGAAACAGGACGTTGTAACTGGTAAAAGCTAAGTTGATTAATCATTTTTGCAGTAGTAGCAAAATGCCAGTCCATTAATCCAGCTCCTTCAAGAAAAAAATTACGATACGTATGTGTATATAGCGTATGAAACCTTGCCATTTTTGTAATAGGAATGATCCTTATCTCCGCTTCATCTGTTTTAGTCAGTTCAACGATTCCAGCAAGCGGAAGCTGTTGATTAGCAAACTGAGAAGAGACGGGAACAGCAAATTTCGTTTCCCTTTCGACAATTGGTTTATACTGATCGGATTCCATTCCAAACTGATTTAGACTTTCCATCCATAATTTTTGCTGAGGGTATGCTGGTGTCACAATTGGAATATTCTCAGCAGAAATGGTGACTGGTATTACATCATCACTCAGCAGCTGATATCCCCTGTTTAGGAAAGCGGAAGCTAATGTGGATTTACCCGCACCTGAATCTCCTACAAATGCATAGGCTTTACCATCAATGGCAATCGCACTTCCGTGTAAAGGGAGGATTTTTCTTTGCATCAGGATGGCTCCCATGCAAGTACCTAGAATGTACAGACGATGATAATCTTCATCTGAGTTATTTAGTGGAGAAACCAAAATTTCATTTCCATTTCTAATTTGAAAAGTTGCTATCTCAGGTACATGAAATGTAATAGACTTTTCTTTTACTACAAAATGCTCAGTTACACTTGATCGTTCAGACACCAACTGAGAGAGATCTGTTTTTTTATAATGATATCCGCTAACCCTGTTTCCAAATTATGATGAGGGATTTCAGGTAGACTAATCTCACTAAAAATAGTAAATCCAAAAGCTTTATAAACCATTGTTTGTAAACTATTAATCATCTAACTCTCTCCTTGATAAATTAGGTTTTGACAAAACCCTATCTAAACAACCTTTTAAAGGTCTGATATATTCAAAATTAATAAAACCCGGAAAAAATACACTCTTTTACAATCTGATAGTTATTTAATTTAAGTAAAGCCCCTACACACTTTTCGCGTATAGGGGATTACTAAAAACGATGAATGCTTTTCAATGTAATCCTAACTAATTCGTATGAATGAACATTTCTCCCTTAACTGAATGTTAGTTTCCCCCTTGGAGTATCGGCAGGGAAAGTTGCATCAGTAAAGTCGCCATCTTTACCAAGCATGGTCATTTTCACATCTAACACTTCTACTTCTGGTTTCTTCCATTGTTTTTTCATGTTATCACCTCCTTTCAATTGAAGTTATTAATGAAGCGGTAAATGATTATACTACGCATTAAAATTTTATAATCCGAATTAGTAGCTAATTCTGGTCGGTGTCCCTGTTCAAAAATTAATAAGGACTTTTTTATCAAATTACTATCTAAGAACTCTAAAATTTTTTTATCTTTACTTAATACTTGTAATTCTTCTCTAAAATCACCCCAAACCCGGGTCATTCGATGAACCCAATCAACACCTTGGACACCACGAAATTTTTGATTTAACCTGACTTCATCAGGTAAAAATTTTTCTGTTGACCTTCTAATAAGAGCTCGATCAACTCCATTTTGAACGTATTGGTCTTCCGGAACAGATAAACAAAATTTGATTACTCGTATATCATTGGTTGGATCACGCTTCCATAATGAGTAGCGTAAAGATAGTTTTGAAGAAAGTGTATTACCAGCATTCCAAAGAGAAGTATGTTCAAAGTGCCTCTTCCTCTCCTCATATATACTTGAGGTAGTAAACCAACCTTCCTGGTTAAACCCATTCTTCTTGAATTTACTATAAACGTTAGTCCGCAATGCAAATTCTGGATTAATATGTTTAGGACGTTGAAAAGGCTTTCCTTGAGGAAATAGCTTATCGATAATCGGAAATCCGATCCTTGCAATATCTGGAACCCTTCCTAACCGAGCCCCCCCAGCATTTTGACTATATTGATTTAATTCTTGAAAAAGGCTAATCCATTTCATTTTTTTCAAAAGAATAGAATAGTAGTCTAAAGCTGAACCCCAAGAAACAGTGAAATTTCCTCTATCTCCATTAAGTAATATTCCTACTCCTTCTTCATT
>NZ_AJTN02000068.1 GCF_000305495.1 Peribacillus psychrosaccharolyticus ATCC 23296 | reverse complement strand
GAACAGAGTGATAAATGATCAGAAACCCTCCTAAATGCAGGGGGATTTTTTGTGGTTTAAAAGGATTTAGAGATGAAAAATCAATGAGTGTTGACCACCTAGAATTGTTTTTATACGAGTATTCACCAACAGAAAAAAATTGTAAACGCTGTTGTACTTGGCTTTATAATATTGTGTGAGAAAGTGAAACTTGTTCCGCACGGCAAGTACACCCATGGGAACTTGAACAATATAGGAGCAAGTATTAATTCTGAGGGCTCTTGACGTCAACGACGTTGAGTGCTTTTTTTGTGTTTCGGGCATTTGGTTCCTCAAAAAAGCAAAGGGATTGTAGAAGGTAAGAAGGAAAATTGAGGACATTTGAGAGGGGCTAATTTATTATATTTATCCATTAAAAACGTTTTGTTAATTTATGAATAATATAGAAATAAGAAATTAATGGGAGGGGCGAGATGGGAAGCCATTTTAAAGAAGTCTTTGGTTCAGTGCTCTCAACTATAGGCACTATTGAATCAGCAATAGGTAGTACTCCTTTCAAAAATATGAGCGAGAAGGTAAGCTTTAATTTAAGGCTTCAAGGAAACGTCTTGCAAGCCACTGGGAATGGTCTATCTGCGGATGGACAAGGAAATATTTTTTCACTAGAATATATCGGTGATTTAGTTCAGGCTACAGGAAATTCCACCGTTATAATCGGTTTACTTATAAAGTTTAAAAATCAGATAGATCAAAAGTTGATTATTTCTGGTAATTGGTTGCAGGCATTAGGTAGTTTCGTTGGATTAACTGATGAATTCGAGGACAGCACGCCTTCGGGACGTTCATATAATATTATTGGGGGGTTTTTACAGGGAATTGGAAACTCAATGCAGGCTTTAAGCGGTGTTTATCAACTTGAAGATGAAAATGATGTTGACGCCCGATTCCTTGGGGTACTCGGAAGTTGGATTCAAGCAGTCGGCTCAGTACTTTCATTAATTGGTCAAATCAAGGAAGAAACACAAGAAATTCAGTTAGGTATAGACGAATAATCATTTATTAGACCACTCTCATAGAGGGTGGTCTAAAAGCATGAACCTTTAGTTACTCATTGGTCAATGATTGACAGGCAAACAATTAAGGAGGCCATTTAAGAAAAGTGCTAAACTCCCTAGTGTAAATATTCGTCCCATTAATGTATTCTTTACCTTCACAAGTTGGGGGGATTATAAAAATTCCTCTAGTGTAATTATGAGTGGGATTAGTATAAATGTGGATAGATGATATTTCTTAGAAAAACAACTTCGTTATGAAGGGATTCTGTCTTTTGTATCAATGCACTCATATCTCTTTGCAAATAATAAACGCGATTTTCTAAGTTTTTAAATCGAATTTCTTGTTCTTCGTTATGTTGCTTAGTTTTCTTTTCATTTAATGCATCCAGCTGTATTTCAAGAGCTAACCCACCAGAAGAAACCATATCGCCTATAGTAATAAGGCTGGCTCCTAACAAAGCAAGAACAAATCCTATATTAGAGTCTGTAACGGGATTCTCTGTTGAAGAATTATTCTCTCCGTCCTCTTCAACGTCTTCTTCAACTTCGGCGACTTCTGTTGCTTCTGTTGCAATACCAATAACCGTAAGTATATTTCCTAAAGCTACAATCATTTGACCGAAGAAATCAATTTTATCTGCTAAGTTATCTGGTAATGAATCAAGATAGCTTTCATCAAGTTTTCTAAATAACAAAACTGATCACCTTCTTGAGAATAACATAACTTTTTCAACTACCTTCATAGATGCAACTTTAAACTCGTTCTCCACATTTTTTAGAGAAGAAAGACTTTCTATTAATGTTTCTTCGCTTATTTCGCGGTCATAATTTTCTTCCAGTTTTTTATTTAGGTCATATATACAATCTAGAACACTTTTATACGATTGAAAAAATAAATCATGTTCTTCTTTTAAAAAGGAGGGAGGATTGGCGGTTTCAAAAATTTGTATGCTGCTTTGCCCCAAGTTGATGACATTCCTTAAATCGTTTTGGTATTCCTCTTTATTTAAAAGTAGCCCTTCTTCTGTATACATGGGATAAACTGTTTTAGAAATATAAACTAAAATGCCTCCAATAAGATTGAGAAAACTGCCGTATTTGCTTATAGAACTCATAACATTCCTCCTAAACATAAACATTGGGCCTTTCACTAGATAATGTATGTTTATTTAATGGAATGGTCAAAAAAATATAAAAAACACAGGTAAAGAAATAAAATTTTTCAGGGGTCATTTCATTGGGAACCTTCTTATTATACTTAGGCTCTGTTAAATTTTGATGAAATAATACATCCTTCAGTCGGAATTCTTCTTTGAGTTCGAATGATAGAGCTGCTGTGCTTTTTTAGATAGCCTTCCGGATCTATCTGGTAAGCTCGCACCTTTTTTAGGTACTCTACCTCTAAACGAAGAAGTTCATTTTCCCATTCCGCTTTAATTGACCAGGATAAACTTCACCTGCAGCATGGTTGTTGTATAACTTCACTATGGATACACCTGTCCTATATAGCCATGTTCAAATAAACTCTCACAAGTAACCGTGATATTTAGCCATAATAAAACACCCCAAAAGGTAGATTCATAATCTAACTTTTGGGGTGCACTTCGAGAGGGATTTACATATTACTTATACTTATACGCAGACTGCAGCTAAAACTTTTTGAACATCATAAATACTTTTATCTTTTTTAAATTGTTTCGATATAGCTGGTAATTGGGCTCCTGAGATCCAAATTTTCAATTCAGCATCTAAATCAAAGTGTCCGGCAGTTTCTACATTAAAATGAGAAATACTCTTAAAAGGAATTGAATGGTATTCGACTTTTTTCCCAGTAAGCCCTTGCTTATCCACTAAAATAAGACGTTTGTCCGTAAAGACAATTAAATCCCTTATCAACTTAAAGGCAACATCTATTTCCTCACCATTTGTTAAAATTTGCTCTAATTCTTTTGATGCGTCTCCTTTACTTAACGTACTTGCGTTTCCCAGCATGCCATTTAAGAATCCCATCTTCTTTTCCTCCTCATTCGTTGTTAGGACATTCACCGTATTAAAATTCTGTTAGGAACTTGTTATGTAGTTTATGATAGGTGAAGTAATCTAATTAAAAAAGCGCGAAGTAACTTGATTTTTCTATCTTAATTCCTCAACTATATAGTTCACATCTAGGTTGTGCGTTTGTACCTGTAATATGCGTTTGATTTTATTCAAATTAATATAGAAAAGAATGAATCGATAAAGGGTGAAAGAATGGAGAAATATTAACGTTTTAGGAGGGATTAAATGGAACTTGTAGATATACTTAAAAATAAAAAAGTTAAAGTAACGGAAATACCAAAATGGGGAGCTTATTTACGTCAGCAGTGGGAAAGTAAGTTTGCTAACCATATTAGTCATGAAGAAAAAAAGTCGATTTATCTTTATGATGATCGTATTGCGTGTGGTTATTTATGGCATGTGTTTAGCTGGGAAAAAAGGGATTATTTAAAAGAAGAAAAGGCAGAAAAAGAATTTAATAATGAACTAAAGAATACTTTTTATGTTTTTTATCAACACTCAGATTATGCGTTAATTCTTGAGAATGCATCTAGGTTTACCGCTGATGATCTGTCAAACGAAGAAGACGTTTATGTTGTAGATAAAGAATTGAACTGGACTTATGTTAAAACACATGAAATTGAGTGTGGTCCTTATTTTAGTAGATTGTGACTTAAGGAACAGATACCTTAGTTAAACACAGATAGAGATGGGGAAGTACGATTTTTTTATCAAATCGTACTTTCAAATAAGGAAAAATAACTAACCTAGTAGGAAATTACTTCTAAGAATGTAGTAGAGACTTTAGATAATCTACATGTTCCCGATCCTTGTCAAGAATTTTATGGACTATACTTAGACTTTCTTCATCTAATTTATCTCTTACTAAGTCTTCGGTCATTTTTATACCGTATAGATTTTCCCCCTTAATAGCATGTTTAATAATTTCCTCTTCTGTATTATCCTTTTTAAATAAATTTCCAATTTGTCCTTCCACCTTTCCAATCAATCCTTCACTCGTTACAGGTGTACCGCCAAGATTCTGAATTCTCTCTGAAATAATGGTTGCATGATTTTCTTGATCTTTCTGGATGGAGATAAACGAATCTTTTAATGAGGAATGCTGCAGGTGCTTTATAAAGTGTGCATAGGCGTGAATGCCCATGTATTGGCCTTGTAAAAATTTATTCAGTGTCTTAATCGTTTGTTGCTGATCCATTTAGATCACCCCTTTAAAGT
>NZ_AJTN02000069.1 GCF_000305495.1 Peribacillus psychrosaccharolyticus ATCC 23296 | reverse complement strand
CCGAGCGAAATCGTTGATATTGTTATTGCCTTAATTATCTTCTTTGTAGCTTCTAGCTACTTTATCCGTTACATCATTGGCCGCATTACTAAAAAGGGGGTGAAATAAGTGGACTTATATCAAATTTTAGGAATTATTGTACCGGCAATGATCGCGCTGGCAGCGCCACTTATTTTCACTGCGCTTGGCGGTGTGTTTTCTGAACGAAGCGGTGTCATAAATATTGGTTTAGAAGGATTAATGGTTATTGGGGCATTTACGGGTATTGTTTCTAACCTGGCATTGGCCGATTCTCTAGGAGCATGGACCCCTTGGGTTTCCGTGTTGATAGCAATGGTTGTGGCCGCAATCTTCTCCATCTTACATGCCGTCGCAGCCATTACATTCAGAGCAGACCAAACAGTCAGCGGGGTGGCAATTAACCTTCTGGCTGTCGGATTGACTGTCTTTCTTGTTAAGAAAATCTACGGCAAGGGTCAAACGGATATCATAACAGAACCGTTTCCGAGAGTAGATATCCCAATTCTTAGTGATATTCCGTATATTGGTACTATATTCTTCTCGAATGGTTATTATATCTCCTATATCGCTATTCTTTTAGCTTTTGTAGTTTGGTATATCATTTATAAAACACCATTTGGTTTACGGATTCGTGCAGTTGGTGAGCATCCGATGGCAGCTGATACAATGGGGATCAGTGTTACTAAAATCCGGTATGCAGGGGTTATCATATCTGGAGCCCTGGCAGGTATTGGCGGTGCCATATATGCAATCTCATTCTCTAATGATTTCAGTCATGCGACGATTAATGGTCAAGGCTTTATGGCTATTGCCGCAATGATCTTCGGTAAATGGCATCCACTGGGTGCAATGGGTGCTGCTTTATTCTTTGGACTTGCGCAGAGCTTAAGTGTTGTTGGTGCAAGCCTGCCGTTCTTTAAAGATATTCCAGCTGTATACTTGTTAATTGCTCCTTATGTATTAACAATTATTGCGCTAGCAGGATTTATAGGACGAGCAGATGCTCCGAAAGCATCCGGTTTGCCTTATATTAAAGGGAAAAGATAATATAGAAACGGCCGGACAGATTTTCTTGTCCGGCCGTTTTTTCGTATACATATGAAAAAAGTCTTCAAGCTTGCATGAATTTTCCTTTTGACGGTATATTTTAAGTAGATGATTAAAAGGGTTTTGCTAGACAAATAATAGAATACATCACTTCAAATACATATATATAGGAGGATTTGTATGGCAATAGCAACAGATAACGTGAAAAGTATGCAGGGATATACACTGCATACAATACAAACGACCCAATATAAGACGAATACCTTAGTACTTAAAATGAAGGCACCCTTATCGGATAAAAGTGTAACGCAGCGTTCTTTGCTGCCATATGTATTGCAAGCGAGTACGAAGAACTATCCAACCACTCCTCAACTACGCTCCTACCTTGATGAATTATATGGTGCCAGCTTTTATGTGGATGTAGGTAAAAAAGGGGAATATGATGTTATCAGCTTTACAATGGAAATTGCTAATGAAAAATTCCTTAGTGACCCTGCACCGTTACTTGAAAAAGGATTTGCGCTGCTTGCTGATATTCTCTTAAAGCCTAACAGTACGGATACTGCATTTGATGAACTATCCTTTACGAATGAAAAACGTTCACTTAAGCAAAGAATTCAATCACTTTTTGATGATAAAATGCGTTTCGCATCGACTAGACTCATTGAAGAAATGTGTCAAGGAGAACCCTATAGCCTTGAGACGCTGGGGAATAGCAAAGATCTTGAGGCAATTACTGCAGAGTCACTGTTCAGTTACTACAAACAAGCGATAGCGGAAGACGAGATTGATTTGTATGTAATCGGCGACGTGGAACAAACGCAGGTAGAGCAGTTTGCAGACCGCTACATTCAGCTGGATCCGCGTCAGCCTGTGCAGATGCGTTCGATTCAAAAAAACGTGGTAGAGGCAAAAGAGGTATTGGAGAAAGATGATGTTAAACAAGGGAAGTTAAACATCGGATATCGGACGCAAATCGTTTATGGTGATCCAGATTATTACGCCCTTCAAGTATTCAACGGTATCTTTGGCGGTTTTTCCCATTCTAAGCTCTTTATTAATGTTCGTGAAAAAGCGAGTCTTGCCTATTATGCTGCTTCCAGGCTGGAAAGTCATAAGGGATTATTGATTGTGATGAGCGGGATAGAAACGGCCAATTACCGTCAAGCTGTTCAAATTATTTCTGAACAGATGAAAGCCATGAAAAACGGTGAATTTTCAGAGCAAGAGCTGGAACAAACAAAGGCTGTAATTCGAAACCAGATTCTTGAAACGATAGACTCTCCGCGCGGACTCGTGGAAATTCTTTATCACAATGTCATTGCAAAAATTGATATTCCGTTAGAGAAATGGCTGCAAACCACCGAGAAGATTACGAAGGCGGAAATAATTGAAGCAGGGAAGAAAATCGAGTTGGATACGGTATATTTCTTAACTGGGACGGAGGTACCGCAGTAATGGAAAAAATCAAATTTGATCAATTGCAGGAAGAGATTCTACATGAAACAATGGCGAATGGTTTAGAGGTTTATATCATTCCTAAAAAAGGATTTAATAAATCGTTTGCAACGTTTACGACCAAATACGGTTCAATTGACAATCATTTTGTCCCGCTCGATAAGGACGATTATACTAAGGTACCAGACGGAATTGCGCACTTTCTAGAGCATAAATTATTTGAAAAAGAAGATGGTGATGTCTTTCAGCAATTCAGCAAGCAAGGAGCGTCAGGAAATGCCTTTACTTCTTTTACTAGAACCGCGTATCTTTTCTCAAGTACATCCGAATTTGAACTAAACTTAAAAACATTAATTGACTTTGTCCAGGATCCTTATTTCTCTGAAAAAACAGTTGAAAAGGAAAAAGGGATTATTGGACAAGAAATTAATATGTATGATGATAATCCTGATTGGCGCTTATATTTTGGCACCATTCAAAATATGTACCATCATCATCCAGTAAAAATCGATATTGCCGGGACGATTGATTCGATTGCTGGAATAACCAAAGATATGCTTTATGAATGTTATCATACGTTTTATCATCCAAGTAATATGCTCCTATTTATTGTTGGCGAAGTAAATGGAGAAGAAATCATGGATGGCATTCGCTCAAATCAAGAAAGTAAAGACTACCAGCCTCAGCCGGAAGTTAAACGGCAGTTTGAAGAAGAACCTAGTGAGGTGGCAGTAAAGAAGAGTCAACTGAAGATGAATGTTCAGACACCTAAGGTTATGCTTGGAATAAAAGCCCGTCATGTAAATCTTCAAGGTAAGGAGCTTCTAAAGACTGAATTAAGTGCTAACATTCTTCTGGAAATGCTCTTTGGAAAGAGCTCTTCTATCCATGAAAGTCTTTATTCAGCTGGATTAATTGACCAATCCTTTTCTTATGATTATACCCAAGAACAGGGATTTGGGTTTGCGCTACTTGGAGGTGATACCCTCCATCCAGATGAGCTGTCAGAAAAACTGACTGATCTATTACTTCAAGCTAAAACAGGAACAGGTCTTGATGAAAAAAGCTTGGAGCGTATTATTAAGAAAAAAATTGGTTCTTTTCTTCGCTCCTTAAATTCACCTGAATACATTGCTAATCAATTTACCAGATATGCATTTAATGATATGAATTTGTTTGATGTTGTTCCAATCTTAGAACAAATCAATTTTGATGATATTAAACAAACGGCTGAAACATTAATAGATGAATCACAAATTACGGTTTGTCAGGTTATCCCAAAATAAGAGAGCGCCTTGTCATTACGACAAGGCTTTTTGAATGATTAAAGGAGCAGGAAAATGGAAAAAAGATTTGCTTTAGTTACGGGAGCGAGCGGTGGGATAGGCAGAGCAATTGCCTTAAAACTTGCTGAAGATCATTACTCCCTTTATCTGCATTATAATCAAAATAAAAAATCGATTACGGAACTAATGAATGAGCTTGAACGATTTGATATAGAAGTCATTCCCATCCAAGCCGATTTAGGGAAACCGGATGGTTACAAACAAATAGCCGCTCAAATTTTTTCTTTACACGCTGTTGTTTTGAATAGCGGCAACAGTTTTTATGGATTAATGAGTGATACAAATGATCAAATCGTGCAGCAGATGACACAGCTTCATGTGGCAAGTCCTTTTTCAGTTAACACGTGAATTGCTGCCAAAGCTTATGTCTGCAAACAATGCTTCAATAGTCGCTGTAACGTCCATTTGGGGTCAGGCAGGTGCTGCTTGTGA
>NZ_AJTN02000070.1 GCF_000305495.1 Peribacillus psychrosaccharolyticus ATCC 23296 | reverse complement strand
AAAATGTTTGACTTGCTCGGTTGTTTTTATAGTGTGTACTCACTTCTTTAAAACGTTGACGCTTTGTTTTGTTCAGTTTTCAAAGAGCAATTTGTTTCACTTACGATACATTTGATATTATCATAGTCTAGAACAGTTGTCAACTTCTGCGAAGAAGTTTTTTTGTTCTGAAACAGTCGCTTGCTTTGCGACTTCTTAATCATACTTTTAATTTTCCAGATAGTCAACTTTTATTTTAAAAGATTATTCAACAGTCTTTTCGAGCAAACTAAGGAAAATACCAGGGGCAACTTCAATTTCATTTATCATTACAAACCCAAAGCGTTTGTAAAGATTCAAAGCAGGTTGATTTTCCGATCCTGTACTGACGATAATCTTCTTCCCAGATGCTAGAGCCAAGGATGCTTCTATTAACTTTCCGCCTATTCCTTTTCGAAAATGCAGAGGGTGCACCACAAGGCGGCAAATTTCCATTGTATCCTTTTCAACGGAATAAGAAAGAAAACCCGCCCACTCGTGATCGAGTCGATATCCAATAAAGATTTCTTCACTCTTCACGATACTATCTACTGTATCCATTAATTGCGGAATCCCCGAAAAACCGATTAAAGCTGCTTCTATATGATACGACGGAATCTGTATCGCTAAGATTTCATCAGCCAGAGTTTCATTGATATCATTTAAATAAACGATCATTCTATCACCTCATATTTCATATTTTAGAACCCGCTATACTCTTTCGAATGGATCAACCTCTCGTTGTCATATAATAAGAAGTTATGGAACCTTTTTAGTATTGCTTCAAGAGTAGGTGAAACTCTGCAAGCATCATAAGCACAAACCGATATAAGTCCGCTCTTACATAGAGTCACATCTACTATACGTTCATATTCACTGATTTTTATATCAATGTCCTCTTGGCAGCCCCATTCAACATGGGCCCACGTTCGAAAAGAGCTGTTCTTTTTCGTGAAATCGTCTTGTGTTTTATTAAAATAAGCAAGAATAGTCGCTGATTCAAAATCACCATTCATACAGTAAAAGTCAAAATTATTTATATAACACACTTTCCTTAATTGAGCAGTCGACAAACACATAACTAGTTTTTCTTTTAAAGAACTCCATAACCGTTCATTCTCTATGAATAATACTTCATCACCTTGTTCAAACGCTGTCTTAATATAAGTAATGGCATTTTTAAAATAGCCATTTAATTCATGAAAATTATAAAAAATATGACCACCGTTAGTCTGCTTCATCCATTCAGTTTTCGTTCCTATCTGGTCTTCTGACAAATGATCAATCCCCTTCCCTATTTTCATCACATATCTATTTTACTATAATTAGTAGTGTTATATAAATTTTTCTAATTATATTTAAAGAAAAGAACCTTTGAATATAATTCGCAGGTTCAAACTCTTCTAGACTGAGGATTATCGAATAATATCTACTAAATGAGCTAATATCCTCGCTGTCATTCCCCAGATTACTCTCCCCTTATAAGAATAAAAATACTCATCCACCTTTCTTGTCTGCCAGTGGTAGTTCTCCCCGCCCACTACAAGCTCAAAGGGGAAGTTTTCTTCCGGCTCAGCTCTTAAATTAACTGGATAGATCGCGGGAGGATTATCCAAAAAATAAGTTAACGGTACAGTAAAAACCCCTCCAACTTCAGCAGGATTCAGCTTCATAGGTACAGCAGGGTCAATCACTCCTGCATACGGATAGACAATCATCCCCGGAGAAACGATATAGTTAAGCGGCGTTACATCAGTTATGTTTTCTTCTTTAATACCCAACTCCTCAATTGTCTCCCGAATCGCCGTCTGCTGTTCAGTTAGGTCAAGAGGATCTTTCCTCCCTCCCGGAAAACAAATATCACCCGGCTGTCTGCGCATCTCAAGAGAACGAATTTCAAATAATATATGAGTTTCTCCATTGATTTCTACAAGAGGTACTAGCACTGCATACTTTTTAAAAGCTTCGCTCCCTAAGATTATCGGCGTATGGTTTTTTAGCTTATTTAACACCGAATTTTCGCTCAAAACAATCACCCCTTAATTCATTAAAAGTCTTTAGCCGTTTCTACTATTATATAGTTTATTATAGAAATACAAAAACAACTGCGGCAAAAACCACAGTTGAAATAGTTAACGCTTACATTTAATTTATACCACCTTATGAGCAGAAGTTCCATCAGGCGTAACAGTTGTTTTTTTGTACCTACGTTGAGGGATTCCTCTCTTCTCCTGTATTTTCGCCACCCACATTGTAAGCATGGGCGTTAAAATAGCTGTTACTAACACACTCGTCGCTATAATCGCTGTTGCTGATTCAGCTACTGGAGCAAATTGCGGATTTAACTCAGCAATGATAAATGGAACAGCCACTGCAGCACCAGCTGTCGAAGAAGCAGCTACACCAGCAACTCCATCCGAACCAGTTACATAACGATCCAATACATACAAGACTCCACCAGAAAGGAAAACAACGGCCACTCCCATCAGAATACCCATAAATCCAGATTTAATAATCATCCCAAAATCTAACCCAAACCCTAGAGCCAGGGCGAAGAAAGGAATAAGAACTGGTACTGCCTGCCCAAAGAACGCTCGACATTCCTTATCAACATTCCCAACAATCATCCCCACTACAAACGGGATAAGTGTTGAAACAATAGTCTGCCACGGGAACGTAGCGAGACCGCCTACACCTAAAATGATCATCGTGAAAAATGGACCGCTTTCTATACTGATAAAAGGAAAGGCTGCTGCATCTTCTGTTCTGCCTAATTTAGTCATTAAAGCCGTGTATAATCCTCCATTGGTTTCATTAAACGCCGCAATGAGTACTAACGCAGATAAACCAGAAAATATCCCAGTCTGAATCCCGTTTTCCGGAAGGATCAAGGCTGCCGCATATCCTAATAATGCCGCAAATACAACTTTCCCTATGAGTAAGGTCAATCCTTTTTTGGCAATATAACCTGATTGTTTCACATCAATGGTTGCTCCTACACAGAAGAAGAAAACCGCTAGTATCGATGCTGTTCCTGTTAATAAAGCGCCAGTAAATCCACCGAAATAAGTAGCTGTATTAGGAAATATAGTATTTATCAAGGCCCCAAAAAATAACGGAACAACCATCATACCACCAGGAACTTTTTCAATGCTCGCTTTTATTCTCATTATAATCTCTCCAATCATATCCATTAATGATTTCTCAAGCTTTGTAATCAGATAATCGAGTACCGCTTTTAACTATTTTGAACCTTATACTGTTTTTCAATAAACTCATCTAATTTCAATCTGGTCGGCATTCCATCCATATCTCCCGGTGACATAACTTGAAGAGCACCAATTGCATTGCCGCGGATAACAGCTTCTTGAATCGATTTACCGTCAAGCAATCCACTAATAACCCCAACAGCGAAGCCATCTCCGGCACCTACCGTATCCACTATCTCTTCAATCACAAACCCCTTTATGTAGCCTTCCTCACTACCTTTTTTATAGTAAGCACCCTTCGCACCAAGCTTGATAATGACCGTTTTAACACCTTTACTTATATAGAAATCTGCCACTTCCTCAGGTGCAGAAAGACCAGTCAATATTTCAGCTTCTGACATCCCCGGTAAAAATAGATCTGCTAAACAAGCAAGCTGATTGATTTCTTTAATCATTTTTTGTTTATCCGGCCATAATTTAGGTCGCAAATTCGGATCAAAGGAAATAGTCTTTCCTTCTTGCTTCATAAACCTCATTGCTGCTACTGAAAATTCATGACATCCAGTAGACAGCGCTGAAGGAATCCCCGTCACGTGCAGATGCTTTGCTTGACCGAAGTATTCTTCAGAAAGGTCATTTGTATTTAAAGTTGACGCTGCCGAGTTTTTTCTGAAATACTCGACCTCTGGATCTCCTTCAACTACTTTTGACTTAATCAGCATTCCCGTAGCGTTCTCATTAGTAAACCGAACCCCCATCGTATCTACTTTTTCTTTATTCAGTTCTTCCATAATAAATTTCCCAAAACTATCATTACCGAGCTTCGTCATATATCCTACATGCAAGTCAAGACGCGCTAACCCACAAGCTACATTCGACTCTGCACCTGCTAGTGCACGTGAAAAAGAATTAACCAAATGGAGAGGCTTGACCTCTATTTGCATAGAACATAGCCATCGGCTCTCCAAAGGTAATGACAT
>NZ_AJTN02000071.1 GCF_000305495.1 Peribacillus psychrosaccharolyticus ATCC 23296 | reverse complement strand
TCTAGCATTCAGTTTAACTCCTCATAATATGGAAAATGGCTAGGCGCGCAAGTTCGCCTTCATAAATCACACAGATTGACCGGGGGATTAAAATGAATGATGCTTTGACCAATATTAAAAATAAGGCAAATGCTTTTTGGGAAGGTAAGAATAAAAAACAAAAGTTTTGGTTTTTAGGTATTAGTCTCATTCTAATACTGGGAATTATCGTTGCATTTACACTTAGTAATCGCACTAACCTAGTTCCTCTGTACAGTGATTTAACCCCATCGGAAACCGGAGGGATTAAAGAAAATCTTGATGGCAGAGGGATTGAGTCAGAGGTTGCTGATAATGGGACGACCATAATGGTTCCTGAAGAAAGTGTCGACACACTAAAGGTAGAATTAGCAGCCGAAGGAATACCGGATTCAGGTAATATTGATTATTCGTTTTTTGGTCAAAATGCTGGATTAGGGATGACAGAAAACGAATTTAATGTATTAAAACTCGATGCTACACAAACAGAGTTAGCCAACCTGATTAAGAAAATTGATGGAGTTCAAGATGCGAGCGTTATGATAACGATTCCTGACGATGGTGTCTTCGTCAATGAATCAACAGAAAAGGCATCAGCATCTATTGTCTTAAAAACAAAGTCAGGCTATCAATTTGAAGAAGCTCAGGTTAAATCACTCTATCATTTAGTGTCAAAGAGTGTGCCTAATCTTCCTACTGATAATATCGTCATTATGAATCAAAATTTTGAGTATTTTGACTTAAAAAATGATGAAAATCTTCAAGCAGGTACAAACTTCACGACACAGCATGAAATTAAGAAAGAAATTGAACGGGATATTCAAAGGCAAGTTCAAAGTATGCTGGGGACAATAATGGGACGGGATAAGGTTGTTGTTTCAGTAACTGCAGATGTAGATTTCACTCAGGAAAATCGAGAAGAAAATCTTGTTTCTCCGGTCGATGAAGAGAATATGGAAGGTCTGACGATATCGGCTCAACGTCTAACTGAAACATATACTGGGGAAGGGGCGTCTGCTCAAGGCGGAGTACCTCAATCTGAAGATTCGTCCGACTCGCTTGGGACAAGTTATGTTGCTGGTTCAGACGGTAATGGTGATTATGAAAAAGTAGAAGAAACAATAAATAGTGAAGTAAATCGAAATAAAAAAAGAAATTATCGAAAGTCCTTATAAGGTTAAGGATTTAGGTATTCAGGTTATGGTAGAACCGCCGAATGTGGATGATATTAATTCGCTTTCACAACAAAGTAAAGATGATATTGTTAAGGTTCTTGGTACTATTATTCGGACAACGATAGATAAAGATTCTGCTGAAGAAACACTAAATGATGAAGACATTAATAATAAAATTGCTTTATCGGTGCAGCCGTTTAACGGCAAAGTTGAATTCAAGAACGAAGTGAAGAATACAGTGCCAGTATGGATTTATATCGTTGGAGGAATATTACTGCTGGTTATTATTATTCTCTTAATCTTATTCCTGCGTTCTAGAAGAACAGAGGACTTTGAAGAAGAGGAAGAGATGATTGATGTAAGTGCAGAAGTACCTAATCTCAATAATGAAACAGAAACGGAAGCAACATTAAAAAGAAAACAGCTGGAAAAATTGGCGAAAGAAAAACCAGATGAATTTGCAAAACTATTGCGAAGCTGGATTGCTGAAGACTAGGAGGAATGAAGGTGTCAGAAAGAAAGAAAAAAGGCGGGCTGAGCGGAAAGCAAAAAGCTGCCATCCTTCTCATTTCCTTAGGACCTGATGTTTCCGCTTCTGTATATAAGCATCTTTCAGAAGAAGAAATTGAAAGGCTCACCTTGGAGATATCTGGAGTAAGAAAAGTCGATTCACATGAAAAAGAGAGTATACTCGAAGAATTTCATACTATTGCACTGGCGCAAGATTATATTACTCAAGGCGGGATAGGCTATGCAAAACAAGTTCTTGAGAAAGCTTTAGGAAACGAACAGGCCGCAGCTATTATTAACCGATTGACTTCATCATTACAGGTTCGGCCATTTGATTTTGCCAGGAAAGCAGATCCTGCTCAAATCTTAAATTTTATCCAAAATGAACATCCTCAAACGATAGCATTGGTATTATCGTATCTCGATCCGCCGCAGGCTGGGCAGATATTATCGGAGCTTCCTCAAGAGGTTCAGGCTGATATTGCCAGAAGGATTGCAACCATGGACAGTACTTCACCAGAAATAATTAATGAAGTGGAACAGATTCTCGAAAGAAAACTATCAGCTACAGTCACTCAGGATTATACCCAAACAGGGGGGATAGAAGCTGTGGTGGATGTATTAAACGGGGTCGACCGTTCGACTGAACGAACGATTCTTGATGCACTTGAGATTCAGGATCCAGAACTTGCAGAGGAAATTAAAAAACGGATGTTTGTGTTTGAGGATATTGTCACGCTTGATGGCCGTGCTATTCAGCGAGTAATCCGGGATTCTGAAAATGAAGATCTGAAGCTTTCACTTAAAGTTGCCAGTGATGAAGTGAAGGAAATTGTCTTTAGGAATATGTCAAAACGAATGGTTGATACTTTTCAGGAAGAAATGGAATATATGGGACCTGTGCGCCTGCGCGATGTAGAAGAAGCACAGTCACGCATTGTTGCTGTTATAAGAAGGCTTGAAGAATCTGGGGAAATTGTCGTTGCCCGCGGCGGAGGGGATGATATTATTGTCTAGGATTATTAAGTCACATTTCACGAAAACGGAAGAAAATTCCGGTAAGACGATTGAAATCCGAAACTATCATTATCAATCTCCTGGTACTGAAGAACAAGCAGAAACTCAAGTAACACGTGAATTAGTAGAGGATGCCCGACGGGAAGCACACAAAATTGAAGAAGAGGCCAAGCAAAGAGCTCAAAAAATTTACCAAGATATCGAACAGGCTAAAATATATTGGGAACAAACCGAAAAACAACAATATATTCAAGCAGGATACGATGCCGGGTTTTTAGAAGGCTCTGAAACCGGCCGAAGCCAAGGACTAGCAGAATATACACATTCGATTGAGATGGCAAAAGGAATCGTTGAAACTAGCAAAATGGATTATTTAGATAAGCTAGCTAAAGCCGAGCAGACAATCCTAGATCTTGGAATAAAAGTAGCCGGTAAGATTATCGGTACTCAATTAGATCAATCAGAAGAAGCGTTTGTATCAATCGTAAAAAGGGCAATCAAGGAAGCGCGTGACTATAGCGAGGTAGAACTTCATATCCATCCTGAACATTACCAATCCATTCTATCCCAGAAAGAAGAACTTCAGGCGATCTTCCCAAAGGAGATTAATGTTTATATCTATCCCGACAGTGATCTTGAAGTAAACAGTTGTATTATCGAATCTGGAAATGGCAGAATTGATGCTTCGGTTGATAGTCAGCTGGCTGAAATTAAGCGGAAGTTAGCAGACCTATTGGACAGGGGAGTAACAGATGAAAGCGAATGATTTATTGCCCCTTATCGATCAAATTGAAACGTTTAAGCATTTTGGACGTGTAAAACGGGTAGTCGGCTTGATGATTGAATCACAAGGTCCTGAAAGTTCCATCGGTGATGTTTGTTACATTCATGCAGGTACCAAAAGCAAGAAAAAAACAATTCTTGCTGAAGTAGTCGGTTTTAAAGAAGAAATGGTTATTTTGATGCCGTATACTACGCTTGCAGAAATTTCACCGGGATCAATTGTTGAGGGGACATCTCGCCCCCTAGAAGTCAAAATCGGTGCAGAATTAATCGGTAAAGCAATTGATCCCCTTGGGAGACCAATTGATGGTTCGCCGATTCCAAAAGGACTGTCATCTATTCCTGTTGACCAAAATCCTCCGAATCCTATGGAGAGACCGCCTATAAATGAAGCGATAAATGTTGGGGTTAGAATGATCGATAGTATGCTGACCGTAGGTAAAGGGCAGCGTGTCGGTATATTTGCAGGAAGTGGAGTCGGCAAAAGTACTTTACTAGGTATGGTGGCAAGAAATACGACTGCGGATATAAATGTAA
>NZ_AJTN02000072.1 GCF_000305495.1 Peribacillus psychrosaccharolyticus ATCC 23296 | reverse complement strand
AGCACAAGCTACTGCTATTGATTGAGGAGAAATCATTTTGCCGGTAACTCCACCTGAAGAGTTCGCAGACACTGCAAGCACTGGGTCCATGCCGATAGAATTCGCAGTAACTTGCTGCATATTACCAAAGAGCAAGTTAGAGGATGTATCAGAGCCAGTAATGAATACGCCAAGCCATCCAAGTATTGGAGAGAAGAAAGGAAATAGAACTCCTGTTTTCGCTAATATCATCCCCATTGCTGTACTCATGCCAGAAGCATTGGTTACATACGCATAACCGACAACTGACGCAATCGTAATAATTGGAAATTTCAACTCACTTAGTGTCTCTGCAAAAGTAAGCAGCCAATCCTTCCAGGAGATTTGGAAAATAAATTTTGTTATAATCGCCGCAATAAGAACGGCAGTTCCAGCAGCTCCTAAAAACTCAAGTTTATAAAATGCCGGGACTGCATCACCAGCAACATTTATAACTTTATTATTCAGTAAAGGAACATTAGGAATAAAAGTAAAGACTTGTCCTATAGAATTAAGTCCAGTTAAAAATAGGTTACTGCCCTCATAATGGCCTGTTAAAGCTTGCTTAACGACTGGGATTCCCCAGATGGAAATGATAGCCGTTAAAATAAAAAAAGGAGACCATGCTTTAAGAATTTGTTTATCTGTATGTGGTTGATCCTCATCGGGTTCATTTACTGCGAGAGTTGACGCCAATTCTTTTTCCGCTGAAAAGCGAAAGATAGTTTTTGGTTTCCAAAACTTAAGAAATATTCCTAATACAAGAATTGATACTAAGGCTGACAGAATATCTGGAAGTTCTGGACCGAGGTAGTTTGAACTTAAAAATTGAGTGAGGGAAAAGGTAATTCCCGTTACTAATATGGCTGGCATTACTTCTAGTGCTTTTTTAAAGCCTGCCATAATAACAATTAAATAAAAAGGGATGAAAATGGATAAAAACGGTAATTGACGCCCTACCATTTTTGAAATTTCAATTGCAGGAATCCCCGTTGGACCTTCTAAAGCCAGGATTGGTGCGCCGATGGCCCCAAATGCAACCGGGGCTGTATTAGCAATTAAACACAAACCTGCTGCATACAGAGGATTAAATCCTAGCCCGACAAGTAGTGCAGCCGATATCGCAACAGGGGCACCAAAACCAGCAGCTCCCTCAAGAAATGCACCAAAAGAGAAGGCTACTAATAATGCTTGCAGACGGCGGTCCTCAGTAATAGAAATGATTGAATTACGGATAATATCAAACTGCCCTGTTTTTACAGTCAGTTTATATAGAAAAACGGAACTAATAATAATCCAGCCAATAGGGATTATACCGTATACTGCACCATGCGTAGCAGACATGACCGCCAATTGTGCAGGCATTCCGAATGCAGCTACAGCTAAAATCAAAGCAATCAATAATGTAGTCAGCCCTGCTATATACCCTTTCATTCTTTTAATTGCCAAAGCCCAGAAAAAATATAGTATTGGAATAACAGCAACTAACGCTGTCAGTCCCAGATTTCCCCCTACTGCTGTTACGTCTTGTACAAAAGTCATAACATACCTCCATTTTTAAAAACAGAATACAGTCATAAGTAAACGCTTACATTATTAAGGTACAATCACAATACAAAATATTTTTAAATTTACCCCTGGCTGTTCCTGCTTTTTACACAACTAACAATCGTAAATGAAGATTTGCTTACTCTACTCCCTGATTCATTATCTCAAAAGCCCACCCCGCCTCTCTTCACCCCCTAAGAGTAACTTTATCAACCTTAAACTTTTAATCTTTTACCCTATTCTATACAAATTGTAAATAGATTTCCATATCTTTTTTGTTCTATCAAATAATTCTTTAAAATTAATGATAAGGATAATCTTGCCTAGAAAGGAGAGTTCCATGATTGGATCTCTGTTTAGGGGACACGTTGCCTTGGAGGTATATAAAGAGGGGGCTTTCTCTATTTGCTTTCTGCTTTTGAATTATTCCCGTCTGAGGGAACACTAATCCTGTCTGAACATGCTTTATTCCCGTCTGGGACTGTTTTTAAGGGTTTATCTCATAATATGACCTATTCCTTCATCAATGGGACTTAAATTCAAACAGAAAAAAGACTTCGTATATGAAATACGAAGTCTTTTTAGTAATACCTGAGGCCGGACTTGAACCGGCACGCCTTGCGGCACCGCATTTTGAGTGCGGCGTGTCTGCCATTCCACCACTCAGGCAAATAATTGGAGGCGGCAACCGGAATCGAACCGGTGGTAAAGGTTTTGCAGACCTCTGCCTTACCGCTTGGCTATGCCGCCAATATTTATTGGAGCGGAAGACGGGGTTCGAACCCGCGACCCCAACCTTGGCAAGGTTGTATTCTACCACTGAACTACTTCCGCTAATGGCTGGGCTAGCAGGATTTGAACCTACGCATGACGGAGTCAAAGTCCGTTGCCTTACCGCTTGGCTATAGCCCATTAGTATCTATATATTAATTATATTTTCTCAAAAAAATATGGGGCGACTGATGGGAATCGAACCCACGAATGCCTGAACCACAATCAGGTGCGTTAACCACTTCGCCACAACCGCCATGATAAGAGAAATTATTTAGATGTAATTTAAAAATGGCAGGGGCAGTAGGAATCGAACCCACACTGGAGGTTTTGGAGACCTCAGTTCTACCTTTAAACTATGCCCCTGTAAAGATGGTGGAGGGGGGCAGATTCGAACTGCCGAACCCTAAGGAGCGGATTTACAGTCCGCCGCGTTTAGCCACTTCGCTACCCCTCCATATAAGATACTGCTAGTAAACTTAATAAATTAAGTTTGTAATGGTGGCTCAGGACAGAATCGAACTGCCGACACAAGGATTTTCAGTCCTTTGCTCTACCGACTGAGCTACTGAGCCATAATAATAATGGCGGTCCGGACGGGACTCGAACCCGCGACCTCCTGCGTGACAGGCAGGCATTCTAACCAACTGAACTACCGGACCATTATGATTGCGGGGACAGGATTTGAACCTGCGACCTTCGGGTTATGAGCCCGACGAGCTACCGAACTGCTCCACCCCGCGATAATGGGAATTTTACTAACGTCACTTTTAAAAAATAATGGTGGAGGATGACGGGATCGAACCGCCGACCCTCTGCTTGTAAGGCAGATGCTCTCCCAGCTGAGCTAATCCTCCAATATGTATGTGTTGGTGACCCCTACGGGATTCGAACCCGTGTTACCGCCGTGAAAGGGCGGTGTCTTAACCGCTTGACCAAGGGGCCGTGAAGTAATGGCGGAGAGCAAGGGATTTGAACCCTTGAGACAGGGTTACCCGTCTACACGATTTCCAATCGTGCTCCTTCGGCCACTCGGACAGCTCTCCATTTGGCTCCGCAGGTAGGACTCGAACCTACGACCGTTCGGTTAACAGCCGAATGCTCTACCACTGAGCTACTGCGGAATAATAGTGGTTTTAAATGAATCTGCCTGGCAATGTCCTACTCTCACAGGGGGAGACCCCCAACTACCATCGGCGCTGAAGAGCTTAACTTCCGTGTTCGGAATGGGAACGGGTGTGGCCTCTTCGCCATCATTACCAGACATTATTCATTTTGAAAGACATTTATTATTATAATATCTTTTTGTTAAAAATTCAAGAACAATTTTACTTATTCTTTCAAAACTAGATAATAAGAAGGTTTTTTGCATGTAATTAAAACGTTTTTGTCCAGTTACGGCTCCTTGCTTATCGGTCGTTTCGATCCGTCATTCAAATCCAAGTTCAGGATTTGCCTGGCCGGCTCTCCAACGCCTCTCAAAGCAGAACAGTCGCTTTCACTTTTCGTTATT
>NZ_AJTN02000073.1 GCF_000305495.1 Peribacillus psychrosaccharolyticus ATCC 23296 | reverse complement strand
TTCTTTTTCTTTTTACTTATTAAATTTACTTTGACGACTTGTTTGATTGTTCATAAATACTCCTTTAGTTTACACTAAAATATTCCCCATTCTATTATTATTTACCAAGATAAAACTTTTGTCATCATATTTTTACACAAAAAGGTATAAAAAGACATAAAAAGATACAATTTCTTTTATTTACCCGATTTTCTTCATAGTAAAAATAGAGGAGTTTAATAGAATTAATCGAAATTAAATATATAAAATATAACTATGGAGGTCAGAATATGGTTCCACAACGTGTTTCGTTAATAACGATTGGTGCTTTTGATTTGCCTGCACTAAGGCTATTTTATCAACAGTTAGGTTGGGCTGAACTAGATTTCAGTTCTGATACCTACGCCGTTTTTAATACAGCAGGCGTCCTTTTGACCCTTTTTCCAGTATCAGAGTTAGCCGACGATGCCGGGGTTGAAATCAAACAGTCAGCAGAAATATACAATAACGTCACTTTAGCTATTAATGTGGAGACTCCTGAACTCGTAGATGCTGCCATTGCGAAGATTCAAGAAGCTGGGGGGAAAATTTTGCGGATGCCTACTGAAGCCGTTTTGGGGAGGGAGGACATCTTATTTCGCTGATCCAGAAAACAACCTTTGGGAAGTTGCCTGGAATCCTTCTTCAGTCTTTAATGACTCCGGAGCTATGATCAAATTTTAATCATGTAAAGAGAAAGATATCATTCTTTCCCTTTACACATAAATTTTTATCCACTACAAAATCACCTGAAAATTTTGACCTTTTTCCAGAGTGCTGGCCAGTTTTTTTGAGTTACTCGGTCTAGATAGATCTGCTTTAGTGCTGATTCTTGAAAGGCTGGTGTCGGAAATACTTCCATTTCAAGTACATCTCTTACTCCGTACGGGGCAGCCAATAGTAGTTTCCGCTGCTCATCTAACCGAACGCCTAGCGCTGTTACTGTCTCGGGAAAATGTGCGATGCCATCCGTTGAAGAGGTATATGGAGTGAAATTATTTAGCACATGCATTCTTGCTTGATTTTTTACTGACCAAGGAAGGGTAGAATCAAGTCCATTCAGTATCCGTTCATACTTCTTTTCCTGCTCCTCCTCGATATTACTAGGATCATAGTAAATAACATCTATATCATTCAATTTTGTTCTCACTGAAAAATCATGAAGCGTATCCCAAATTTTCGAGCGGATAAACCCTGCACATATCCACGCATCAGAAAGTTCTAGCTTTTGAACAGCTTTAAGAATGTCCATCATCCATGGATCATTCTTAATTAACTCTATAATATTTTCTTCAGTTTGAAGCACATTTATCTCCCCCTTCCTATATAATTATAACAATTAATGGAATGGCGGAGATGATTTTCTGTGGATTTGCAAATGATTCTTAAGTTAAAAAAACCGAAGGAAATTGTTGAATAATGATAGTTGAAAGTAGATCAGCCATTTGCAAGGCTTCCGACTCAATTCTTTCAAATACGTCAACACTAGACTGGTAATCATGCTGAAGCATATAGACAGCCTCTGCTTTTGTCATAGCCAAGTGATCATAAAACATCTTTCTGAAATCAGTTAGGGGTAAAAAAGGATTAATTGAATACCAAAAAGCAACGATTTCATCTCCATTGGCGTACCATTTTTTCTCCAAAGTGGCTGCTATTGTTTGATCACCGACTTTTGCGGCTTTTATTAAATCTGCTGCAATGACCAGATGTTCCTGGATTAAGTGAGCATATCTCTCAGCAGCCTGATCGCCATAGTAAGGCTTCAATAAATTCCCCATATCCACGGAGTTGCGAAGTAAACGTGCGACCACAGCATCACTATCTGGTAAAGAAAAGACGAGACTTACAATGGTCAGCCTGGTCCAGAATACATGCTGCTCCCAAAGCATCCTCATATGATTTTTCAAGTCACTCGCTGACTTACTAATACACGTTTCAGACATGCCTCTCATTGAGTAATAATACATAGAATCACTCTCCTCCATTGATTTATTCCACCTTATTCAAATTTCATTATTTTGTGTGCTTTTGCCATTCATTACAGAAAAAAAATAAGTAAGCAGCCTAATTGGCCGCGTACTTATTTTTACTTTTTATTGTTCTTTTTCAAAACTGTCAATATCCGTTTCGTACCATAATTGGAAAGCAAGTTTATTCGTATGTTGTGAACGTTTGAGCATTTCAGTTCGTACTTGCAGGAACTCTTCCCAATTTGGAAAACTTCTGAATTGATCGGATTCAATGTACCATGTTCCATTTTCTCCACTCGGTTGATACGCAATGTATTTATGTTTTGCACAATGACGGCGCACAATTTGTGGAGATAAACCTGTTAACCAGGCTACTTCCTTAACAGATATATATTCAGGAACATCATCGACAATCAAATCCTTAGTCAATTCTTTTACTGCTAAATCTTCTTCTTCAGATAGCTCACCTAGGAGAACCTTTTCTTCAATTAAGGCATTCTCTAATTTTTTCAGGATTAAAGCTTTTTTTGCTTTATCAGTTGGAATCCTATTTTCTTCTTCTGGAGTAATCGGGATCATTTTTAACAATTCAGACATCTGAATCAACTTCTTCACCTCATCCTTATTATACGATATTTTTATTAAAAAGAAACTATCGAAACATTATTAATGCTTACTTGTCAGTGATTTTTGACTTTTTCTGCTTATGTAAAGATATCGATTAACCCATTCTAGTATGTCAATTCTGTATCCAATTGGATCTTCAATATTTGTTTGCCTCTGGTAAAGCGTAACTGACATAACAAGGTACATCGGCCTTTGCAACATGCTTTTTTTGCATAGTTCAGTTTTTTCAATTTCTACAAGTCCAAATAAACATACGGGTGTTGGATATGATCAAATGACTTCAAAGAATTAGACATCTATATCACTCCTTTAAAGCCGTGTATATCTTAATGAAGATTATAATAATCCGTACGAATACTTACTTTCAAAGTATTACTGTTTAACGATTTATGGTTAAGTATTTAATCAAGAAAAAGTAGAAGTTGGAAAAAAATACAACTCTCCAATTTCTACTTTCTTAGTTAGTATTAAAGTCTTTACTACAATTAATCTAATTTTTTCAGCAAAATTGATGCATTTGCATTGGTTTGTGTTCCTCCTGCCAGTGTTTGAAGAGTGACGGCTGAGGAAGAGGTATGATTTCGTAGTGTGAGAACATCTCCAGATGCAATCGAAAGAATCACTTGGCCGTTATTTTGCTGAGTCCCTGCACCTGAACCATAGACTGTTCCTGCCACCTCAGCACCATTTAAAAATAGCGCAAATTGACTTGGTTCTACATGAGTTGTTGAGAACGTAACTTCATAAATTCCCGCGGTGGTTACAGAAATCGTAGAAGTCCCAGGAGCATGAGTAATTCCAGGTGTAATTAATCCATTTGTACTAAACGAAACATCTGCCTCTAATGCAACTACTTGAGCAACTAAGTTATAAATATATGCAAATTCGGATAGACCTCCTCCTGTGGCTCCTGTTGCTCCGGTATCACCTGTAGGTCCGGTTACTCCGGTTGCCCCAGTATCACCTGTTGCTCCAGTTACGCCGGTGGCTCCGGTATCACCTGTTGCTCCAGTTACTCCGGTGGCTCCGGTATCACCTGTTACTCCCGTGGCTCCTGTAGCCCCGGTATCACCTGTTGCTCCTGTTACTCCGGTTGCCCCGGTATCACCTGTTGCTCCTGTTACTCCGGTTGCCCCGGTATCACCT
>NZ_AJTN02000074.1 GCF_000305495.1 Peribacillus psychrosaccharolyticus ATCC 23296 | reverse complement strand
TGACAGCCTTTTTTTTTAGTTAACATAAGATCTGATCTCGGAAGCTGGCCTCGTGTCGGCTTTTTATAGTGGAATGGATGATTATGTTGAGCCTCGTACATTAAAAAGGCAGCCAATTGGAGAAAGATACGATATTTAGAGTGACAATCAAAATAAGCAATATAAAAGAAATATATTTAATATTTTGCTTTTGCTTTCCTCCCTTTTTAATAATTAATTCGCAACTGTAGAATAATCCCGATACAATCAGGCCAGTTACGACTGTTAGAGGTACGATTTCCGGGAATACAACAAAAAAAAGTAAGCCAAAAAGTGAACCGAAAAGTAAATAGATAAAAAATTCAATAATGCTTTTATTCTTTGATAAATCTCTTGTTAAGAAATCAATAAGAAAAGAAAGTGGCACACCGAATAAAATAACAAGTGTAAAGACATACATAGGAAAAATTGCAAATACTTCAAACATGCTTGCCAATCCATCATCTATTAAACTGATGAGTGCGATTATAACGACCACTATAGATGATACCAAAAGAGCAACATAGATTTTGTTTCTTATCAATTCTGTCCAACCTGCCTCTCAAATTTAAATATTTCATAATATTGAGATGTTGTATATATTTAATTTTTTCTTCAATCTGAATGTATGATTAGTGTAAGAATCATACATTCATTAAGAAGGCCGCCAATTAGTTCAACAAGTACATATTAACGATTAATATTACCATTCAATATCCATATAAATTTCCGAAAGAAGTCTTCCTTCGATTGTTCCATCCTTAAAAAGAGCCTCAGAAGTTTCAAACTCTTGAGTAAAGGAACCTCTGACTCGCGTAAGATAACACGCACCTGGATTTTGGCTTATCCAATATTCTTCTTTTTGATATGTAAATGAGTATTCTTCCCCGATTGCTATACCTTCTTGGAACTCAATAAACTCTTTTAAAGTCATTTTCCCACCACCTGTAAGCTTTTATAAAATTATACCTCTACTTAAACCAATCTGCCCCGATAGTTGAAAAAAGTATTTTTTTATTTGGTTTTGAATGTATGATTATAGTAATTATCATACATTCAAAAGACCACCATTTGGCAGCCTCCTTATCTTTATGTGTTCACACAACGGCGCTTATCGGAAACGAAAAAAGGATCTTTCAAAAGATCCTTTTTTCGTTACTATTATGTAAAGGATAGTTCACCTTCACTTTTTATTTTTCTGTTTTCAATCTATTTTTCTGTCATTACTCTTTATCACTTCGAAATTAAGTTTGAAAGTCTTTGCACTCATTTCTTTCACCTTGGGTAATGCCCGTAATGTTGGATGGACTAACCAAATAATAGCTATACATAGAAATCCAACACCAGTAAAAGAAAATACAATTTTACTAGTAACTAATGTAGCTAAGTAACCTCCTAATAAAGATCCTATTGGCATAAAAACTACACCTAAACTTTGTATCACTGAGCTAACTCGACCTAAAATTTCATTTGGAATGATGGATTGCAAAACCCCTGCAAATAGTACATTTATTGCCCCAATTGGAATCCATGCTAGCCCAAAGAATAAGGGTGAAAAAACAGGTGAAGAAACTAGTGCTGCAAATGTCCAACTGCACGAGCCAAGTATAAAGCACACAATGGAAAGAATACCAACACGATATTTCCCAAGTGTGGAACCCAATAAAGCCCCAATTAAAGAACCTGCGGATAACGACGTTAATAATAGTCCATATATTTCGACTCCACCTAACGTATCAGCAAAAGAAAGTAGTATAGCCATAGTGATACCAATACAAAAATTAATCAATGAAGAGCCTATTAAAAATACCCATATTAACGAATTAAAAACGATTAAAAACCCCATTTTTAATTCTTTAAAATAACTACTTATTGTTAACTGTAGATTTTTCTCTTCTAGAAATTTATGTTCTGTATCTTGGGGGACTTTTAATAAACTAAAAAAGAGAGCTGCTATAGCAAAGGTTATGGAATCTACTATGTACAAGCTAATTGCTCCTATAGATGCGACCAAAACTCCTGCAACAGCATTAAATACAAGATCTACTCCTTGATAGGCAAAAGAAAATAGAGAATTCCCTTTTATTAGTTCTGATTTATTAAGGATTAAAGGAAGAGCCTTTGTTTGAGTGGGGTAAGCGAATTCTTCTATAAATGCAATACAAGGCATAATAATTAAAATCATTTGAACGGAAAGAAAATCAAAAAAATAGGATATAGGGATAATTAAGATGAGAATAGATTGTAGAATTTGTGTAATGATTAAAGTCTTTTTAATTCTCCACCTATCGACAAACGGACCTACAAAAAACTGCATGGCTTTGGGGAGTAAAATCAAAAAACCAACAAGGCCCGTGTAAAAAGTGCTTTTATTACCCAGTTCAAATACAAGCCACATGGAGGCAACATAATAAATACTATCTCCCATATTTGTGACTATTCTTCCTAAAAACAAATAGATAAAGTTTTTGTTTGTGAGTAAAGATTTCATGCTTTATCCCCCTAAGTTAAATTTAGTTGAATCGGTTAATTTTTTTTAACATAATTCTAAAAAAAGAGAAGTATCTTTCTTACTTCTCTTCCTTTTTGCTTTTTAATTCCTCCATTATTGGCTCGTCAATTTGAAAAGCCATTGTGGAAATATAATAGATTTTGCTATCAGGATGATTTGGAAGGTCTTGTTTTGTTAATTCGCTAAATTCCTGCATCAGAGCGAAATACTTTTTTATCCAATCTTTGAAGTGCTCTTCTTTTGCAGAAAATTGCCACATGGAACCTATGTAATCCCAATCAGAAGGGTCCTCACTGGCCTTATTCATTTTAAAAGCATCTTCAGGTGCAGAGAGAATAACACTTTTAGTTCGTTCTGCCATTTGCAGCAGGAATTGCCTAGAGGTTTCATTAATATCTTCTAGGTGTGGAAGTAACTCTGCAGAAGGAGTAAATCCTCTGGCCACCGATTGGTAAAACTTTTGTATGATACCGTTTTTTTCTTCTTTTTTGACTATTGCAATCAGTTGATTTTTTTCTAGTTCCTTTAAATGATAATGAACTTTTGCCCTAGATAAATTAAAGTAAACAGATAACTGTTGGCCTGTATAAGGTCTTTCTAGCAAACGCATCATCATCTCGGCACGTAACGGATCACTAAGAGCTTTTAACTGACTGTGCTCTGTTAGGGTTAACATTTGTTTCATAACATCCGACTCCTTATCAAAAAATTACTCGGTTAAAAATATTTAACTAATACTACCATTTAATTAATTTTTTTACAATATTTTGTTTTAGAGGAATTTATCTAGGTTAATAAAATTTATTTCTAGTTTAATTATGTCTCTCTTCTTGGTTTTTTTATTGAATTTGAATGTATGATTTGTCTAATTATCATACATTCAAACCCTTGATTTCATTGACTTTCTTCGCTTTCTCTCTTTATACTAAAAAAAGAGAAAAAATCGTACATTCAAATCGTTGAACGCCAAGGGTTTCAAGACCCGATTTTTGAATGTCGTCAGAAAGGGCGAGAAAAGATGAAATCAGAAAAAGATGTGCAGCCGATCCGGAATCAGCAGCAACTAGACGATATGAAATGGGCGCTTAAGCGCCATTGTTCAGAACGGGATTATATCCTCTTTATCCTTGGCTGCGAAACGGGCCTGCGTGTCGGAGATCTTCTCCGGCTACCCA
>NZ_AJTN02000075.1 GCF_000305495.1 Peribacillus psychrosaccharolyticus ATCC 23296 | reverse complement strand
TTTAGCGAACGATTTACGGACTGAGTATTATACAACAATTCCGTATTTCCAAGCTATTCTCGAAAAAAATAACTTTACTGTTACTTTTGATCGCTGTAATCAGTTTGTCTGGATTATGGAGGCCGAAAAAAATTAGGAAGAGGTATACAAATGAAAGTAGCAATCATCGGAGCAATGGAAGAAGAAGTAGTGATTTTACGCGATAAATTGGTGAATCTTCAGCAAGAAACTATCGCTGGATGTGAATTTAATTCAGGACAGTTGAATGGTGTAGATGTGATTTTATTAAAATCAGGGATTGGTAAAGTGAACGCGGCCATGTCAACGGCCATATTAGCTGAGAAATTCAAACCGGATGCGATTATTAACACAGGTTCAGCAGGTGGATATAATCCATCTCTAAATGTAGGAGATGTAGTTATTTCTACGGAAGTTCGTCACCATGATGTGGATGTGACTATCTTCGGTTATGAATATGGGCAGGTTCCGCAATTACCGGCAGCTTTTGTTTCTGATTCGAAATTATTCAGCATTGCTGAAGAAGCGGCAAAGGAAATTACTGAGGTTCAAGTAGGTTGTGGGCTGATTGTAACAGGTGATTCATTTATGAACGACCCTGTACGTGTTGACTTTGTTCGTGATAAATTCACTGATTTATATGCTGTTGAGATGGAAGCAGCAGCGATTGCACAGGTCGCATACCAATTTTCTATTCCTTGTGTGGTTATTCGTTCTTTATCCGATATTGCTGGTAAAGAATCAAACATTTCATTTGATGAATTTTTAGAAACGGCTGGTCGTAATTCTGCACAGCTGATCATCAAAATGCTCGAGCGCATTAACTAAGGATAAGGAACCCACAACATGCAAGAGACTATTCTCTTGCATCGTTTGTTTTTTAGCTCATTGAAGGGAAGAATAATAGCATGAAAGTTTATCGTAATGTCCATGAAATGATTGGTGAAACGCCAGTCATAGAGATAACTCAGTTTTCACTTCCTGAGGGTGTACGGATTTTTGCTAAGCTTGAGTACTACAATCCCGGCGGCAGTGTGAAGGATCGCCTTGGAAGAGAGCTTCTGCATGCTGCAATTGAAAATGGACTCATAGCTGAAGGTGGTACGATTATTGAACCAACCGCTGGGAATACTGGAATTGGTTTAGCACTAGCTGCTATAAATTCTGGAATCACCGTTATGTTTTGTGTGCCGGAGAAATTCTCTGCTGAAAAGCAGGAATTAATGAAAGCACTGGGAGCAAAGGTTATTCATACCCCAACAGAAGAGGGGATGAAGGGAGCCATTGCTAAGGCACAAGAATTATTGCAGGAAATTCCCGGTTCGTATTGTCCACAGCAATTTGCTAATCCGTCTAATCCAGCCGCATATTACAAAACACTTGGTCCGGAAATCTGGGAACAACTCGATGGGGAAGTAGATGTATTTATTGCTGGCGCGGGAACTGGCGGAACTTTCATGGGTACATCACGCTTTCTAAAAGAACAAAATTCTCAAATTAAAACGGTAATTGTTGAGCCAGTAGGATCCATTTTAAATGGCGGTGAGGCAGGTCCACACAAGACTGAAGGGATTGGGATGGAGTTTTTACCGGAGTATATGGATGAAAGCTATTTTAATGAAATATACACGGTTTCTGATGAAGATGCATTCAATCTAGTTGGAGAGCTTGCTAGGAAAGAAGGCTTGCTTGTCGGCAGTTCATCCGGTTCCGCTTTTTCTGCAGCTCTAAAGGAAGCTAAAAAAGCAAAACCTGGTACGAATATCGTGGTTATTTTTCCAGATTCGAGCGAACGATATATGAGTAAAAAGATTTATCAAGGAGGAAGTTAAAATGAAAAAGAAAACACAACTGATTCATGGCGGTATATTTGGTGATGAAAAAACAGGTGCGGTTTCCGTCCCGATTTTTCAAGTAAGTACGTATAAACAATATGGTCCAGGTAATCACACTGGATATGAATACTCACGTACAGGCAACCCAACACGTCATGCCTTAGAAGAAATGATTAAGGAGCTTGAATCTGGTGAAAGAGGCTTTGCTTTCGCATCAGGAATGGCTGCTATGACAGCGGTATTGATGCTCTTTAAATCGGGTGATCACGTCTTAATGACAGATGATGTATACGGTGGTTCGTTCCGTTTGATTACAAAAGTGATGAATCGTTTTGATATTCAAGTAACGTTTGTGGATACAAGTAATCTAGCTAATATTGAAAAAGAAATTAAAGATAATACAAAAGCGTTATTTATCGAAACACCAACTAATCCGCTGCTGAAAATTACGGATATCGAAGGTGCAGCAAAAATTGCGAAGGCAAATAATCTATTAACAGTAGTAGACAATACATTCAGTACACCATATTGGCAGAATCCTATCACCCTTGGTGCAGATATCGTTGTCCATAGTGCAACCAAATATATTGGAGGGCATAGTGACGTTGTAGCAGGTCTTGTCGTGGTCAATGATGAAAAGCTGGGTGAAGATCTGCATTTTGTGCAAAACTCCACAGGAGGTGTTCTTGGGCCTCAGGATTCATGGCTGTTGATGCGCGGAATTAAAACACTTGGCCTGCGTATGGAAGAAACAGAAAAAAATACACATGCCATCGTTGATTTCCTTCAGGAACATAAAAATGTTACAAATGTCTTTTATCCTGGCATCGAGAGTCATGCCAATCATGAGATTGCAAAAAAACAAGCACGCGGTTTTGGAGGAATGGTTTCCTTTGACGTGGGAAGTGCTGAAAAAGCAGCCGACGTCTTAAGCAAAGTACAGTACTTCACGCTTGCAGAAAGTCTTGGAGCAGTAGAAAGCTTAATCTCTATTCCAGCGTTGATGACGCATGCATCGATTCCAGCAGAACGGCGCGCTGAACTCGGCATCACAGATGGCTTGATTCGTATCTCAGTTGGAATTGAAGATAGTGAAGATTTAATTGAAGATCTAAAGAACGCTTTAAAGTAAGCACCAGTTTCTTATAACGGTAATTCCATTCATTTACAGAAGATAGGTCCTTTGATCTATGTTAGAATGAGATTACTAGCTTATGAGAGAGGTGTTGGCAGCATGAGAAAAGCTCAGACAAAGGTATCACCGATGCAAGCCAAAATAAACGATTACAAACGATTTGCGTTTACATCAATCTGCATCAGCGTGTTTTTCTATCTGGGTATGGTCTTGCCGACTGAAGGCAAAACAGACTTTATTACTTACGGATACCTATTCGCAACGATCGCCTTTTTGTGCATATCGGGCCTATTCTTCGGCATCGCCATTAAACATAAAAAAACATTAGCTGAACAAGAAGACGATTCGATTCAGCAATAAACTAAAAACCAGCCCGGGCCTATGCCTGTGCTGGTTTTTTTGTGCTACCCTGCAAGGGAAGAATGATGGTGAGTTGAAGGAGAATGAAGCGAGGTTAGGGAAGAATAGATGCGAGTTAGGGCAGAATCAACATTAGTTTGGGAAGAATCCGCCCACATCTTGAGTGAAAAAAAGAGAAAGCCTGGTACTGACCAGGCAACGCCATCGGTAAACAGCCTGTTTTTGCCCAGAATGTGTAATTAAAAGAGGAAAATTGAAAGAAAAAGTG
>NZ_AJTN02000076.1 GCF_000305495.1 Peribacillus psychrosaccharolyticus ATCC 23296 | reverse complement strand
CGAAATGAAAAACCCCTTCACTACAGTATCTTCCGTTTTTGGAGAGGCTAAGGTGTAAGATCGTCAAAAAATAGTGATACATTTTCAGTAAATTCAAAGGACACTTTTACAGTTAGGTACTAATACTCGAAATAAGATGTGTTTATATGTTGTATAACTTAAATCAAAACGGAAATTAAAAAGGAGAATGTGGGGCTATTGTCGAAGTGTACATAATTAGATGTGGAGGTGCCAGAATGCAAGAATATATATATCATATGGTACCTAAAGAGATGATTGGCGACAAACTGATACCTTTGAATGCTTTAAGTGAAATTTCTCCTCATTTGTATAAGAAATATACGAAAAAGTATTGTAGTCACCCTGATAGATTAAAATTGCTTAAAAGACAAATTCCTAAACTTAATTGTTTATGGAATGATGTTATTCATTTTATACCTCTAAACCCCTATTACGTTTATGAAGCTCTTACATGTTTAGGAATCAAAACTAAAGAAAAACAACGATTTTTTAAAATTCCAATTGAAAGATTAACAAATAATACGAATGCTATATATTTTTATACAAAAGAGAAGTACAAGGGTCCAGCTATGAATATTAATGAAGGTGAAATTAAGTTATTGCATATTGAGACTTATAAAGAACTAAAAGAATTACCTTCAGCATCACTAGACTATTACAAAGTTGAAAATGAAAAGGGTAACGGATTTGGTCTTTTTGCATACATTCCCCATTTATTAAGTCTTGGAGAGGTTCAAATTAAGGATGTGGAGATTGTATCCTGGAATCAATTCGATTGAAAAGTAACTTATTGAGTTAACAGGTACTCTGTTTCTAATGAGCTAAAAAACTCTATAACATTAGTAATGTTTAATTAGAAGGAGCAAAAAATATGTCTTCAGGTATTATTGTAGTCATAGCTATAGTGTCTATAATTATTTGGAGTACGTTGTCACTAGAACTTTTGAAAGAAAATAATAAAGATCGATTCAAAATAATAACCTTAATGTCGGCCGGTACCTTAACAACACTAATTTTGACGGTCTCTTTATTTGGAAACATACAGCTATAAAAAATAAGCTCCAGTTCGTATAAATTCCAAAACGCTAAATATGCGGACTAGCAGAACGAAGGAAAGAGTATATTCTTTAGTCATCCCGTATCAGCGCGATATCAGAGCTGTCTTTAAAGAAGCTTATTCTTAATCTAAAATTATAATTTATATTAGAAGAGCCGTCATAAGACGCTCTTTTTTTATGTTGAGATAACTTTTTCCGAAGGCAAAACAAAAAGTTGAAACTTCTGTATACTAATTTCACTCTAATAGGCAGAGAGGAGGTCAATTTGGTGAATGAACTTAAACTGATTAAAAAGGCGATTAAAGGAAATAAGGATTGTTTAGAGGAACTGCTTGTTTTACATGGGGATCAATTGTACAGGACAGCGTATGTATATGTTCGGAATCGCGAGGATGCGTTGGATATTGTCCAAGAGGCATCTTACAAAGCGTTTTTATCCATTGGACAATTAAAAAATGAAAAGTTCTTTTTAACTTGGTTAACAAAAATTCTTTTAAATTGTTCGTATGAAGTAGTAAAAAAGAGAAACAAAGAATGGCCTTCGAACGAAATGGTTGAGGTTACTGAAGAGAAAAGGGAAAAAAGAGTAGAGGACCTAGATTTAATAGAGGCGGTTAGTAGGTTAAAGGAAAAACACAAAAATGCTATTATTCTTTTCTATTTTCATGATCTCCCTATAAGTGATGTAGCTAAAGTAATGAACATACCTGAAAATACGGTGAAAACGTATTTAAGTAGAGGAAAAGTACAATTAAAAAAACTGTTAGGAGGAATGAAAAATAATGGAGAAAAAACCTTTGCAAGAAGTATATGAGAAGATTGAAGTACCCAAAGAAGGGATTTTAGAGGCAATAAAAGCTGGAAAGAAACGTGCCAGTCAGGATGCGACTAACAATAGATCGATTCCAAGAAAAATTGTATGGTCGATAGTTGCTGCTGCAACGATTATTGTTTCTTCAAGCTTCATTTCTCCTACACTATCGCACGTACTGGCAAAAGTACCGTTGTTAGGTGATGTGTATAGTGCTTTTAATGATGTGGTAGGGAGAAGTTTACAATCCCAAGATTTAATCACAGAATTGAATCACACCTTTAGTGCAAAGGGTGTGGATGTAACAATAACAAGTGCTTATTATGATGGAGCTGTCATTGGGGTTACATTTTCTGTGGAAGGAACTATTAAAACAGAGGAAGATGGAAGAATCCAAGGATTATATGAAATATTTGATGGTAAAGATGGTATTTCGGATAGTAAAGAAATAGTCTATATGGAGCCATCTGATAATGGTTATATAGGTCATATACAATTAAGCTATCCAAAAACAGAATTACCTTCAGAAACTTCTTTCCCACTTGAATTCAAGAGTATTGGTGAAAAAGATGGAAGTTGGAGATTCAACGTACCTATAAACCAATTACCTTATGAGACAGTAACTGTTGACAAAGGTACGAATAATGAGGATGCAAAAATAAATGTTCATTTTGATTCAATTATTGAAGGTAAAGCTTCAACTGCAATTAACTATACAGCCACATTTCCTCTTGAAGGTAAACATGATCAAGTACGTCTAGAGGCTTATGATGACCAGGGAAAAGAAATTAATATATCCAGTGACGGAATTGATCTAGAAACAAGTGAAGAGAACGATAAAGTTATTGTTAAAGGTAGAAGTATTATTCCTCAATCATTAAAGGAAGAAACTGGTTATATCGAGGTTTATCCTAAAGTGGCTTTGAGCGTACCAGACTATTTTATTCAATTAAATGATGCAACGCCTATTGAAATAAAGGCAGAAAGGCAAGATATTATCGTCGGAGTGGAAAAAATCACTACTGGTGATAAAACTGTTGCTTACGATTTTCAAATAAATAACGGGAAATACATGAATCGAGATTTTACGTTTTTTCATGACTTTGCTCGTAATGATGTCACGCTTGTGAAAGAATCAGAAAAGGATATTTATAAAGAGGCGGTTAAGCACTCAGTTGAAGTTATTAATAAAGATAACTTACGGTTTAGAGTTACATTCGACATTAGTAACATTAATGATTTCAATATAGATGACTATGTAATAAGAATTAATATGGGTTCATTGAGTTCTAATATTCCTTTTGAGTTAGATAGGGTTAAAATTGATTTGCATTAAGGGGAAAGGGATTATTCTTAGGGAGCTGATCACCAGCTCCTTTTATATTGAATAAAAGGCAGACAGTTGAACAAGGATAAGACGTAAAATCATTAAAGATTAAGGAGGGAGTAAAGACTAGTAGGAGAAGAAATCAATAATATTCTTTTTGTGATTCAAATTCATCTTTTTCAGGGAGCTGGGTATCTGGATATACGTATTTTTAATGGCTTAATAATTGATAATATATTAAATGAAGCATTGGTAAGAAGGGGTGAAAAATACATTTGAAATTAATTTAATAAAATCGTTGACAGTCTGTAGTGTGCTTGGTATACTTACATAGTCGCTTCGAGAGAAACGGCAAACGAAAAGAAAAA
>NZ_AJTN02000077.1 GCF_000305495.1 Peribacillus psychrosaccharolyticus ATCC 23296 | reverse complement strand
TTTCAAATTATTAGGATTAAAATCTAATCCTTATCCTTATATAAATCAAGCAGACATTTATGCACAAACATCAAAGTTTGAAGGAAAGTCTATAGCGATAGATGAGGCGAAAATATTAAATAAACCTATCATTGTAACTGCTTTTAGTACTGCAAGAGACCAAATAAAAGACGGTGTAGATGGTCAAATTGTTACTATGAATTCAGATGCTATTGTAGAGGGTATTGAAAGGTTTATAAGAGACAAAAATTATAAGAATAATTTGGTTAATAATTTATTTAAAGAGGATTATGGAACTGAGGACGAAATTAATAAGCTTTACAAAATTCTTTAATGGTGGTAGCTAATGAAAAAAAACATATTATTTGTTTTAAATAATTTAAATTGTGGCGGAGCTGAAAAGGCATTAATTTCTTTATTGGAAACGATAGACTATTCTATGTATAATGTCGATTTATATTTGTTTAAACATGAAGGGATATTTTTCAATAAGATACCTAAACGGGTAAAATTATTAAAAGAACCTTTTGAATATAAATATTTTGACATGCCAATAAAAAAGGCTTTAATTGGTTGTATACAAAAAGGAAGAGTCGATATAGGTTTGTCAAGAATACGTGCGGGATATATTTTTAAAAGAGAAAAAAATAAATGCTATTTGCACTCAAAAGATTTGGAAGTATGTTTCCAAATCTTTAAAAAGTGTGAATAAGCAGTATGATGTAGCAATTGGATATCTGGAAAATCACCCAATTTATTTTTGTATAGATAAGGTAATCGCGACTAAAAAAATTGGGTTTATACATAATGATTATGACAAGTTAGGGATGGATCCGGATATCGACATGGATTATTTTTGTAAACTAGATAATATAGTTACTGTATCAGAAGAATGTGCCAATATATTAAAACAAAGATTTCCTATGTTTAGTCACAAAGTAGAAGTGATGTATAACATCGTATCTCCTAACATGATCAATAATATGGCATTGGAAAAGGTAGCAATGAATTTTAAAGGAGTTAAACTGGTTTCTGTAGGGAGATTAACTTATCAAAAAGGATTCGAGATGGCAGTAGAGGCATGTAAAAGTCTTGTGGAAAGTGGACATGACATACAGTGGTACATAATTGGGGAAGGGGAGGACCGAGAGAAGTTAGAAAAAATGATTGAAGAATATCACCTCAAGGGAATATTTATCCTCTTAGGTTTGAAAGAAAATCCCTATCCATATATAAATCAGGCAGATATATATGTTCAACCGTCTAGGTTTGAGGGGAAATCTATAGCTATAGATGAAGCAAAAATATTACACAAACCGATTATTGCAACTAATTTTAGTACTGCTAAAGATCAACTTATGGATAAAAAAAATGGATTAATCGTAGAAATGGATTCTACATCAATTTTCGAAGGTATTAAAAAAATAATAGGAGATGATGTACTAAGAACTACATTCATAGATTCTTTAGCAAAAGAAAAGTTAGGGACTGAAAATGAGATACAGAAATTATATGATTTTTGTAGATAGTACATGAAGGAGATAGGTAATGATAATTCAAATAATAAGCTTTACAACATTAAGTATAGTAGCTTTAATTTTTTTGATTGATATCGTTCCTATATTTAAAGACTGGTTAAGAAGGATTCATATTGGCAGGTATCGTGATGAAAATATATGGAATGAGAAAATTGTAAAAAAAGGTTTTGGATGGTTATATAAAACTCCGAAAATTAAGGTAACCGATAATACAAGGCTGGTTGTGTTAGATATGTTAAATAAAAATTTTACAAAAAGTTCTATACAGTATTGGCAAGAGGCGTCTCTAATTCTAGGGTTGTCAGAGTATATTAAGAATAAGAATGATAATGAAAGCAAAAATAAAATGATGAAATTTTTGGACTCCAAATTTAATCATACCGGTCAATGGATTAACAAGCCTGAACATATAGATGCGGCTATTCTGGCCTATGCTGTTATAAAATTGGACTTTTTTATAGATACTAATCAATATAAAAATGCATTAGATTATACGTGGGAAATGATAAAGGAACACATTGGTTACGATGATACGGTCGGATATAGGAAATCTATGCAAAGCTACAGATATGTAGATACCATAGGATTCATATGTCCTTTTTTAGTATCCTACGGAATCAAATATAATAAAACTGAGTGTATAGATTTAGCGGTAAAGCAAATTAAGGAGTATGAGAAATATGGAATATCAGCTGAACATTCTCTTCCATGTCATGCTTACAAGATAGAAAACAAAGAGCCCCTTGGATTATACGGATGGGGCCGAGGACTTGGATGGTTTGCTATCGGACTTATCGATGCTTGGAATGAACTACCAGAAGATAATGAATATAAAATACCACTGGAGGAAAGTGTAAGAAGATTTGCTGAAGCTGCAATTAGATTTCAACAAGATAATGGTAGTTGGAACTGGACTGTAACGAGAACTGAATGTAGACCTGATTCTTCAGCTACGGCTACATTAGGATGGTTTATGTTAAATGCTTCAAAAATTGATGATATTTCGGGAGTATGCTTAGTAAGTTCAGACAAAGCCATAAACTTCTTAATGAAGGTTACAAGAAGGAACGGAGCGATTGATTTTTCTCAAGGAGATACAAAAGATATAGGGGTATATTCTATGTTATTTAATATATTACCTTTTACACAAGGATTTTGTATTAGAATGATAAATTTCAAACTAAGTAATTAACATTATTTCTTGTTGAAAAGGTATAAAAGTATCTATAACAAATATTTACTTCTTCTACCTTGCTTGAAGTGGAAGTGCACACAAGAAAAGAAAAAAAAACTAATCAGACTCTAGCAGGCTTCGTACCCTGTTAAATAAACGCTAGATACTTATGATTTTAGTCTAATGTAGTTTAATTAAAATTGTTTTTTACACTTACAAGGTGGAGTTCGCAGAAAGAATAGAAAATATTTTCACTGGAACAGTAGGACAGGAAGAAAATAACTTGTTACGGAGGTTGGGGAATGGAAAGGACTTAATTCACAGTTTATAACTGCCTCTAAACTCGTTGGAGAGAACTTCTTTTTATATCCAATTAAAAGTACAAAATTAGTAGCTTAAACATGAAGTGATCATTATCGATAAACTGGGCTATGTCCCTTTTTTGAAAATAGGTAGAGAATTACTTTTCAATTCTTCTGAGTTCATATGAGCGATCTAGTAAGATCATTATGACCAATCTGGAAGTATCAAGATAGGAAAACCCTAGCGTTTTAGACAAATTATTAAACTAAAAAGCAATTATTATCGACTAGAGACACCTACATATAATCCCCTCTATAATTGGAGTTATTCAATATGAAGTGGCTCACTTTCAATGTGATTACTATGTCTCAAATTAATTTACAATATCATCAGAATTATTTTTCTTCTTAATTGTCTTCCACATCACGAACACATCTATCTCTTAAATGGAGAATCCTATTGTTTTGACAAAGCATGAGACTAAAAAAGTAACCTATCAATTAGAAAGTCTACACAACTAATTCGACAAC
>NZ_AJTN02000078.1 GCF_000305495.1 Peribacillus psychrosaccharolyticus ATCC 23296 | reverse complement strand
AGCAGAAATTGATGGCCTAACTGTTGACGAGAATTTCCGAAATAAAGGAATAGGTAGCAAATTACAAGAATTTGTAATGGAAACATTCCCTGAAAAGCTTGTAATCTTAATAGCTGATGGAGAAGATACAGCTAGAGAAATGTACAAAAAACAAAACTATCAGTATCATGGATTTAAATATGAAGCTCAAAAAATATATCAAGATTAGTTTCATTATCATGTTCAAGTAATACCAGCTAAAAAGCATCTACCGGAAAATATTCTTTAAAACAATCAATAAAAAAGAATTGATTTTTTAATCATCAATCAGGAGCTTTAATTGCTAAAAGGATCTTCCAACCGAAGATCCTTTTTTAGTACCGATAACATCTGTTTGTGTTAACTAGTTGCTATTTTCCCTTTATCTTCAACTAATGGCGCAGGATAATTGAATAGAAAACATACGTGATTATAGACTTTGGAAGGGAATTAATAGAATGGGATGTTAAACTTTATAAAAAAATATTGAAAGGACTGGACTTAATTAATGGATATTAGAAAACCTAATGACTCCGAACTTAAAATGGTTATTTTACTTTCACCACAAGCTGTTTTTGATGGCACACTGGGTGAAGTAAAACCTACAAATGAAAAAATCAAAAAACTTGTTGAGCCACTTCTTGAAAAGGGAAGCTATTATTTAATAGCAACAGAAGAGGATGAATTAATGGGCTGGGTTCTTATAGGGGCAAGTAAAGACCAATTTACTGATAAGATGAATGGATTTATTTATGAACTATTTGTTATAGAAGAATTTAGAGGGAATGGAATTTCTAAAAGGCTTATAAGAACTGCCATTGACTTTCTAAAACAAGATGGATATTCAGAAGTCCGACTAAGTGCTTTTGCAGAGAACCAAGCTATTAAATTATACGAAAAAATGGGCTTTAACATAAGAACAGTTACTATGAGTTTGCCGTTATAAATGAAAAACACTAATTAAATAAGATTTATATGATAATTCTTAATGAACTAACAGGTGCTTGAGCTGAAGAAGAGACGTCAAAAGACCAGTACGAATGTATAATTGGTCTTAGTGAAAGACGCTAAATATTTTTAATACGTTATTCGTTTCTTCTTCGGTGATGCTGATATAAAGCAGAGTGACAGAAGGATGGGAATGATGCAGGATTCGCTGCAACATCGCAATATCCTTTGTGGCCTTGTAAAACCAGTAACCAAACGTCTTAAGTAAGGTATGATTGCCGACATGTTCTACACCTGCGTACACTGCAGCCTTATTTAACTGCCGGTACGCCTGTGTAGGGGTATAATCGGGCTGTCTCCTTTACGAGACGGGAATAAACAGGGGCTCTCTCTGGACGTTTTTAGCGTATTCATAAACCTCCTGGAAGCAATTCGCGATATAGATGTCGCGAATTTTTTGAGTTTTGCCTTCTTTGACACGGAGAATCTTGTTTTGTTTGCCTTTTAGAGCGGGGATCTGGTGGGTGTTGTGTTTACTGATCTTGCCCGGAAAGAAGAGTCCAAGTACGAGATTCAGTAAAACGTCTTCAACCTGTAACAAGCTATTATCATAAAGATCCCCGACCCGATAAATTTGAAGGAACTGCACTTACAGGCGTACAAGCCAGGTGATCCAAGTCTGGATTTCTTATATGAGATGATTCCGCATCACGAAGCTGCTGTATCAATGTCTGAAAACATCCTGAAATATGGCCATAATGAACAGGTCAAGCAACTAGCAGCAACCATTATAAGAGACCAGCTTGCGGGTATTGGGAAACTGGATTCTCTTAAAGAAAAGCTAAAAATGAATCCGCAAATAAACAAGCAAGCAGAGGAAGCTTATTTAAAAGCGTATAATAACATCTATAAAACGATGATTACCGATGCAAGATGCTAAAACAACGGGAAATATAGATAAAGATTTCTTGGAAGAACTGATTCCGCATCATGAAGGTGCAATCAAAATGTCTGAGAATATATTGAAATATACGCAAAATCCTGAACTGAAAACAATCCTAGATAACATTATCACTACTCAACAAAAACAGCTTACGGAAATGAAAAACCTTTTAAAGACTATATAAAGCAGAAGCTGACTAAAAGCTCGTTAATGAGCTTTTTGGTCAGCTTCTTCCTTTCTCTAGAGAACAACAGAAGAAAAGTTCCGGTATAAAAAATGAAAACATCGATCGCTTAGCGTTTGATGCTTCAGGCTACAATAACGGACAAATGATTGCGGTTAATGATGGTCGAAACACTAAAACTCATCTCATCTGCTAAGGCGGATGGGAGTTTTTTATCTATGGAGTACAAGATTAGATGATAGATATTTCTGGAAAGAAGATGCTTCATGGTATAATAATCATAGCTAAAACGCTTACAGGAATAAGGTAACGCGGATAAAATAGTTTGAAAATTTAAATATTTAGGGAGTTGTGGAACAAATGGATGGTACTACATCAATTATGAAAGAACAAACTATTTTTAACCACATTGGAAATACAATTAAAACAGAGGATAGAGAGATTAATATATTAGCTAAATTTGAAGAACCACTAGTTGTCATTTTAGGTAATGTGTTGAGTGATGAAGAATGTAGCGCCTTGATGAGCTTATCAAAAGATAAATTGAATCGTTCGAAGATTGGGTCCACCCGTGAAGTCAATGAGATGAGAACGAGCAGCAGTATGTATTTTGAAGAGAATGAGAATGATATGATTACCAAAATTGAAAGAAGACTTTCATTGATTATGAATATACCCACTGAACATGGAGAAGGAATTCAAATTCTAAAATATACGCCTGGACAAGAATATAAGGCTCATTATGATTATTTTTCATCTTCAAGTAAAGCAGCGCAAAATAATAGGATAAGCACAATCGTTATCTACTTAAATGATGTGGAAAGTGGGGGAGAAACGTATTTTCCTAAACTAAATCTTTCCGTATCTCCGAAAAAGGGAACGGCCGTGTATTTTGAATATTTCTATAGCGATCAACAGATCAACGAACAAACGTTACATGGTGGAGCCCCAGTGATAGCAGGAGAAAAGTGGGTTGCTACACAGTGGATGAGAAGACAAAAATAGTACTATATTTTCATTAAGGCGGGGAAACGCCTCTTCCCGTCTCTTTGTAGTTCCTTCCTCTTTTATCCCCTAAGATTATCCCTTTAGCGTTTGCCAATAATGGAATAAACGTATATAATCAATTTAATATTTGTACCTATGAATTTAATATATTGGTATGAAAACGGAGGTTATAATATGAAATTTCCACATGATTTTATATTCGGAGCGGCTTCTGCTTCTTATCAGATAGAAGGAGCATGGAATGAAGATGGGAAAGGCATAACCAATTGGGACGTTTTTTCAAAGATTCCTGGAAAGACGTATGAGGGAACAAACGGCGAGGTAGCGATCGACCATTATCATCGATACAAGGAAGATATTCAATTAATGGCTGAGATGGGTCTTGAATCGTACCGGTTTTCTCTTTCATGGGCGCG
>NZ_AJTN02000079.1 GCF_000305495.1 Peribacillus psychrosaccharolyticus ATCC 23296 | reverse complement strand
TGAAGAATATGCTGAACAGTTGATGAAAGATGTTAACTTACTTCGTGCAAAGGTTGAAACGGTTGAAGTAACACCTGAATTATTAATAACGGGTGCAGTGGATCTGTTAAATGAAGTATCAACCTCAAAAGTAACGGGAGAAGAAGATCGCTATTCTCATACAGACTTATATGATTTTGCTGCAAATGTTCAAGGAGCAGAAAAAATCTTTTCTATATTGACTCCAGCTCTTAAGGAAAAAGACGAAGCGCTTGTGACGGAGATTGATACTCAATTTGCTGTCGTTTACAATCTTTTAAACGAGCAGAAGCAAGGAGAAGATTATACCCTTTATGATAAATTGGATAAGCAAGAAATTAAAGAGTTAAGTCAGTCAATTGATGCTCTTGCTGAACCTCTTTCTCAGATTGGAATAGTAACGGAGGAATCTTAAGTGAGCGATTCATCTATTTCTGAAAGTGAATCAGCGTCCCTTTTGTCAAAAAAGGTATCTAGACGAGACATGCTTAAAACAGCGGGAATCGGGGGAGTCGGTGTACTAATTGGCGCCGCCGGTATAGGAGGCGTGATGTCACTTTCTACTGCAGCTGCACCAGAAGAGAATAAAAGAGGAGATACGGTTCCTTTTTACGGTGCGCATCAGGCAGGCATTGTTACTGCCATGCAGGATAACTTGTATTTTGCCTCTCTTGAAATTACGACTACCGATAAACGTGAACTAATTAAGCTTTTTAAGGATTGGACAGTGGCTGCTTCGAATCTTATGAAAGGAAAACCAGTCGGTGATTTATCATCAAATGGATTTTTACCACCCAAGGATACTGGAGAAGCTGAGGGGCTGTCTCCTGCTAACTTGACGATAACATTTGGCGTGGGTCCATCCCTTTTTGTTAAAAACGGACAGGACCGATTTGGTTTGCGTTCCAAACAGCCTAAGGAGCTTAAAGATTTGCCGAAGTTTTCCTTTGATGCGTTAGATGAAACATGGTGCGGCGGCGACATTTGCATTCAGGCTTGTGCGGATGATCCACAGGTTGCGTTTCACGCTGTAAGAAATTTAGTCCGGATTGCTAGAGGGAAACTGATCATTCACTGGGCACAGACTGGATTCCAACGAACCAAAAATGCTGGGAATGTTAAAGAAACCCCACGTAACTTATTCGGATTTAAAGATGGAACGGTTAATCCAGATAGTAAAGAAGATTTGAAACAAGTGTGGGTTCAGCCTGGTGATGGCCCGAATTGGCTTGTGGGTGGAAGCTATATGGCGGTTCGTCGTATTCAAATGTACATTGAGGTCTGGGACCGAACAACATTAAAGGATCAGGAAGAAACCTTTGGCCGTAAGCGAATGAGTGGAGCGCCGCTCGGCAAGGAACAAGAATTTGATGAGCCAGATTTAGAAGAAAAAGATGAGAATGGAAAGTTTGTTATTCCAGAGACTGCTCATATGCGGCTAGCCCGTGGCGATGGTACGCAGCAACTATTAAGGCGCTCATATTCGTATGCGGGTGGAATGGATTCGAAAACAGGAAGTATCGATGCGGGGTTATTATTTATAGCCTTTCAAAGGACCCCAAGCAAGCAATTCATTCCGATGCAGCAGAGGCTGGCAGGTCTTGACAAATTAAATGAATATATCATCCACCGAGGCAGCGCACTTTTTGCGTGTTTACCTGGAGTAAAAAAAGGCGGATATATCGGAGAGACACTTTTTAATTAAAGTGTCTTCTTTTAAAGGAGTGCGTGGGAAGCATGCTAGTAGGTAAGTGGAAACAGTTTCTTGGATTCATGATCATAATTGGAATGGTTTTTTCGGCGATTCCGCTGGCCGTACAGGCTGAAGATAATCATGATGAACTATTTATTTATATCGGTGATAGCTTAATGAAAGCGAAAAGTGGGGAAAAAGAGAGAATCGTCAGCAACATGAATGAGTTTGAAAAGGAATGGCAAAGTACGCGAAAAGACAGTGAGCTGGCTCAAGTTGTGGATCAACAGCTGCTTGAAGTAAAACATGCACTGAAAAAGGAAGAAGATACTCAGGATCTCAAACCTATTTTATCAGCCCTTTCAAGTGCGGTTATAGCGTACGATCTAGAACAAAATCCAGTGGATACAAGCAAACATACAGATACTGTAAAACAGCTGCTTCCATTTATTACTGAATTAGATCAATCAATTGCGAATCAGGACTTTGAAAAGGCAAAAAAAGATTATCAAGTTCTCTTGAATGTTTGGAATAAAGAAGTGGAGAGCATTGTTCGTGAGGAAAGTGTGGTTTCATACGGTGAAATTGAAAAATATATGGCCTTCGTCCGGATCGGCATTACGCAAGAACCGGCGGATCAGGAAAAGGCAGTCAATAATTTAGATCATTTAAGGACAGCTATAGATAACTTTCTGTCTGGAAATGTGAAAAAAGCCGAAGCTGACAGCTTCACATTATCGGATGTAACTGAACTGTTACAAGCGAGCGGACAAGCACTGAAAAACGATGAGAAGTCCACAGCGATTCAGAAGCTAAATGAAATACTAACTATTTGGCCGATGGTCGAGGGGGATGTATCAACCCGAGACAGTAAGCTTTACAGTGATATGGAAACACAGGTGCCAACGGCAATCAGTCTGCTGGAATCCAAAAAAGCTAAAACTGAAGAAGCTCAGACCATTATTGAGGACTTACATGAAAGGATGCTGCCGCTTATTTCAGAGACGAGCTATTCAACGTGGGATGCCGCCTTAATTCTCCTTCGTGAAGGTCTTGAAGCCTTGCTGATTGTGGCTACGCTGCTAGCCTTTTTGAAAAAAGTGAATCAGGGAGACAAACAAAAATGGATCTGGGCCGGGGTAGTTGCTGGTTTACTAGCCAGTGCGATATTAGCTATTGTTATAAATATTGTCTTTTCAAAAATAACCGCCGCATCCAGTCGAGAATATATTGAAGGGATCACGGGCATTGCGGCTGTTGTGATGATGGTCAGTGTTGGAGCGTGGCTTCATAGTAAGGCAAATATAAAATCATGGAATCGCTATATAAATAAACAGATGACACAAGCCATTACTACCGGCAGCGTTATATCTTTTGCTATGGTGAGCTTTTTGTCCATCTTCCGTGAAGGAGCAGAGACCATCATTTTCTATGCGGGTATGTCACCGTATATGAGTTTGCAGCAGCTGGTGACTGGAATTGTCCTTGCTTTGGTCATTTTAATTGTGGCGGGGGTATTAATCATGAGATATAGTGTGAAAATTCCCATCAGTGTATTCTTTAAAGCAGCGACCGTCTTTATCTATTTATTAGCATTTAAAATACTAGGTGTTAGTGTTCATGCTCTACAAGTATCAAAGACGATCTCGATACATACACTTCATTCCTTCCCATTTATCGATTGGATTGGGCTTTATCCAACAGTAGAAACGCTTTTACCACAACTTGTTTTACTACTTATTATTCTCTTTACGGGAATGACGATAAAAAAACGGAATCAAACAGCATAAAAAA
>NZ_AJTN02000080.1 GCF_000305495.1 Peribacillus psychrosaccharolyticus ATCC 23296 | reverse complement strand
AAATAATAATGATTTAGATCGTGATAAAGATGGTATTGCTTGTGAAAGGTAACCAATCATAAATTACCTGGTTGTTTTTGTTATATAATTCTCTTGTTTTCTTTGGTGAAGTAGTATCTAAATATGTAATAAAAAAGAAGAACCATACTAAGTATGGTTCATCTTTTTTATTATTGAGATCTACATGTACAGTCACTAATGAGGTTTTTTTAAAATAACAATCACTGTATTAATCTCTAGACCGCTTCAAAGCACTGTGCCGTAGAGATTTAATATTCTTGGTATTATAGAACTGATATTATACAAAATAATATTGTTTCTTATGCCTTGCATATTGAATTTATTGACGAGCGATTTAAAGATCTGGTGAATTAATTCTTAGTTTTTTGCTTTTTAACATATTGTATTAAGCCTTTTGCCTTAAATTTCGGTTTGGCATTACTTTTAAATAAACACTAACACTTCATTGGAATTACAACAACTTTTAAAATACCGATTTCCATAAATATATAAAAATTCACCACTAATTTTAAAAATTTTCACTCCATTCTGTTTTTTGTCTACTCATATAGAAAATCGTCAATCTCGTAACCTATCAATTCATATATTTCATAGGCCGGGTCATAATAACTATCTGTAAAGTAGTCCCTATTAGAAGGACCGTAGGCTTTATCTATCAGATTATTATCCAACAACACCCCTAGTTGATTGTAGCTCTTAACGGTTGTGTCGTCGACATACCCATAATAATAAACATCTTCTAGTAATTCCGTATACTCTTTTAGTTTTGTAGCGTAATTATAAACAACGCTGTAATTATCTAGTCTTGTATATAATTCTTTCACTGCCGATAATCTTGTGGTTAGAGCATTCCTTACTTTTGTATCTTTTACTTTCTCTACAACACTAATAGCTTTCGAGTAATCAGCATACGTTTGCTTGTATCGAGTTTGTGAAGGATCAGGGAAGTAATTATACTCGTAGTCCGTTTCAACTGTATACCGGTCTTTCAGATAGGTAGAATGACTCTCTGCTTTGATGACGGCGTTTTCTCCGTTAAGTTGATCCGCTGGAAGTCGTTTTAACTTCTTGATGGGAGCATTAACTCGACCATATCCAAAATCACTATCTTTCCCTCTTGCGCCAATGTCGACAGCGGAAGACGTAACTAGCGATACGAGTTTGTCACCCGTTAAACCAGTCGCTTGTTTATACAGAGCTACTGTACCTGCTACGAATGGAGCCGCCATTGAAGTACCATCGTATGAATCGTAACCGCCTGGGACTGTGCTGTAGATATTTTCTCCAGGAGCTGCAACTGTAACCCCACTACCTCTATTAGAGAACGAAGCTAAAGCCGTATTGGATTTCAACGCACTAACTCCAATTACGTTACTATATTTAGCGGGGTATCCTACTTGACCTGCTTCATTTCCTGCAGATGCTACTACGACAATCCCCGCATCTGTAGCCTTCATGATTGCTTGTTTTAAGGGGTATGAATCATCATCTGAACCTAAACTTATATTAATTACATCCATATGATTCTCAACACTCCAATTGACGGCTTCAATGATATCTGAAATGTACCCTTCCCCGTCCTTGCCTAGCGCCTTTAATGCATAGATTTTAGCACGAGGAGCGACACCGACAGAACCAATTTTATTACTTTGTGCCCCAATGATCCCAGCGACATGAGTTCCATGCCCGTTATCGTCATTGTAGCTACTTCGCCCACTGATAAACGATTTGCCGCCTGCTATCTTTAAGTCAGGGTGTCTGATATCTACACCTGAATCAATGACGCCAACCTTAATACCACTGCCGTTGTAATTTAAACTCCACGCTTTACTTGCGTTAATAGTTTTAATCCCCCAACTAGCTTTTTGTCCATAGGCTTTCATTTTTGTATCTTCATAGACTATACCACCGCTACTTTTTGCCATACGCATAGCTTTTGATTTACTACCCACTACTTTGATCTTGGCATCTTTCACGACCATATACTGTTTAGTGTCGTTAGCGCTTACATGATTGAACACGAAAAACATAGATAATAGAGAGACAATAACGGCATACGATATTTTTTTCATTGTTTTTTCCTCCTGATTGCAACAAATTATGTCCATTCATAAAACATACTACTGTAAGAACATAACTTCATACTTATGATATTTACTAACTTCATAAAACTAGAAATATGAAATTTCACATTATTCCCCGTTTTTATCTATTATCTTCTTTGCTTCTCTAATAATGTTGTCTCATTTAATCCATAAACCACTTGCGGATACTCAGTCTTTCCTACTTGACCAAAGCGTTCGCACACCTAATTGTATAGTGGGACTTTATAATGAATTCATTTTGAGGATAGTACATTTCTAATCTACTTTACGGTTGTATATATTATTTTGGCATTCTTGGCACTATCTCTAGCAATTACTGTTATCTTTTTTCCCTTTGTTTGTTTAGCAATTCTCACTTTGTAATTCCCTTTACTGTCAGCAGTTGCAGTTCCTAATGAAGTACTTCCGCTCTTTACTTGCACCTTAGCCTTTGCTTCTGTTTTTCCTGTTACGTAGGAAGTTTTCACTGTAATTTTTTCCACGGTTAATGTAGATGGGGCTGTTTTATCAATTACCCACTGTACTGAGAACTCCCCTTGATTACCTGCCTCATCTATTGCACATACAGCAATATGTGTCCCAGCTTTTTGTCTAGGGATTTTTATAGAAAACTTCCCTTTTGAATCAGTAGTGATATTCCCTATCCAGTCATCTTCAGCTTGAATCCAAATATGTGAATTTGATTCTGCTGTGCCAGTTACACGTGTATCGTTATCATCAATTTGGTTTACTTTTGGTCGGTTTGGTGCCGTTGTATCAGTAGAATTATCAAGAGGTGAAAACTGTAATAGATAATCCTCGCCTAGTCCATAATCACTTAAATCTATTACACCCAAATAATATGTTCCCCGGTTGAGATAATAACCTAACCCTTTCGTTTTCCCATTATTTTGTCCATCTACAGGTTTTAGTATATTTTCATTCTCATCGAAAATGCCCATACCTAAATCCAATAAATTTCCATCTGCTGTGGTACCTGCTAATAAATATAATCCACTTTTTGGGACCATAACTTTGAATAAGTCTATATCATCGTAGTCAATAGTACCTGATATATAATATTTCATATCATGTATATTAGCAGATTCAAAATGATCATTAGGTTCTTCTTCATATCGAGTATCATCATCTGTCTTACTTTGGTTTGCTCTTTGTTTACCTAGATGCTTATTTTCATTTGTCTTAATTATCCCTTTAAAATCAAATGAAGTTAATAACTTCTCATCTGGAATGTTACTCTCAAACATTTGCTTTAACTCAACCTTATTAGGTGATACTTCT
>NZ_AJTN02000081.1 GCF_000305495.1 Peribacillus psychrosaccharolyticus ATCC 23296 | reverse complement strand
CCTGATTATCAGACGTTTTGTAAATGTGGGAAATGCAAGAGCGATATTATTGTGCTCAGCCTTAATAATCTTCCAAACCATTATGCAACAACAGAGACCGGCAGAAAAATTGTGTTCGATCGTTTAAATACGGTAGAAAACCGGTCATGGATTAACAAAAGGATTATTAGCGCCATCCATGTTGTAGGGAAATATCCTAAGCATGACTAATAATGACGTACTCCCTGAGCTGTCGAGTTTCTCGACAGTTTTTTTATTTCCCCATAAGATAAAAAAGATGGCTGCGACCTGTAAGTAGGTCGACAGCCATCTTTTGTGACGTGATAGATTTTAATTATCAAATTTACGTTTTTGTCTTTGACTAGAATATCTTCCATGCAGAAAATAGTAGAGTGGAAGAGTAAGAACCACGAGGATACCGCAATAAAGATAAAGTTTGGCATAACCGACCGAAGCTGCAAATAATCCCATTGTAAAAGAGCCTAAGGCAAATCCTCCATCAAATAGTGTGAAGAATGTGGCTGTGGCTGCACCGCGTCTGTGAGGGGCAGCTTGATTAATTGCAACGGTTTGAAAGCTGGGTGTCAAGCTTCCGTAACCTAGCCCGATAATTGCGCCCGATAATAATAACAATCCAGCTGATTGAACCTGGCTTAGTAGAATCAGTCCAATTGCAAAAATGATCATACCTGGATAGATAATAACATTCTCGCCTTTTATATCAAACCACCGGCCAGTAAAGGGACGGGCAGCAATCATTGTTACAGCGTAGACAACAAAGAAGAAACTAGCAGCTTCCACGAGACCGAGCTGCTTAGCATAAACAGAAATAAAAGCCATTAGTCCTGCATAGGAAAATGAAAGAATTCCTGCAATGGCAGCAATACGGAGTGTAGACACTTCAAAAAGCGATTTAAATGACATTTTTTCTTTCACTTTAACGGGTCCTTCTACCTGATCAGGGAATTTAGCGAAGAAACCAAGAATGAAGGCAAGAAACGCGGCTATACCGCAAATGATAAACAAAATGGTGAATGTCGTTTTAGTGGCAATCATAATTCCTATAAATGGTCCAGCTACCATAGCTAGATTCATGGACATTGAATAATATCCCATTCCCTCGCCGCGACGTTCATCTGGGACTAAATCGGCTACAATCGTACCTAAAACCGTTGTGGCCATACCAAAGCCGATACCATGGATGAAACGTAATAATAAAAGCAGAGGAAAACTTTTTATACCCATATAGAATACGGCAGATAATAAAAAGATAGTAAGTGAAAAATAAAGCATTTTTTTTCGACCAAAGTCCTCAATCCATTTTCCTGTAAACGGTCTGCAGATTACAGCAGAGATTAAGAAGACCGTAACAACAAGGCCAATTTGTGCTTCAGAACCTTCTAAATGATCAACAACAAAAATGGGAAGAGTTGTTAGAAGCACGTAAAATGTGAAAAAAATAAAAAAACTGCTTAGTGAGACGCTGATGAAATCCTTCGTCCAAAGCGGTTTCTTTTGCATATATATCATCTCCAAGTCATCTCTAGCGAATAGGACTACTCCTGTCTGAATAAAATTCATCGCTGATTTATATCTTTAATTAAAATAATTGTTGTACTAACTATATATGAAAGTAAGGGATTTGAAAAGAAATTTTTTTTGGATTTCCCTTATCTAATTATTTCTTTTAGTTTGCTAGATTAATTAATGCACATCAATATAAGATGTTTAAAGCTAGGAAAACCGGGAAAAATAGAAGTAAGAGAAACAATAATTATTAGAAGGAGAGGATTAGATATGAGTAAAAAAATTGCTTGTGTAATAACCAATGACTTTGAGGATTCAGAATATACAGAGCCTGTAAAAGCATATAAAGAAGCAGGACATACGGTGATAACCATTGAGAAAGAAGCTGGAAAAATAGTAGTAGGTAAAACAGATAAAACAGAAGTGAAAATTGATAAATCTATTGATTCAGTGAACCCAGCTGACTTCGATGCATTACTAATTCCTGGAGGCTTTTCTCCTGATCAACTTCGTGCAGATGATCGATTTGTTGCCTTTACAAAAGCATTTATGGATGAAAAGAAACCCGTTTTTGCTATCTGTCATGGACCACAGCTGCTGATTACGGCAAAAGCGCTTGAGGGCCGTGATGCAACAGGATTTACATCGATTAAAGTGGATTTAGAAAATGCAGGAGTCAAGTTTGCGGATAAGGAAGTAGTTGTTTGCGGGAACCAACTCGTTACTAGCCGAACTCCGGATGATCTGCCTGCCTTTAACCGTGAATCACTAAAACTTCTTGAAGTATAAGAAAAAGTAGAATAAACCCGGATCTCCGGGTTTTTTTTGCGTATTAAGGGATGAAACGTTTAATTTAAACTCATATTCATATCTACTCATTTTTAAAGTAAAATAGAGATAGCTCATTGAAAAAGGAAGTGTCAGGTGTGATTGTATTAAAATCAGAACGTGAGATTGAAGCGATGCATGAATCAGGCAAGCTGCTTGCTGCAACACATAAAGAAATAGCGAAGTTAATTCAACCGGGTGTAACTACTTGGGAAATAGAAGAATTTGTTGAAGAATATTTAAAAAAGCACGGTGCAAAACCGGAGCAAAAAGGATATAAAGGCTATAAGTATGCAACGTGTGCAAGTATAAATGAAGAGATTTGTCATGGGTACCCAAGGAAAACCCCTTTGAAGAGCGGAGACATTGTAACCATTGATATGGTAGTCAACTATAATGGTGCTCTTTCGGATTCTGCTTGGACGTATAAGGCAGGAAATGTTTCAAAAGAAATCGATCATTTATTACATGTAACGAAGGAATCGCTGTATAGAGCAATTGCTCAGGCAGTTCCAGGGAATCGGATTGGCGACATTGGTCATGCCATTCAATCCTATGTTGAGCCTGAAGGCTTCTCAGTTGTTCGTGATTTTATTGGTCATGGAATAGGAACAGTGATTCATGAAAGTCCCGAAGTTCCACATTACGGACTGCCGAATAAAGGTCTCCGCCTAAAAGAAGGAATGGTCTTTACTATTGAACCAATGGTAAATGTCGGAACCTTTAAAGCAATACGAAACCCAAATGGTTGGACAGCTTCAACTGCAGACGGAGGATATTCTGCGCAATATGAGCATACTATTGCCATTATGAAAGATGGTCCG
>NZ_AJTN02000082.1 GCF_000305495.1 Peribacillus psychrosaccharolyticus ATCC 23296 | reverse complement strand
TTTTTTGTATTTATTGATAGCCCCAAATCATAGTTAGTAATGTACCAAGAATAGTAACAATACCAACGAAGAGAGCATACCCAATGTTTGTGTACAATGTATTCCTATCTTCTGATTCTCCAATATGCATGAAGAATACAATTTGCATGCTAGCTTGGGCAAATGCTGTAACTAAGAGAATCAGCAGGCCAGTCGTTGCAGACAAATCAAACATAAGAACAGAAAGGGCGACTACTGTTAGGATTAGTGAGAACACATATCCCATTACTTGCTTCATAGGGAATAGTTGTTTCATATTACATCAATCCTTTCAAGTAGACAAAGCTGAAAATGAAGATCCAAACAATGTCTAAGAAGTGCCAGTACAATGAAAAGATGAACGATTTATTTGCAGTTTCAGGAGTGATACCCTGCTTTCTAACCTGCATGATGATGAACAGTCCCCAGAAAAGACCAAGTGTCACGTGGGCACCATGCGTTCCAAGAGTTGTCATTAAAGCAGATACGAAAGCACTTGTTTGGTAAGTTGCTCCTTCTTCAATGTAAGTCAGAAATTCAAAGATTTCTGTTCCAAGGAATCCAAGTCCAAGGACCAGCGTGATTCCAAAGAACGTCATCATCGCTTTTTTATTGCCAATCCGCATAGCATGAATAGCTAAACCGATTGTGAAGCTGCTTGTCAGCAGCAGGAATGTTTCAATTAAAACCGGTGAAAGTTCAAATATTTCACTGCCTGTGGGTCCATCTCCAGTCCGGTTTACCAGTGTGAAGTACACGGCAAACAAGGTAGCGAAGAGGGCAATCTCTGCCCCTAAAAAGATCCAAAAACCAAATATTTTCAACCGATTTTCTTCGGTTCCATATTCTAAAGGAAGCGAGTTATCTATTTTCATGCGTGAGCACCTCGCGATTTGTTTTCAGTTTCTTCTATTTCTTCAACTGAAATATAGTGTCCATGATCTTTCTCGAAAGTACGATAAACCATACAAGCAAAGATTCCGATTATTGCTACGATTGCTGGAATCCACCAGCTGAATACCATGAAGAATCCCCAGAAGAAGAAGAGTACGCCAAGAATAACTGGAATTCCACTATTGTTTGGCATGTGAATTGGCTCATACTTCCCTTTAAATAACGGGATATTATTTTTCTTTTGATCCCAGAAAGCTTCAGTAGATTCAACAGTTGGAACAAGAGCAAAGTTATATTCTGGAATTGGACTATGTGTAGCCCATTCTAATGAACGTGCATCCCAAGGATCTGAAGTTTCGTTTCTTGGCATATAACGTGTGCTCCAGTAAATATTATAAACTAGTAATCCGAATCCTATTGCAAGACCAAGTGCTCCGACAAATGAAAGCATATTCAATGCACCAAAGCCAGTAGATTCAGAATAAGTGTACATACGACGTGCCTGACCATTTAGCCCAGTAACAAACATTGGGAAGAATGTTACGTTAAAGCTGATTGCAATAAACCAGAACGTAATTTTCCCGATTTTTTCGTTCAAGCTGAAACCAAAGATCTTTGGCCACCAGTAGATAAATCCGGCAATTACTGCAAATACTGTACCTGGAATTAATACATAGTGGAAATGAGCTACTAAGAACATTGTGTTGTGATATTGGTAATCAGCACTTGCCATAGCAAGCATTACACCTGTTACTCCACCAATTGTGAAGATCGGAATAAAGGCTAATGCATATAGCATAGGACTGGTAAATTGTATTTTTCCTTTTCGCAGCGTAAAGAGCCAGTTAAATATCTTGACCCCCGTAGGAACGGCAATGGCCATAGTTGTAATAGAGAAGATCCCATTAACCATAGTACCATGACCCATTGTGTAGAAATGGTGAGCCCATACTACAAATGAAAGCAAGGAAATGGCAACCATACTGATAACCATTGATTTATATCCGTACAAATTTCTACGAGCAAACGTAGAAATAATTTCACTGTAAATCCCGAAAGCAGGAAGAATTACGATATATACCTCTGGATGTCCCCAAACCCAGAATAGGTTGGCCCAAAGCATATCACTACCACCATTAGCTGTGGTGAAGAATTGAGTACCAAACAAACGATCCGTTGTCATTAATGCCAATGCCACAGTTAAAACTGGGAAAGCAAAAACAATGATAACGTTAGTAATTAAGTTTGACCAAACGAACATTGGCATTTTCATTAATGTCATGCCAGGAGCTCTCATTTTCAGGATGGTAACAATAAAGTTAATCCCGGTCATCAGGGTACCAATCCCCGCTATTTGGATGGCAATAGCGTAATAGTTATTCCCAACCGTTTCACTGAATTCTGTGCTGGCAAGAGGGAAATATGCCGTCCATCCTGCATCAGGTGATCCTCCGATTACGAAAGAGATGTTGAATAGCATTGCTCCAGCAAAGAATAACCAGAAGCTGATTGCGTTCAACCGTGGGAAAGCAACATCACGAGCTCCAATTTGCAAAGGAGTAACGATGTTCATTAAACCAATGATAAATGGCATTGCCATGAATAAAATCATGATAACCCCGTGTGTTGTAAAGATCTCATTATAATGCTGTCCATCCAAAAGACCGTTTTCAGGCATGGATGTTTGAGCACGCATTAAGAGTGCATCAACGCCTCCTCTAAATAACATAAGTAAGGCTGCTAAAATGTACATAATTCCGATTCGTTTATGGTCAACTGTTGTTAACCATTCTTTCCAGACATATCCCCATTTTTTAAAATAGGTTAAGCCCGCAACGATGGCGATTGAAGCAACGATAATACTGATCTGCGCCATAAGAATCATGGGTTCTCCGGTTACGATAAATTCGTCCCATTTCATGTGTGTGACTCCTTTCGTTTACTAATTTATTAAACTAGTAGTCTTATCATTATTTATGATCGTGTTGATGTTCTTCATGTTCTTCTTTGGGACCATCTTCGGAATCGTCCATTCCATGATCATGACCAGTAGGTGCTGGAGCGAAATCTAAATGTGTTCCATTAAAGGTACTGCGTCCAACATGATCGGCTTCTAGAAGTTCATTAAATTTATCTTCTGTCAGCTCATCAGCCGTTTTTTTAACATCTTTAACCCATTCTTCATATT
>NZ_AJTN02000083.1 GCF_000305495.1 Peribacillus psychrosaccharolyticus ATCC 23296 | reverse complement strand
ACATTAATTTAGAAGATACTTCTGGTAATAAACTTAAATTATCTGTAGATGAGGAATTCCTAAATGAATTTAAACTATATTCTATGGAAAATAAAATAATTAAATTGCCTTTTGAACATGATCCAATTTATCTTGCAAGGAGAGATGACAGTAATCTCTCAAAAGTATCATTTCAAGTTTATTAATAATAGGAATTATAAAGAATAATATCTACTTAGGTTTTTTTGTTATCTGTATTTTTAATAGCCTACTCTCAACCTCTTTTATACCCTGTTCCCCCTATGGGGGGGGTATTTTTTTGTCCACTTTCTCCTACCTTTTTGGACAACAATTTCAAACCTTGATTTATCTAGCTTTGTAATGTCCATTTGACATGTCCAATATCTTTCAATAGAATAAAGATAGATTATAGACAGTTTCAATAGGGGGAAATACATATGACTAAAGTATATGGATATGCTAGGGTATCAACTGCTGACCAACACCTTGAGGCACAACTACAGGCTCTTAAACAGTCAGGGGCAGAGGAGATATACAAAGATAAAGCAACAGGTAATAACAGCAACAGGAAGGGTCTACAGGACTTATTAAAGGTCTTGCAGGATGGAGATACAGTTATCATTACAAAGATGGATAGGATAGCAAGGAATGTAAAGGAAGGTATTGCTCTGATTGATGAGCTGAATGAGAAGGGGATCAGACTGAATGTACTTAATATGGGTATGTTTGATAATTCCCCTACTTCTAGGTTAATAAGGAACATACTCCTATCTGTTGCTGACTGGGAGAGGGAAATGATATTAGAGAGGCAGAGAGAGGGCATTGCTGTAGCTAGAGCTAATGGAAAGTATAAGACTAAGCCAAAGAAGTACACTGACAAGAATCCTGCTCTATTACATGCTCTAGAGCTGTTTGCTGACAGAGCTAACAATAAAAAGACTGTCAAAGATATATGTCAGATTACAAAAGTGACTAGGTCATCACTTTATAGCATTGCAAAAGAGAGGGGCATCCTGTAGAGGGTGCTATTTTTTATGTGAAAATCTATTTTTTATATTACATCTACTCTGGATTTCTTGGGTGTTTTCTAGTCATACCTCTTGGTATCACTGTCTTTTGCTAAATATCAAAATCCAAGACAACAACTTTTATTGGATAATATCTAACTGTTAGAACAGCTTATATGTCTGCCCTAAGAGGCATCCAAGAGCCATGGCTAAAGCCAAGCCTCTACATCATTAATTACTATTATTGTTATTGTTGTATATACAATAGTGCTTATTATTATTGTTATTGTTAGGAGTTGAGCTTGCCTCAGCTCAGGAGGTGCTTTTCCTCCTATTACTTAGATATTTTATTACTTATCAAGATAAGAGAGAAACCCCTTGAAAACAGGTAATTAGGTTGTCATGTCCATATATAAAAGTGGTAATTAGGTTGACATGTTCTAGATTTATCTAGAGATTTATTGATTTAAAAGCAAAAAAAAGGAGTTGCTAAGCTCCCATACTAATTAGTTTATTTTTTTATTATCTATCATTTCCTCAGCAATATTTTCCTGTTTATTAAGGTAATAATACTTCTCTAGTACTTTTATTATTTCACTCATGACATTACTTTCTGTCAAAGCAAGATTTATAAGAAATTCAGACTGCTCTATGGTTCTGGCAAGTTCTTTACTAAAGAATGCACCCAAGTAAACCAAAGACACTTCCTCCATAGGCATCAAATCCTCATGCTCTTTTTTTAAGGATTCAAACTTATCATTCATTTCTTTACTGGTCATTTTTAAGCTCCTCTATATGTATTCCAACTAAAATTATAATATCTATTCTCTATTAGTTCTATGGTTGTTTATTCCAACAAAAAAAGAGAGAGCAGCTGCTCTCCCAAGTCACTTTTTATTAACTTTGTTATATTCCATTACAAATTCAATATAAGCCTCAACAGGTGGGTCTCCTGCTTTCCTCCAAGCAATAAAAGGATTTAACTTTAGAAAAGTATGCTTGCCTACTTTCACCCTAGCAAAGACTCTGAATTCCCTCAGCTCCCCCCTATACATACAGGGATAGGTAAGAGCTATTAATTTTTTATGAATGCTTTGCCTTTTGATACCCACACTAACTGCAAATTCATCTATAGCCAAAGGCTTAACAAAAGCCTCATCCATTTCTGAGGGGGTTTGAACAAGTATGTTAGAGTTATAGTGGAGGTGCTGTATTGCTTTATAGATTAAACCTACATCTCCTGAATTTACTTTCTCTTGGCTGTATACCTCTTGTAAGGTATTAATAAAGAACTTTACAGCTTTGTTAGTTTTTCTGTTTTTGTATTCTCCATGTAAACCTGTTTTAAAGCAGTATTTGTCATTAATGAAAAATGCAGTATATGTTTTCCCATACATCTCAACATCTTTTGTATAAATTAATTCAAGCTCTTCCAATTTAGCCTGTAGAGTTTTAAAAGTTCTAGAATCAGTTATTTTCAGTGCTCTCCTAATCTCCAGAGGTTTCATAGGTAACTTTGCATTTGGAAGTCTCAGCATGTTCTTATAGTCAACATAGGTCTGTAATATCAAGAACCAACCTAAATTTTTATTGTCTAATTTTGTTAGCTCTTTACCTTTAACCTCATCCATTTCAGCAAAGAAAAAAGGATTTTCTGATTTAGAAAGTCTTTCCTCTTTATCTTTAACTTCCTTGTAAGCTAATTGCTGTTCTACTGTTGTAAAGGATGCTAAATCATACTTTTCTCCTGTTTCTACGTCTACCATTATTCTGCTCATTATCAATTCACTCCCATTTTATACTGAAAGGGATTTATCCCTTCTCTTAAATGGGTGGCTATAGATTAATGAATAAAGTAATAGTAGCTAAAATTATTTATAATTACTTATCAAGAGTAAATCTCATATTGAGAAGTTATCTCCTATTTGTTTTGCTATA
>NZ_AJTN02000084.1 GCF_000305495.1 Peribacillus psychrosaccharolyticus ATCC 23296 | reverse complement strand
CAATGAATTTTTTTAAAAATGAAAGGAATTGAAAAAAATGGAAAATAAATTAAGAGTAGGGGTCATTGGCGTAGGCCAAATGGGAACACATCACGCAGAGATTTATAAAAAGCTACCTCAAGTAGAATTAGTAGCCTTGTGTGAATACAATAACGAGAGAAGAGTAGAAGTAGAAAAAATATTTGGTTGTAAGGTATATAAAGAGTATAAAGACTTGTTAGAAGATACAAATATTGATGCAGTAAGTATTGTATTACCGGATAATATTCATAGAGAGGCAGTTGAAATTGCTGTAAAAAATAATAAGCATATTTTATTAGAAAAACCAATTGCAAAAGAATTAGAAGATGGAAAAGCGATTTATGAAATTACAAAAGACTATGATAAAACCTTTACTGTAGGTTTCCTATTAAGATATGATCCAAGATTCAATATGGTAAAGCAAAGATTAGATAATGGAGAGTTAGGAGATATCATTCATTTAAATTGTAGAAGGAATAGTCCGATAACAGGACCTAAAAGATATATTGGAGCTTCTGATTTAAGTATGCATGTCATGATTCATGATATTGATTACATCAATTGGTATATGGCAAGTGAACCAGTCAAAGTATTTGCAAAAAGTAGAAGTGTATTACTTAAAGAACAAAAAATGAATGATGTCATTTATGCAATAGTTACTTATGAAAATGGAGCGATTGCATGTCTTGAAGCTTGTTGGGTTCTTCCTGAAAATTCCCCAACTATTATAGATGATAAATTAGAATTAGTAGGTACAAAAGGAGTCGCATATATTGATTCTTGCGACAATGGAGTTAAATTTGTTTCTAATAGTGGAATTTCTTATCCGGATTCTAGACATTGGTATTATGTAAACGGTGAAGTTAGTGGAGCATTAGCTGAAGAAATAATGGCTTTTGTTAATGATTCAATGAATAATAGAAAGTCTATTATTACCCCTAAGGAAGCTTATGATTCTTTAAGAGTTGTTGATGCTATTGAACGTTCCATTAAAGAAGGTCAAGAAGTAAGTCTATAAAAATATAAAATGTAGTTGTTGCTTTAGAGCCTTTAGCTGCATTTGTCTTGGAGGAGGTATCATTATGTCATTTAGAGTAAAGGCTCAACAATTCGGTAGTAAATTAAGTGGGATGGTTATTCCAAACTTAGGTGCTTTCATGGCGTGGGGAATTATAACAGCCGTTGCAGTCGCTATAGATAGTGCTACTTTGAAAGAATTTATAGGTCCAATGCTTACTTATTTATTACCTTTACTTATAGCATTTGCTGCTGGTAAAGCGGTGCATGACTATCGCGGTGGAGTAATTGCTACAGTTGCTACTATGGGAGCAATCATTGGCGCAGACGTAACGATGTTTATTGGTGCAATGATATTAGGACCGTTATCAGCATGGATTTTAAAGAAATTTGATCAAGTGATTGATGGAAAAATCCCTACAGGGTTTGAATTGTTAGTAAATAACTTTTCAGTAGGAATTTTTGGCGCTATTTTGGCTTGGTTAGGCTATATCGGGATTGCTCCATTTGTGTCTGTTTTGACGAATATATTATCTGTAGGAGTAGATGTATTAGTAGATTACAGCTTACTTCCTTTAACAGCCATTTTTATTGAGCCAGCGAAAATATTATTTTTGAATAATGCCATAGGCCAAGGAATATTAAGTCCGCTTGGTAGCATGCAGGTGAGTGAATATGGAAAGTCTATTTTATATCTTTTAGAATCAAATCCGGGACCAGGTCTAGGTATACTGTTAGCTTACATGATTGCAGGTAAGGGAAACTCTAAAGGTTCAGCATTTGGATCAGGTATTATCCATTTCTTTGGTGGAATTCATGAAATTTATTTCCCGTTTGTCTTAATGAATCCTATCCTTGTATTACCATTAATCCTTGGTGGAATAACAGGTACGTTTTTATTTGGATTATTTGATGTTGGTTTGATAGGAGTTTCCTCACCTGGTAGTATTATATCTATTTTAATGATGTCTGCTAGTGGAGATTATTTACAGATTTTAATATCTGTATTAGCTTCAGCAGCCGTTACATGTCTTGTCGGGATTCCTTTAGTTAAACGAGCTAAAAATAATGATAATGAGTTACAAGAAGCAGCAATAAAAATGGAAGAACTAAAAGGTAAAAAAAGTAGTGTATCTTCCGTTTTTAATGCTTCTATAGTTGAAAGTTTAGATTATTCAAGAGTTTTTAAAATTGCTTATGCTTGTGATGCAGGATTAGGTTCAAGTGCTATGGGAGCTAATGTATTACAGAAAAAAATTAAAAAGTCCGGTATCGATGATATATCAGTCTTTCATATTTCAATAAGTAATCTACCAGTAGAAGCGGATATTATAGTTACCCATCAATCTTTAGTTGAAAGAGTATCAGAAAAACAACCAAATACGTATTGTATCGCAATATCTGATTATTTAAATGATCCAGAATATGGCGAATTAGTTCGTAAATTGGTAGATTCAAGAAAAAAAACAGGTTGATAAAGGAGTTTAATATGCTAAAAGCGGTCATAATAGATTTTGATGGAGTTATAGTGGATAC
>NZ_AJTN02000085.1 GCF_000305495.1 Peribacillus psychrosaccharolyticus ATCC 23296 | reverse complement strand
AACCATTCACATTTAGTGTCTTTCAATAAGGCTTTGTTTTACTATATCTTCATTGAACTAAAGCATCCCATCAAAGGAAAGAATTACTTTATACTGACAAATTGTATTAATTATATTCACTTTTTAAAAGACCATATACATTAACGTCTTCATAATTGCCTTCAAGAAGCTTATTTTCTTTTAAAGTCCCTTCTATATGTAAACCTGCTTTCTCTAAAAACTATTATTGAACCTTTATTTCTAGAAATTGCTGATGCCCATATTCTATTCAAATTTAGTTCTTCAAAACCAAATTCAATCATTCGGTTAGCTGCTTCTGTTGCAAATCCATTTCCCCAATAATCTCTACCAATCCAGTATCCTAATTCTCCTTTGTTGTTACTTTTATCAATTCTGATGGTAATAGTCCCAACTATTTTTTCGGATTTTTTAGATACAATAACTAAAGGATACTCAATACCTTTTTCTATTAACTCTGGTTGAGAATCAATCCATTCTTCTGCAAATTTTAATAAATATGGATGAGGTAAACCTATTATACTTGCTACTTCAATATTATTAGCCAGTTGTTGAATTTCAATTGAATCATCTTTACTGAAAGGTTTTAATTCTAAACGATCTGTTTCTAATTTCAACATTGTGACACCCCTTCAATCACTTCTTTTTTTAATCTAAATTAACATTTTCTGCTATTTATATCCACTTATCCCTTTTATTTCAATAAAAATCTTTACTTTTTTGCTCAAATTATAGAAAATCTAGTTAACATAAACCCTAATTATCGGTAATAAAACTGATTGACCAGCAATTTAAAAAGGTGGACTCATTGAGTTCACCTTTTTAATAGAGTTATTTCTTACTTTGAAAAGTTTTAGTATCTTTCAATAAGATGTATTTTTCCCTTTAGCCATAGTAGTTAATAAGTAGTAGTAACTGCTCCTAAAACACCGGTTCTCACTTGTGGAATATTTTTAACTTTTAGTAAGTTTTTAGGTGTTCCACTTACAACTGCACCCAAAATTTTTATTTGGTCAGTCTTTATTTCCTTGTTTGCGCCTTTAAGATCCTTATAAACCTTTTTTATTTCTTTATGGTCGTAACCATCACTTTCTTCTGATGCAGTCTCTTTTAACCAATTTATAAAAAACTCCTCACTACGAACATCTTTCCTATGTTCAAAACCGTAAAAATGAAAGCCATTCGCAGTTATCGGATAATCTTCATATTCCAATTTATCGTAGACATCAACCCAATACCATTCGAGTGATACACCTTCTGGTATCAAATCTCTCACTTCTTGAGGTGACAATTTATCAGTGAATGAAATGGCCAACTCAGCTGCTGCAGTCTCAGGCATCTTTTCTAAACGAGGAAAATCATTTGTCATCGACTCGTACTCTACATCAGGATGATAATATTCCATGATTAGTTGTTTCGTATATCTATCATAACTACGACTAGTTTCAACCTGTTCTAATTGTATCGGTGAATGGTCACCTCCAAGAGATCCCCCTTCACCAAACAGACTGTATTCTGTTTTCCTCTCTCCCCAATCTACCGGTTTTCCATTGATAATTTTATATTGTTCAAAGGTAATGATTCCACTAAATAAACCAGTGGAGACAGTTTGATCACCTGTACTATATACATTGGGATTCATAAAAGTACTGTTAGAAACTCTTGATTCCATCATTGCCTTATCCTCTTGACTTTGCTTAATAACAGGCAATACACCCAAAAAACAAAGCATCAATATGCTTGAAACAATAGCTGAAATAAATATATTACGTAAAATTGTTTTTCGTCGAGCTTTTTTTATGGTCTTTACAAGTGTTCCAGTTTGTTCTACATTTTCATCAAATAAGGCTTCTATATCGTTGTCAATCATACTGATTTTTCTATCATTCTTGTCTTTCATTTTTCTATCACTCCCTTTTCATAACTACTCTTAAATTGTTTCCTGGCTCTAAATATGTACGTTTTTAATGTTCCAAGCTTCATATCTAACAGTTGGCAGATTTCCTCATAACTTAAATCCATTTCGTACTTCAAAACGAGTAAATGTTTATAAAGAGGTTTCAGTTGATTTAGAGTAGCATTAATTTCTTCCCGATTTTCGATATGATCGAAATGCTCCTCAGGTAATGGCTGATTATCAATAAACACTTGATTTCTAATTGTTACAGTTACATTCCTATTTTGTTTACGACAAAGATCATAATATTTATTTAAAGCTACACGGAACAGCCAACTTGAAATTTTTTCTGGTTCAATAGAATCAATATAGAGTAGCCATTTATATAAAGATTCTTGAATAATATCCTCCGCATCCAAAGGATTAGCACCAATTTTAATAAGATATCGTTTAATAACATGTACTTTTTCACCTATCAAATGTTGTAACAATTCATTATCCACTTGTACCTCCATTCTGGTTCACCTATTAAACGATATAAAAATAAAAAAGTTTACAAAAATAACAAAAATTACTTATTTACATAAGCCTCTAATATCGGTAATGGAAAATGATGAACAGCCATTTAAAAAGATGAACT
>NZ_AJTN02000086.1 GCF_000305495.1 Peribacillus psychrosaccharolyticus ATCC 23296 | reverse complement strand
TGGTAGCCTTTTGAATGTAAGATTCTTACACAAATCATACATTCAAAATCCAGGGAAAAGAATACCCTTTTCAACTATCGGTGCAGGTGAGTTGGATAAGGAAAAAGTCTTTACCTTTTAGAATTAAATACTTTTAAAAAGAAAAAGGAGAATAACCTTATGGATTATGTAAGAGAATTACGAGCATTGGTTGGACACATACCTCTAATACTAACTGGGGCCGTTGTCTTGGTTATGAACGACAATAATGAACTATTACTACAACATAGAAATGACGGCGGTTGGGGATTACCAGGTGGTTTAATGGAATTGGGGGAAAGTTTAGAGGAGACCGCAAAAAGAGAAGTTAAAGAAGAAACTGGACTTACCATTGGTAAGTTAACATTATTAGGTGTATTTTCTGGAAATGAATATTATTTTAAAGTCGCTAATGGAGATGAATTATATTCTGTAACAGCTGTTTATTATTCGAGTGATTTAAAGGGGACTATAGAAGTTGATAAATCTGAATCAATAGATATCCAGTTCTTTAGTCTTAATCATTTACCAGATGGTCTAACTGAAGAATACCAAGGTTACATATATCCATATATTGAACAAATATCTAGGTAAAACCAATCCTTTATAAAAAAGCCGGCCCAAGGCCAGCTTCCTAGATCAGGGGTTATGTTAACTAAAAAATCGTTCTTGTTCTTTAAATAGAAAATTTTTTAAAAGACCTTCCGGGAATATTCAACTTATTTGAATATCAGCAACAATTCGAGAAAGTATTCAATTCGATTGGAATAGACAATCTATCATTGGAAATGATCCAAACAGTAATTGGGACACAAAAATATACTAAATACGGTGATATATACTCTAATCGTAAACTCACAGATAGTGACCTCCTAACTTACCTGTTTAAACATTATGTCAACAAGCCACTGCGAATAGATAAGGATGGAGTTGCACAATTGGAAGCGTTGGCAAGACGACATCTTAATTATGAGCTTGGCGCTAGTATCCGATCGATCAATGCACGAATCAGGAATGCAAAAAGCTTATTGCTAGTTGACAGGTTAACTTTTGAGTATTTTGATAGTTTAAAGTTTGATACCACTCTTATTTGGGAGATCGAATACTACTTAAATCAAGAGTTTAATAAAAGAAAGATCATTAATGTTAAAGACGTTTTCGAAATATTCGACGGTAAACTCAAAAAAATAGAATTTTACAACAAAATACATCTTTATTCCTTAATAAAGTATTTTCTTGAAAATAAGTTTATCATTGGCCAAGGAAATACACTTAATATCTACAAAAAAGAGAATTAGGTGCTGGTGTTGAAAAACTCTGCTTTCTTTCATGAAGGAGAACGGGGCCATTATTCAAGGGAACAATGAGCTTCCCAGAAAAACAACCATCGGTCTTTGCATTTATAAGAATTCTTTCAACTCGGATAGTGTAGAACAAACGATCTCCTGAAATTGGAGGACGACCTGGTTAATCTACGGACCGCATCAACCGCTTTTAGGCACAAATACACGAACGGAACGCACTGTGAGCTATTCAATAGATGACACACTCCTAAAAAACCAACAAATGACTGCCCTTAGCATGTATCCTAAGATTACCTGACTATTATTCTTTAATTAAAAAGCCTCCACTAAAATGGGAGTTTTATGTTGTGACTATTGGTGGCATTTTAAAAGCTCTATTCTCACCTACTACCAATAATCATTCGTTTTCCAGTGCTTATCAATCTCTTCTACTATGAAATCTATCACCATATTTTCAACATTATCTTGCAGCTCTTCCTGACAATTGGAGAGTATTTTTTTAATCCTTTTTAATTTATACTCCGTACCATTCTACCCCCATTCTAGAAAGCAAGTTCCTCAGATTCGTATCACTAATTTGAATAGCAAACGAAAAATCCATAATCTTTACACCTTCAGCCATGTTCTCATCCCCTTTTTAAGTCCCTACAATATTAGTACTATCAAAGTCACTTCCTGTTAATGACTTCAGCATAGCTAAGATTAATGAAAAGGGAAAATCGTAAAAACTCCATTTTCAGTCTCAAATACGTTTACAAAACAAGGTATTTAATAAGGAAAATAATGTTTTAGTCTCAAATTAATAATAAATAAGAAATAAGTAGTTACTTTTCTATCATTATTAATAGGAACATAAATACTGAGGTATGATTCTGATTGGCGGAACTATCGCAGCTAAAGAATCGAAAGGTGAGTAGGATCGTTCTAAAATTCATTTATTTATCTGATTTGTCTAATGATAATAAACCGCTGTTAGTTAAACTGTAGATCAGAATTTTCAAAATAAACAAAAATATAGTTTACAATTGCAGTAAAAAAATGTATCATTTCCTTATAAAGTTAATGAAATCGATTTCATTGAGTGAGCTCTCTATTATTTACAAATGGAATCAGGAGTGAAGAATGTTAGTGATTCCTTTCAAATCAGTTTTTGAATTATTCATTACCACCACTGAATATTTATGTTAATAATTCTAA
>NZ_AJTN02000087.1 GCF_000305495.1 Peribacillus psychrosaccharolyticus ATCC 23296 | reverse complement strand
GAAAAAGGCTGCCGATTCCGGAGTTACGAGTGACTGAATTGACGGTTGGATCACTATACTAAAACGAAAGTAGCTGTTTTATCGATTGAAGGAATTGTCGATCAGAAAAATGTTAATACGGTTTTACAACGAATCAATGATATTAATTTTGACGAAATTTTAGATGGTTCGCATCTCGCGCAAATGCTCTATGATAATTCAAATACCGTATTCCCCCTTTTTCTCAATACAGAAAGACCTGATCGTATCTCAAGTGCATTGGCTGAAGGAAAAGTCGTCATGATTATAGACAGGTCTTCCGCTGCTCTAATTGCTCCAACTATTTTATTAGAATATTTTTCTACGATGGAAGATTACGATATGCCTTGGATACCTGCTTCGGCATTCCGTTTAATCAGGTTGTTCGCTGTCACGTTTTCGATATTTGCTACCCCAATTTATGTAGCCGTACTGACCTATCATTATGAATTGATTCCAAAAGATCTTTTAGAAACAATCGTCGCTTCCAGAAACTTAATTCCCTTTCAGCCATTAATTGAGGCATTGTTCTTGGAAATATCGATTGAACTATTAAGGGAAGCTGCAGCCAGACTGCCAACGAAAGTCGGGCAGACGTTGGGTATTGTCGGGGGTATTGTTATCGGACAGGCAGCCGTTGTAGCCGGTCTAACAAGTAATATTTTATTAATTATCGTCGCCCTCTCCGCACTATCATCATTTGTTACACCGATTTACAAAATGGGAAATACGATTCGGATACTGCGTTTCCCCTTTTTAATTGGGGCCCAAATATGGGGGCTGCTCGGCATTTCCTTAGCGGCCATCTTTTTGTTAACGCATTTAATTAAATTAACATCGATGGGCCAGCCTTACCTTGCCCCCATCTATCCATTCCAGTTAAAAGATTGGAAAGACAGCGTCGTTCGGCTTCCCTTTCATCTTTTTAAGTCACGCCCAAAACATTTACGCACCCAAAATTCAGTAAGACAACCCAAAAAGGAAAAATCAATCGTTAAAAAAAATGATTTTAATGAATGATTTTGAAGAGGTCCTATATGAATCAAGCCATGGTTAATGATAAGTATAAAGTTTCACCATTTTATGTATTCTTTTTAGTCCATTCCATGCAAACAGGTGTCGGCGTATTAAATTTCCAACGACTTTTAGCCAAGTCAACAGGAACAGATGGCTGGATTTCAATCCTCCTAGCGGGCTTAGTCGTTCATTTACTAATCTGGATTATCTATAAGATTTTTAGTATTGTACCCGGTGATATCATTTACGTGAATCATCAAGCATTTGGAAAAGTAATTGGAAACTTTTTTAACATCGTCATCATTTTTTACTATTTAACTCTTGGAATGGTTGTCATGATCAGCTATATCAATGTTATTCATTTATGGTTATATGATGAGGTAGGTTCATGGGCTTTTGCCTTGGTTTTTTTAATTCTGATTTATTATATCCTTACAGGAGGGTTCCGGACGATTACAGGCATTGCCTTTTTAAGTGTCATGTTGTCATTTTGGCTCACATTCATCCTTTTCTATGCGATGAGGTACTCAGAAATCACCAACTTGCTCCCTCTATTTGATCACCATTTACTAGAGATAGTCAAAGGAATGAAAGATACTTCATTAACGATGATTGGCTTTGAGCTGATATTGATGTTTTATCCGTTCATCAAAGATGCTAAGACATCACAAAAGTTCGCGCATGGAGGAGCGTTGACCACGACACTATTAACCCTATTTATCTACATCATTACTCTCATTTTTTATTCACAGAAACAGTTGGAATTAACAATCTGGCCAACGTTAACCATGACCAGCGTTATCCAACTACCCTTTATTCAAAGATTTGAATATATAACTGTTTCTTGGTGGGCTCTTGTTATTATTCCTAATATGGCCCTCTCATTGTGGGCTGCCAGCAGAGGGGTAAAAGTTTTATTAAATGTTAAACAAAAGTATCCATTATGGATACTATCTATCTTCATTCTCTTTATCAATATTGCTTTTTTTGATGTCGATATCCTTTATGTTTTGAATAAAATAATTAACCCATACTATGTGCTCTTCTTTGTTGTTTATCTGCCTTTTCTTTTGATTTTTATCTATATAAGGAAAATGAGGAATTTTTCATGAAGAATTTACTCAAGCTGATGTTGATTTTCTTCTTTCTTTCTGGCTGTGCACATCCTAGAGTAGTGGACGAAGTGAACATGTCCCAAGCCATCGGCTACGATCTAAATAAAGATAATATGATTGAAGGCATATTTATCATACCCATTTTCCAACAAGAAAAGATGGGTAAATATCAAATCTTAACAGGCAAATCTACAGCGACAAGTGATATCCAAGCTGTCGTATCAAAAAAAGCCGATAAACCGGTCGTTCTTGGTCAGACCCGGATTATCTTATTTAGTGAAGAGATTGTTCACAAAATCGGAA
>NZ_AJTN02000088.1 GCF_000305495.1 Peribacillus psychrosaccharolyticus ATCC 23296 | reverse complement strand
ATTAACATTTATATTCATATCGGTAATGATATGATAAATCTGAGGTCTTTTTCTGTTCCCATAAGTTGAATTATGTAAACTAGTGGTTTTCCCCTTGTTTGATTTTTTAATTGTTCATATAATGTTCTTCTTCAATCTCACGAAACATGTTCGTAAAAGTAGACTTTTTCGAACGGTGGAGTTTCTTCTCAAAACAGCTGTTATTCACGTTGTAATAAAGTATATTTTTATATAAACGATTGGAAGGTGTTGAACTAATATGAAAAAATTGTTTTTTATTTTCTGCATAATATCGGTATTATTAATTGCTTGTTCAAAAGGTGTTAATGAAAATGGGAATGGGAACACAAAAAAGGATGAAGAAGTGTATTTGGTATTTGAAGGAAAAAATAAAAATTGGGATGTTCAAATAATGTTTGATCGGTCGGTTGATAAATTAGAAAGTACATCGCATGTTATTAAATATATTGGTAAAGACCCTAATCCAGAAAAAATATACTATAAATTAGGTACTATCGATGCGTATGTAGAACTGATAGATGGTGTTTGGGAAGCTGGTGGAGGGGAATGTGAATGCTATACAAATCCTGATGAAAATATTATGTTTACTGTAGAATGGGATGGAAAAAAGGAAGAATTTAAATTAAAGCATAAAGAAAAATGATGGGATTAATATAAAAAAGATGACCCGTTATAAAATAATAATGGATCATCTTTTTTTATTATTTAATTAATAATGGTTATAGTTAAAATAAACCATTTGTAAGGGTGAAAGTCCATGATGAACTTGAATCATAGCAAGTCGCTGTTTGTGTCGCTCCCAATTTAGAATAAGATCCAAATTTCGTAATTGGAACCCAACTAGCAGGAGCAGGATCTGAAAACGACGATGCACCTACTGTCAAAGTTTTATTTTGTCCTGTACATGATCCTGCCGTACAACCAGTATATTTAGTAGGACCGTTCTGACCATAATTAAGTTTAGTATTTTTAAAGGAAACATAGGTATCTACACTTGTCCATCCACCTGTTACTTTAGTCAATGCATAGTGTGTTTGACCACAGATTTTTAATTGGAAGTTTGTGAAGAGTTGTACTTAAACTAACAGAGGCGTTAGTTGAGCAAGGAGACATCTTAAAGGACCAAAAAGTGGTCCTTTTCTCTTTGTTAACGACCTCATGAATGAATTAGAGTCTTAGTAAAAGACACTAAAGGTTTTCAAGAATTATTCGTTTCTTCTTCTGTGATGCCGATAATAAGGGTTTATGTAAACTAATTCTCCTTTCTTAAACCGCGAGCAATAATTCAATATATATCCATTTATTACAATTTTTTGTTTACTTCTTCCTTTACCTGTAATAAAATTATTACATATGATACATATAAATTCAGGAGATAATCTCTTAAAGGTATTAGAGGCTTGTTCCAACCCGCACCGTTTAATGATCATTGCGGTGTTATCGAAAGAAAGAAAATATGTGAGTCAGTTAGCAAGAGAGTTAGGTATTAGTAGACCATTGCTTTATTTGCATCTACAAAAGCTAGAGGAGGTTGAAATTGTTTCGAGCACTATGGAAATATCAGAAAGTGGCAAAGCAATGAAGTACTACTCGCTTCATTCATTCCAATTTGAAATGAATGAACAGCTAATTTATAAACTATCATCGACTCTAATTTTTAAAAGTAAAAAGGAAAAAGAAAGAGATTAATACATCGAAAAAACAAGGGGTAATAGGACATGGTAACTGGAGATATTATATTTGCTATATTTACTTATCTACCACTCATTATAGGTATATTTATTATTATTTTCATTGTTCTTACTGTTAAAAAAAATGGTAGACGGGCAGATGAAAGATTGAAAATCGAACGGGAAAATATGTCGGTACAACAGAAAAAAATTGATGAAATGAACCAACGTTTAATAAATATTGAAAAAATCCTAAAAGAGGTTGAATAATTAATTTCATATTTACTGTACGAAAACACGTTTTAAAAGCCTTTAGTGAAAGACACTAAAGGTTTTAAAACGTTATTAGTTTCTTCCTCAGTAATGCCGATATAACGCAGGGTGACGGAAGGATGGGAATGATGCAACATCGCAATATCCTTTGTGGCCTTGTAAAACCAGTACCCAAATGTCTTCCGTAAGGTATGATTGCCGACATGTTCCACACCAGCATACGCTGCAGCCTTATTTAGCTGTCTGTAAGCCTGGGTAGGGGTAATCGGGCTGTCTCCTTTACGAGACGGGAATAAATAGGGGCTCTGGACGTTTTTAGCGTACTCATAGACCTCTTGGAAGCAATTCGCGATATAAATGTCGCGAATTTTTTGCGTTTTGCCTTCTTTAACCCGGAGTATCTTGTTTTGTTTGCCTTTTAGGGCGAGGATCTGGTGGA
>NZ_AJTN02000089.1 GCF_000305495.1 Peribacillus psychrosaccharolyticus ATCC 23296 | reverse complement strand
GGTTTTAATTAACTTTAATTTCTCTTCAGGATAATAAACTAATGTCGCAAATTCATTGATTTCTTTTTCTAATAAGACATCTTGAAACAAGTCTTTAATTTTTCTTTTACATTTCCCGAGCCATTTCTCAACACATGCTGAAACGCCTGAAACTCCCCATGTAAATCACTGACAAAATGTTCAGTACCCTTTGGCAGATTAAGGATCGATTCCAGATTTATAATTTCTGTTGCTACTTTTTCTTCACAATCATATTTTTGGACAAGTAAGTCTAGATATTTTGAATTCAATTATATGTATCTCCTTTACAAAATTTATATTTAAGCTAATCGACTATGTAAATTAATAAAAAAACTAAGCATCAAATGCGAATGAGAACTCCCATTTATATAATTACAGTAACCTTACATACATTCTATTTTATACTATATAGTGAAACGATAGAAATATTATATTTTATAAACATTAAACCATGAGTACTTTGCCATGCCATTTAGACCAAGGTGAGCTTCTCAGCAAATACGTTGTTGATTCCTTTCATAATTATGATACAAAGTCATGAAAATAAAAAAAAGAGGCATAGCCTCTTTTCGTCCTTTTATTGAACGTATGCAATAATACCTTCATCTTCATCTAATTTAAGTTCAATCTTGGCAGCAAAAGGATCCCTATTCAGCTCATGCTCAATATAAAAGCGTAATGCTTCAATCATATTTGCTGTAATTAATATTTGAGATCTCCCATTAACATGTGCTTCTGCTGAGAACCCATAGTCATCATCATACATTAACTCAATTTCAACTTGTTCTGGGTTTACTCGCCTTTTATCAGCTATATAAACACAAAGTGAGTTAATGATTTCTTGTTCTGATATCTTTATCGTCTCCACGTTTCGTCTCCATCTCTTCTCGGACGGTTACTACGCGTGAAAATCTTTTTAATTAATCCGATGATAAGCACAATCACTAGTACATTCAATAAAAACCCCAGAATGGATCCCATAGCACCCATATTAGCCAGCAAGCTCCCGAATAATAATCCGGCGATACCGCCCAGCATCATGCTTTTCATAAATGAGCCTTTATTAAATGAATTAGTTTTTGTAGTTTTGGCATTGCTGTTTATTGATGATTTTTGTTTATTGACCGTTGATTTATTTTGATTGAAATTTGACTGATTGTTATTGGAATTAAAAGATTTTTTCCCTGAACGGTACGATTTTGCACTCACTTCATGTGAAGTTCCCACAAAGGTATGCTCAGCAATCGGAGCAAACACAAAGGTAACCAACATAAAAACAGTTAACAACTTCTTTAACAAACTAATTCCTCCTGTGATATTCTAGTATAGTTTTTTGTTAAACTAAGTTTCCCATATTTATATTTACGAATCAAGCAATAAGAAGTTTCACAAAGTTATAATTTTTCTATGACATTTTTAATATCTTAAAAAATTTTAATTTCTAAATTAAACCTGTTATCCCTCCTATATTATATATTTCCCTTTATCTTCTCAAAATAATTATGACAGTGTTCAATAAATGCCTTTGAAATCTGTGTAGGATAAAAATAGCGATGCTTTAGTAACCCAATTGTTCGTGTGAATTGGCCATTAATAATTTTGATATGCTTGATTTTATCCTCATATAAATTAACAGATGTCTCCGGTGTAAAAGCAGCACCACGTCCATTCTTTACAAGTTGTAATATGATTGTTGCTTCTTCTACTTCTACTTGATAAACAGGGGAATAACCAACAGATGAACAAAACTCATCAGTAAATTGACGAAAACTATATTGGTTTGTTAAACCGATAAATGGTAACTCTCTCAAATCTTTCATATCAATTGCTTCGAATTTCGCTTCTGGATACGATTTAGGTACTGTTAAAAATATTTCTTCCTCAAATAAAGGTACCCATTCGACATTTGGATGATCAATTTTCTCTGTAGTAATACACACATCATATTTGCCATATTCAATGAACTGAATTAAGTTTTCTTTCGATAAGGGCACTTGTGTATATTTAATTTGGGGATAGTCATCAAAGAACAAATCGATAATATTAGTAAACGTATAAGGCAGCGTTGTGACGATGGAAAGTTTCCCGCTTCCTTCACCACGCCTCTCTTCTAAACCACGTTCTAAGTCATGTATTTCCGCAAAGATCCGCTCTGCGCGCTTATATAAAAACTCCCCATTTTCATTCAAAGAAATGCGTTTCCCTCTTCTAAAAAACAAGTCCATTTCAAGTTCTGCTTCAAAATTGGTTAATGCTTTACTAAGCGCTGGTTGTGAAATAAAAAGCTCTTTTGCGGCAAGTGACATGTTTTCCAATTTC
>NZ_AJTN02000090.1 GCF_000305495.1 Peribacillus psychrosaccharolyticus ATCC 23296 | reverse complement strand
TTCGAGTGAACGTGCTTCTTAGCGCATCCAGCGTAAATCCTGTCTGTTTTTTCTTATTATTGTTGAATTGCTTTTTTAACTTCTATATTCGTACCCGATAGTTTATCAAGCTTAGCCGAAATATTCTCAAGCAACTGTTTTAGTTCTTTAGTTAACGGGAGATCCTGCGGCTTCATGACTTGTGTATCTGCATCGAGCAATTGTATTTTTGCCAATTTGACAGCCTCTGCCATTCCAGCAGCTTTTGATTCTTTCCATTCTTCAACATCTGTTTCATCAATTTCTTTAATAAGGGTATACAAATCCAAGAGATTAATAGTAAGCACTTGTTCAGGAGTTACTAAGCATTCTTCTACATCAAGCTCTATTTCTTGGAGTGCCCCTTCTTCAACAAGACCCGCTATTAGGTTAATTAATGATGGAAGATCTTTCACCATTGCTTGAATAAGTTCATCTGTACCAAGTTCAAGTGGATCAGTACTGACGATCTGTTGAGCAGATATTTCTTCTACCTCGGTAAGCGTGTCGATATTTAGAAAGGATATCAGGCTATTAATAAGAACTTGTTGTTCTGAAACTGGTTCTTCAATGACTATCGGTTGTTCATCTGATTTCAAAGCTCCAGTAAATACACTCCCGAACTTTGTCATATTGGGAGCACTTTCAATTGTTATACCTGAAGCTTGACTGGTTTCACCACCAGCACCAGATGCAGGTATTAGAAGTATTCCTCCTGTATTCATTGTTTCACCCCCTCTCATCTCAACCTGCTTATCGCTGCTGATTTTCTACTTTTTCTGTTAATTGCTTCATTAAACGAGCGGCATCCGAAGGCGGCATTTGTTCCATGACAGCTGCCAGTGTATCTGTGTTCATATTAGCAAGTATTCCCACTGCATCTTCATCATTCATCGCTGTTATAATCGGAGCCGATTTTTTGGGAGACATCGTTTCATAAGTCTTAATGATGTCCTTATACTCACGCTTATTTACATCTTGTTGCTGCCTAAGCTGATTAATTTCTGTTTCAAGCTGCTGCTTTTCCAAATCGTTACGCTGGATGGTTTCATCTTTTTCATCAAGCAGCCCTTCCATTGCATCAATTTCTGATTGCTGATCAGCTATTCTCACTTCCAAATCTGCCACTTTCTCTTTTTGCTGATTAACATTCTCGCTTTGGCGGGATTTTGGTTCTTCCAATAAAGCTGAGATATACGGAATCTTTACACCAACTTCTTTGGCCTTTGTGAAAATATTAATATCTGAAATCGTTAAAACAATTGTTGCTACAACCACTGTGAAAATTGCGGGAATAAATACAGTCACTAGAAACCATTGAAATTTACTATGTTTGTTATCGGTTTTTTCCGCTTCATTATTCATCGTTGTCACCTAATTGCCTTATTTATAAATTGCCGTATTGAAATTTCATCCATATTCTTGTTTTCAAGCTCTTTTACCTGATCAAGGAACTTAGCATAATCTTTATCCTTAATTTTTTCGTATTTCTTCATTTCAATGGTTTTTTCAACTAAGGTTTCTTGAAAGGCATTCATTCGGTACCTCGCCTCCATAACTTCTTGTTGAATACGTTCAAGCGTTTTCTCGAGGGTGTCCATAAAAGCTTGATGATGGCGAATGTCTTGTACCGCTAATCCTTGACTTAATCTTCCTTGTTGTACATTTTGCATTTCTTCTTTTTTTCTCAAGGTCCTATATAGCTTTTCGGCTGCTAATTCGAAAGTTTTAACCGCTTGATTGTATTTTGAGGATGCATCATTTTTTTCTTTTTCTTTTATCGTTAATATTTTTTCGAATTTATAGTGATAACTCAAAGCTATTCACCCTTTTCCATGAGTTGTATAAGGTTAAATACACTTTCTTCCTTAGACACTTTTTCATGGGTCCCTTGTTTTAAAAAAGAAATAATTTGCGGTTGTTTCTTTATTGAATCATCAATTTCCTTTGAAGTTCCTCGCTTATATGCACCGATATTAATCAAATCTTCTGATTCCATATAAGTAGAAAGCGAAGCTCTCATATTTTCAGCTGATTGTTTGTGTTTAGCATCAACAATATTATTCATGACCCGGCTAATGCTTTTAAGGACATTAATTGCTGGATATTGACCTTTATTGGCAATTTGCCTATCCATTACAAAGTGGCCGTCTAAGATTCCTCTTACAGCATCTGCGATAGGTTCATTCATGTCATCGCCGTCAACCAATACCGTATAAAAAGCGGTGATGGTACCAATTTTATTCGTTCC
>NZ_AJTN02000091.1 GCF_000305495.1 Peribacillus psychrosaccharolyticus ATCC 23296 | reverse complement strand
AATTTTCTAATGATCAATGAGTATGCAGAAAGTCTCGAGTCAGGTGATGAACTAAGAGAGATAGAAGAAAAACATGGTCATGATTCCTTGCTGAGGATTCATCAAGCCGTGAACAAAATCGCAAAGCTGATAGGCCGCTTGAAAGCGGGAATTGCAACAGCTGACAGCCATACAGAAGAATTGTCCGCGACAACAACCGAGCTGATTTTTATTATGGAAGATATGAAAGAAACTATTCATTCCATGTCGGAGGGGTCGCTTGAATTAAGTGCCTCTACTGAGCAAATTAGTCAGACGACCAATCATATAGAAATGGCGACGAAAAGGCTATCTGAAAAGGCTGAGGAAAGCGGCCGGGTAGCTCTTAAGATTAAAGAGCGTGCTTCACAAGTGAAAGAAGATGCAAGCAGTTCCGCTGAGTCTTCGTATGCAATGTATATTGAAAAAGAAGCCAATATTATAGAAGTAATTGAAAAGGTAAAAGTGGTAGAAGAAATCAAGTACTTGGCAGATACTATTGGCAGTATTGCTGGACAAACCAATTTGCTTGCGTTAAATGCATCAATTGAGGCAGCTAGAGCAGGAGAAGCAGGTAAAGGGTTTGCCGTGGTTGCTGAAGAAATCAGAAAGCTTGCTGAACAGTCTGCACAATCCGTTGATAATATTCATCGTGTGACGGATCAAGTACAAAATGCGTTTGCCAATTTGACCGTAAATTCAACAGGTATTCTAGAATACATGAATATGAAGGTCAAGCCCGATTATGATAAATTCGTCGAAGTTGGGAAACAATACGAGAAGGATGCAGAATTTATTAATAAAATGTCCAATGATTTAGCAGGTGCGTCTAAGCAAATGGCTGAATCAATTGAAGAATTAAACCACGCGATTCGAAGTGTGACAACAAATAGTCAGCACTCAGCATCAGCTAATGAAGACATTCTATTTACTATTTCCGAAGTTTCCTTAGCGATTAAAGAGGTGGCGGATAACGTTCAAGCTCAACATCGGCTCACATCAAGCGTGAATCAATTATTCAATTCATAATAAAGGACAACAGATTGTAGAGAACGTAACGCTTCTCTACAATTTTTTTGTATATGACTAGGTAACACTATGGACAGAGCGAATGAATTATGATATCTTTAATTCAAGATAAACGTATTCAAGATAATTTTAAGGGGTTGAAGGTAATGAATGGTTTAAAAGGCTTACATCACGTTACAGCGATTACAAGCAGTGCGGAAAAGAATTATGAATTTTTTACCTATGTGTTAGGGATGCGTTTAGTAAAGAAAACAGTCAATCAAGATGATATTCAAACGTATCATTTGTTTTTCGCGGACGATATTGGCGGAGCGGGTACAGATATGACATTCTTTGATTTTCCTGGAGTTTCTAAAGGTGTACACGGAACAAATGAGATTTCAAAAACATCTTTTCGTGTTCCAACGGATGAAGCATTAACATACTTTGCAAAAAGATTCGATCGTTTAGATGTAAAGCATACCGGAATCAAAGAACAGTTCGGGAAACAGACGCTTTCCTTTGTCGATTTTGATGATCAGCACTATCAGTTGATCTCTGATGAGAATAATGAAGGCGTAGCGGCTGGTGTACCATGGCAAAACGGTCCGATTCCATTAGAATATGCCATTACTGGATTAGGACCTATATTTGTCCGTATAGCTGATTTTGATTATTTTAAAGAAATGCTCGAGAAAGTTTTACAATTTAAAGAGATTGGGAAAGAAGGACAGTTCCACCTATTTGAAGTAGGAGAAGGCGGCAATGGTGCACAGGTTGTAGTAGAGCATAATACTGTTCTTCCTCAAGCTCGTCAAGGTTTTGGTACCGTTCACCATACGGCATTCCGCGTAGAAGATCGGGAAGTTTTAGAGCAGTGGATTAAGCGGATGGAGAGCTTTGGCTTCCAAACATCCGGCTATGTCAACCGTCACTTCTTTGAATCTCTTTATGTAAGAGTGGCTCCGCAGATTCTCTTTGAGTTCGCAACAGACGGTCCTGGTTTCATGGGAGACGAACCGTATGAAACGCTAGGAGAAAAATTATCACTACCGCCGTTCTTGGAGCCGAAGCGTGAACAAATTGAAAAGCTGGTTCGCCCGATTGACACAGTAAGAAGTACGCGAGACGATGATAAAAG
>NZ_AJTN02000092.1 GCF_000305495.1 Peribacillus psychrosaccharolyticus ATCC 23296 | reverse complement strand
GCCTTAAAAACTGATATATACGAGTATCTTATTCCGATGATCATAGTGAACAATAATCCACGTATACAGTTCGACGACCACTGAAAATTATCGAGAATTGAAAATAATGATTTAACCAGTGCAAAGCGGGTTTAACAACAATAATAATTCAGATCCCACTAAACAAAAGAAGCAAGTCCCTACAGGGACCTGCCACTTTTGCTGCTCAAAAGGAGAGACTTTTGTATACAAAAGTCTCTCTTTATATATTTGCGTCATCTCTTTATGATAGACAGCTTTAATTCCTAGTTGTTTTCTCATAGATGGTAACAAGCAATCTCTTATGAGGATTTCATAATGATATTGCTGAAAAGAGTGCCATTCTCTCATTACCTTGTAATAAACCTTCATTTTGTGTCCTCCTAGTGAGTCATCACATAAATCGAAGGAAATCGTATTCGACAGCTGGCTGGCTTAGCTTGAAAACGTTAGCCCCTATAGCTTTGCGTCATTATCTTTCAATAATTTTGCCGTTTCGTACGATTCATGTGTGAGATAGTACCTATAACATATATACCATTTATCTCATACGGAAGCAAAACTAAATAGTGTATTTAGACCTATAAATGCATAATTTGTCGAAAACTAAAAATAATAGACTTATATTCAATAATATACATATTGGGTTGATCAAAAATATTGGAGTAACAAAACACAAAGTTGCGTGTATTTTTCAACGAAAAATGAGTAGGACCTCAAGACTATTGGAAATTTTTTTTTGATAATCTAGATTTGAGCCACTTTTAAGTTAGATCACATTAAAACGAGCCACTTAAATTCCCTAAAATCACCAACAACCCTTATGATAGAAAGTGACAAATCATTCTACATAGGCAGTGGCAAAAAGGATGATTAAAATGGCTCAATTCCATCATATCAAATTTCTTAAAGAGGTTGAAGGACCTTCCCAACGAGGAATCGCAAAATCTACAACAATAACATCCTCATTTTAATCTAGAAAATATCTTACAGTATGTGATCCGATGTATCCTGCTTCACCAGTAATTAAAATAGACATATTTAAAACTATTTTCCTGCTTGAATTTTTGCTAATAAATAATTACAGAAATAAGAAGTAGATAATTTACTGGTAGTAAGTAACACTAATACACAAAAATAAATAGCAATTATTACTTAATATATTGAATTAACATTAAGAAATTTCTTTAAATACTGTATTTCTTTCTTGATAAGCTAGTGTATGAGAAGGTATTTCTCCCTTAATAACTGATCCAGCCGCAATAACTGCATTATCTCCTATTTTTGTACCTCTTAAAATTACAGTATTTGCACCAATCCAAACGTTTTTACCTATTATTACTGGAGAAGACTTTATTTCATTCCATGGTTGGCTACCTTCTCGAACATAAATATGATCATGATCATAGATAAGAACATTTGCACCTAAACTGGTTCCTTCTCCTATTTCAATTCTTTCGCATGATATTATGCTACAATTCCTGTTTAAAAATACCGAATTACCAATTTTCACAGTTCCTTTATTTGCTTCAATCACAGTATTTTCCTTAAAATCTACAAAATCCCCTAAAGAAATATAACCATTAGATACTCGTAATGATCCTCCAGATTCAATTCTTGCCTTCTTTCCTATCGTTAGTTTTGCTCGTTTACCTATTATATTTATTTTTAGCTTTGGATTTATAAAGGATAGATAATTATAAGAAACTGAATTGAGATTCAGAAATTTTATAAACATCAACTTTATATTGGAAAAGAACATTAATTGAAATAATTTAATTTTTCTCAAGAATAAAAACCCCTCCATATTTATTTTCTCTTAATTTTAAATCTAAAAAGAATTCCTTGGAAGCTCCTTGTTTGATAAAGTGAAATAACGAAAATAACATTAATACTTATTAGACAAATAAATAACTTAATTGTAAAGCCAATGATGCCGGAT
>NZ_AJTN02000093.1 GCF_000305495.1 Peribacillus psychrosaccharolyticus ATCC 23296 | reverse complement strand
GAGAATTAAACTGTTCGTTTCAATTGTCCTGCTAATTCCACTTATTATTTTAGGGTATACCTATTATCAGTTTTACGACGGTAAGAAAGACGCAGAAAAAGCCATTGCTTCTACACCCAATCAAACAATCTATGAATTTAATGGTCAAAAAAGTCTTGAAGATAAAATAAATGTTCTGCTAATTGGCATTGATAAACGAGAAAATGATACGTCTGCAAACTCTGACTCTATTATTATCGCTCAATTCGATCCGATGAAGAAATCGGTTAAACTACTTTCACTAATGCGAGATATGTATGTCCCGATTCCCGGATACAATGAAAACTATAAAATAAATGCGGCGAATGCCCTAGGCGGACCCGAATTACTACGTAAGACGATCAAAGAAAATTTAGGCATCGATGTAGAATATTTTGCAATGGTAGACTTTAAGGGCTTTGAAACCATCGTTGATGTATTGAATCCTGATGGAATTGAAGTGGATGTAGAAAAAGCAATGAGTAAGTATATTGGAGTAAGTTTAAATGCTGGTGTTCAGAAATTAAATGGTAAAGAACTGCTCGGGTATGCACGATTCAGACAAGATAGTGAATCTGATTTTGGCAGAACAAGACGCCAGCAGCAAGTGATTAAGGTATTAATGGATGAAGTAATTAGTACAAATGGGATTACAAAAGCACCAAGATTACTTGGTTCCATCCAACCTTATATTGAAACAAATATCAACACCGGTGATTCCCTTGGCTTAATAAAGGAAGTCCTCACTAATCATCCAGAAAAGATCGAAAGCTTAACTATTCCAGTAAAAGATACGTACCAAGATGTTCGTGTTGCAAATGGAAAAAATGGGATGCTTGTTTTACAAGTAGATCTAGAAGCAAACAAAACGGCCATTAACGATTTCCTTAATAATGAAACGCCTGCTATTAATCAATAGAAAAAAGCGAAGCCTATCCACTTGGGCTTCGCTTTTTTGATTTGTAGTGGATTAACGGACTTATCCAGCGTTTAATTTTTAATCATCTATGCCAAGGTATACTCGTTTAGCTGTTCAGCTGGAATACCTGTTTCTATATAGCTTCTGACTCTTTTCCATTCTTCATCTTGATACGTAAATGTTTCAAAAAATACATTCGCATTTTGAAGCCTTTTTCCATCAATCATAATAGAGGCAGTAAGAATGCCCAAATAATCACCTTTCCCGAGAGGAATTACTCCAATTTCGTGCATGGCCCATTGTCCATGATTACGTTGAACAAAGGAAAAGCCTTCTCGCCACCCCTTTAGTGCTTCTTCGTAACCAAAATCATCGCATAGCTTCTGGTTATTTCTCTTGCCTGATAATCTTTCGAAATAAGTGCCTTCATTCCGTCGTAATTGCATGTTACCCAGACTTCCTGGTAGTAATTAAAGAATTCCCGAAACGTTTGCGTCATCATTTACCCCCATTTTAATTTCCTTGCTGAATTTCGAGTAAATTATTTAGACTTTTGACTTTTTTTCGTAAGGCAATCTCACTTAAGATTATACCGCTGAGACAGGAAAAAAGTAATAAACCTGCGATACCAATGGCTCCTGTTGCTTGTCCAAGGAACAGACTTGCAGCGCCAATCAATTTCCCGGCTTGGAAAACAAGTCCATTAATAGCCATATAGGATGCCCTGTGTTTTTCATCAACGATATCAGCAAGAATCGACTGCCTGCATGGAACGTAAATAAGTTCACCAATTGATAGAATGAAAACACCAAAGATTAGAAAGCTAAAATGATTAGATAGGGTGAAAATGGAATATCCGACTGTGAAGAGAATAAAACCAACATACATCATTTTCTGCA
>NZ_AJTN02000094.1 GCF_000305495.1 Peribacillus psychrosaccharolyticus ATCC 23296 | reverse complement strand
GAACAGACGATTCTTTTTTCAATCCTATAATTCCGAAGTCATTAAAAAATCAGTGATGGCTGGGTTAGGTGTCAGTATTCTTACTAACTTGATGATTGAGGAGGATCCCTATATTTTAGACGGAAGGATGAAGGCCATTAAGCTAATCGGATACCCATTCCAAATGCCGCTATCTTATAGCTTAATATATCATCAAGATTTACGAAAAAGCCCGCTCATTCAAAAGCTGGCAGCGTATTTCGATTAATTTTAATGAAGAGATCTTTAATTAGATGATCTCTTCATTTGTCCTTTTTTAACGTGTTTTAACGTGAGAGGGATGGCAGAAACAATCGATCGTGTGATCATTAATCATTCCGACTGCTTGCATATAGGAATAACAGATCGTGCCGCCTACAAATTTAAAGCCATCTTTTTTTAATTGTTTACTCATTTTGTCACTTAACTCAGTGGATACCGGCATCTCTTTCATTGATTCCCACTCGTTGATAATTGGAGAGCCATCGACAAAACTCCAGATATAATTTGAAAAGGATCCGTATTCTTTTTGCTTTTGTAAGTACGCGTGTGCATTGCTTACTACGCTTTGGATTTTCAATTTATTCCGAACAATCCCCGGATTTTCTCGTAACGATTGTAATTTCTCATCTGTATAGTGAATGATTTTCTCCGCTTCAAATTGATCAAAAGCTTCACGATAATTTTCTCGTTTTTGTAGAATCGTCCACCAGCTTAGTCCTGCCTGTGCTCCCTCTAAACAAAGCATTTCAAATAACAGTCGATCATCATATACTGGTACCCCCCATTCCTTATCATGGTACTCCATATATAAAGGTTCTTTTTCGGTAACCCACTTACAACGTTTATTCATTGATAAACATCCCCTCTCTAAATTTATCCCGAACATATATTCTTGTTTTATAATAGAGCGAGAATACTGAAAAGTCAACATTCCAAACAAATAAAAACGCAGAGACTCAGTAACTCTCTGCGTAAATTTTTACTCAATGCTATCCAGATTGTTTAGCCCTTTCTTTAGCTCTATTATTTCTTCTTTGGATAAGGTGATTCCTTTTCCCATTTTCTCGTGATCGGGTGCCCATTCACGTAAATCATATTTAGGGTCCCTTCCATTCCAGCTGATCAGATTTAATTCCTTTTTCCACCCTTTTGTGGATTCGGACAATACAGCAATCTTCTCGATAATTTCATACTTGATTTCTGCCATTCAGAATCTCTCCCTTTTAGAAAAATAGTTCTTAATCATTTCTTTCATTTGCTCTTTATTTTCGGCAAATTGTCTATGTCGATGCCCGTTCCCTCCGGATGGATGCGGAAATCCAGTGAGCGTTGTGGATGGATCAAGCTCCTCATGTTCAGTTAAATAATCCAGTACTTTAGAGACATTGACTCCTAACGGAATAATGAGTGGCCTATCGAGCGGTTTTATTTCCTCAGCAAAGCCGTTCACAACATATTTTTTTAACGTTTCATTCTTTATCATACTGGGTGTTGTCCCACTGTAATTTTTCCCATTATAAAAAACCGGATACTTTATGACCGAAGTCGTATGGACCAAATCGTTTGCTTTGTTGAAAAGCTCCATCGTGGAAGACAGCCCTAGGTATTCATGTAATCCTAACTCATCTAACATACGCACCAAGTTTATTCGCATCGGTCCTTCAAAACTTGATCTCTTTTTTACTTCTTGAAGAATTTCTTCGTCCGTCATTGACTTGTCCTTTGTATCAATGACCGTTGAAAATGAACGTTTCATTTGATGTAAACCAGGTGTGATGCCGACAATCATGACTTT
>NZ_AJTN02000095.1 GCF_000305495.1 Peribacillus psychrosaccharolyticus ATCC 23296 | reverse complement strand
TCTAATGATTTATTTTTATTATGCTGTTGCAATCCTTTCTATTATAATCTTCATCATAACCATGAGGAAAAATAAAACCTTAAGAAGTATTCCAATCATTTTCATTATATTAACTGGATTCTTCACGTTATATATGGTATTTCTCAATACGATATGGGGAAGTAGTTTAAGCTGAAAAATCGAAATGTAAGGAATCTTTCCGACGAATGATAAAGGATAAGCTTTAGTTGGAGAACGGAGGATAGTATATGTTTAATAGTGAGTCGAATACCGTTAAGGGGTACAAAAATCTTGATATTCCTTTTACGATTCTTAGTAAGGAAAGCAATTCGAAAAACTTAGCGATTATTCTTCCGGGGATGGGCTATACTTCGCAAGCTCCTCTTCTTCATTACTCGACAGGTGTATTTATCAATAAATCCTTTGATGTTTTGCACGTGAATTATCAATACAATAACAAAGCATATGATGGGTTTAATGAAATAAGTAAGGCAATTAAAGTAGATGTAAAGAATGTTATTGATTTTGTTTTAACCAATAAAACATATGAAAATTTCTATTTGATTGGGAAATCAGTTGGAACGATCGCCATGAGTTCAGAGTTAACTAGAGAAACGTTTAAAAACGCTAAAGCTATTTGGTTAACACCATTAATTCAGAGAGAAGATGTTTTACATGCAATGGTTAAAAGTAAAAATAAGGGATTATGTATGATTGGAGACAAAGATCCTTGTTACTCCGAAGAAAGATACGTGAAAGTAGCGGAAAACTCAAATATCACGTCGAAGTTAATTCCAAATGTTAATCATAGTTTAGAGTATGGCGAAAACGCTGTTGAATCTATTGGCGTATTGAAAAATGTGATAAACGAAATTGCACAATTTTAACAAACATACTTTGCTCCTAATTGGTGCTATGTTTCATTTTTGCTTAAATGAATTCCTACATGGTTGTTTTTGAAAAACAGTTTAATGTGGATAAAACGATTCATTTTATAATAAAATGAAAACTAGTCTTACTAAAGGGAGTTTTTTACATGACTAATTCTTTAAATAATAGTAGTACTCAAGTATTAGATGAATCATCAGTTTTAGCTGCATTAGAGTTGAATTTATCCATGATCGAATTTAATTTAAATAGAGAAGTCATTTGGGTAAATGAGAATTTTGCCAAGACATTAGGCTATACAGTAAATGAGATGAAACATATGCATCATAAGCAATTTTGTACGGTAGAGTTCAGGAACAGTAGGGAATATGAAAACTTATGGGAGAATCTCGCAAAAGGGACGAAGTTTCAAGAGAAAATTCAAAGGGTGGGGAAAACTGGGGATTTATTTTGGCTTGAAGCTACCTATATTCCCATTCTAAATGAAGAAGGTACGGTTGAGGGTGTTCTGAAGATTGTAACGGATATTACTGATCGGGAAAATAATACAACCAAAATTATTTCTCAATTAAAGGATATGCCTGAAGAATTAGTCAACATCGTTGTCGAAAATTCTAATGAAAGAATACAAGCCGTTGAATCACTAAAAAAACAAATAGGCTTAATAAGTGAAGTATCTAAAATCATACATAATATTTCCTCACAAACCAATGTTCTAGCATTAAATGCAGCCATTGAAGCAGCACGGGTAGGCGAACAAGGAAGAGGGTTTAAAGTGGTAGCAGACGAAGTGAGAAGATTGTCCGGTCGTGTTGATGATGCCATTAAAAATGTATATTCTAATGTTGAAAATATTACAAAAGAAGTGGATAAAGTCAGCAAAACAACAGTTGATCTGCAACAAATAATTAAAGA
>NZ_AJTN02000096.1 GCF_000305495.1 Peribacillus psychrosaccharolyticus ATCC 23296 | reverse complement strand
AAGAAAGTGACGCAAGTTCGTGGTGCCCTATGGGGTATTTTGGAGCTGAAAATAGTGCCCAGACGGGAATACTGTGCTCTTTAATAAATGAGAAAATTACTCGGGGCTTTTTGTGAAGATGTGCATGGCCTTTTTTAAGATTTCATTTTGCTCCTTCAGATCCTGTATTTCTTTCTGATAGTGGGCTACATGTTTCTTATGTTCACTGGACATAATATAGGCTTCCTTCTCAGTGTCATCTCGAAGAGACGCTTTATACTCTTCAACCCATCTTGAGATGGTTTTATAGGGGATATCCATCTTGTAACTGAGTTCAGTCCTTTTTCTTCCTTCTTCTACGACTAACTTAGCTATATACTCTTTGTATTCCTTTTCATATCTTTTCCCCATTTTGGACACGCTCCTTAGTTTGATATCTATTGTATAGATTCTCAGAAATGCGTGTCCACTTTTAAGACTAGCTTTATTATGCAGAGCCGGACGGGATTAGTGTGGTCCCGGACGGGAATAAGGGCAAACCATACGGGATTAATGGCCGAAATAGTCCTAAAGAATAGCGACCCATTTTCAAAAAACCATTAAAACAAGATGCCCCAGTGGGTTATTTTTTCTTGAAAATAGCGCACAGAGGGGATTAACGACTTGAATGACTAAAAAAGAGAAGAAATACCCCACACAGAGAACTGGAAATCGACTGGTCTTCTTAAAAAGTGTCTCTAAAGAAATCACCAATGTAAAAGAAGCGACACATTTTCAAAAAAACTATAATATCTATATACACTAAAGGATAAAAGTAGTGCCCAGACTGAACCTCGCTATGGACAAATGATTTTATATTAAATTAGGTCGACAACATTCGCTGCATACATGTTCATGACAATAAAAAGAACAAGTGAAGGTACCCGAATGTACTTGAACTTCAATATTAAACTTTTCCTTCTATATAGATAACATAATATCTTAATCAGTTTAGTTACATGGGTTTGGTTTAGAAAGAAACAACTAAAGAGATATATGAATTATAGTTTGTAGCATACAATTTTGTGGTTGTCTTAAGAAACATACCAATATCCAGCAAATCTAATTGCTGTCTTATTTAATCAACACTGTATTAGGGTTAATTGTCTATTTTAATCTAAAGGAAAAACTCGTTCATAGGTTTCTAACTTCTAGGTGGACTGAAGTCATACTTAGGTGATCTTTTGATATAGTTAGTTCGCGTAGAAAACTACCTCAAGTCTGCACCAAATAAATATGAATGGTGATAACTTCTATTATAGAAGAGAATGTTCACCTGAGACGAATGTTGGATATATATTAATTTGAACTAGGAAGTTAGTGATGATCAGATTAGATGTTCGTAACAAACTAAAGTTAGACAAAGGGACTAACTGAATTGTCACTTTTATTGATTGCCCTTTGATACTTATGATTAGTTTATATTTATTTGATATAACTTATTGACATTAATCATGATAAGCAGTATTATTAGTAAGTCGCCAACACAGCGGCCTTGAAAAAACAATAACATGCATGCCGCAGGGATGCTGAAGCGTAGCTTAAGAAGAAACATTCTTAAAAAAACTTATTGACTTCTTACTTGGATGATGGTAAGATAAAGTAGTCGCTGAGAAACACGGCGATTAAAAATAAGTTAAAAACTTCGCAGAAGTTGTCAACTGTTCGTAATCATGTTATACTAATTCTTGTAGCTGATGAATGATTCGCAGCTGAAA
>NZ_AJTN02000097.1 GCF_000305495.1 Peribacillus psychrosaccharolyticus ATCC 23296 | reverse complement strand
AGCAAGGGCCGAATCTCTTTGAGTTTGGGCCGAATGATTTTCAATTTGGGCCGAATAAGTTGAGAAATAGGCCGAATCAAAGGCAGATGAGAGGACTTTTTAAAGCCAACGGCCTCAACGAGAGCGAGTTATTTCAAAAAAGAGTCGCTAACTAGGAAAAAACGAATTCAACTAAACAGAAAAGAGACAGATACACTATTTTTACAAGGGCCAAAGCATAAATGGCTTTTTTTATGTGGCAGCAAGTGACGGATGACCTTTTAGAGAGTCGTCTGATTTTGTTTGACGGATGATTATAACTATTAAAATAGTTCTAAAGTAATAGACAAATAATGTATTTTTATATAATGTTAGGTATATAAGACTATTAAGGAAAAGGTGATTATTTTGTATTGTTCTTCTTGCAGCCAAGAATTGGATCGAAGTTCGAAGTATTGTCCAAACTGTGGAAAAAGTAGAAAGAAGTCAAAAATGCTTCCATTCTTACTTGTATTAAGTTTGTTTACCACAACAGGGTTTGCGTATTCATTATATTACTATTTTGATAAAATATCTGTCTCCCCAACTACAAAAATCGAAACAGTAAAAGAACCGAAAAAAGAAGTGGTCAAGCAAACTAAAGAGGCAGCACCAGTTAAAACTGAGGTGGTGAAAAAGACTCCATCAGTGACACCTCTGAATTTACCGAAGCTGATTGCAGAAGCTCAGAATAGTGTTTTTACTATTTTTACAGAAACCAGCCAGGGCTCAGGTTTTTTGATCAGCGATAAGGGAGATGTCCTGACAAATGCTCATGTGGTTGAGGGGAACGTAGATGGTATCGTAAAAGATAAACAAGGGAACCAACTTTTTGGACAGGTTATCGGGTACTCTAACGAAGTAGACATTGCCATTATCAGAGTGCCTGAGCTTGCAGGGAAAAAACCGCTAGCTCTTGAAACGTCAACACCAGCTATGGTCGGTCAGGAAGTAATTGCGCTAGGTACGCCACAAGGGTTAGAAAATACCGCAACTTTGGGGTATGTGACAGGCACTGACCGAAACTTTTTCATTGGAGAACGCTCATATGATCATATTTATCAGATGTCCGCTCAGATTGCACCTGGCAGCAGCGGAGGGCCGCTACTCTCTAAAGAAACCGGAAAAGCTATTGCGGTTAATTCTGCTAAAATGGTAAATGAAGATTCAGTAGGATTTAGTATTCCAGTTAAGGATATTTATTCGCTCGTCAGCGACTGGATGAATACACCAATGAGTATAGATGCGATTCAGGAACTATTCTATAACGAAAATGGCGATTATTATTATGAAGACCTTTGGGAAAATGAAAACGAATGGTATTTTGATGGCGGCGATTATTCTGAAGATGAAGAATACAATTCATCAGAAGAATATGATGGTGACTTAACATATGAAGAAGAACAAGGCATGGATGAAAATACGGACAGCAACACTGAGCAAGACTATATAGATGAAGACGAAGATTATAATGAGGAATATTCCGAAGATGAAGAAGACAATGATTATAATGAGGAATATTCCGAAGATGAAGAAGACAATGATTATAGTGATGAGTATTCAGATGGAATTGATGGAGAAGATAATGAAAATGACAATGAAAATGACAATAGTATTGAAGAGGATGATTCTGATTTAATGGAAG
>NZ_AJTN02000098.1 GCF_000305495.1 Peribacillus psychrosaccharolyticus ATCC 23296 | reverse complement strand
TTATTCAAAATAAATATATTTTAGATTAATAACTAAATATTTATAGTTAGCCTTTTATTAATAGGAAATATAGAAAATTAGTAGTAAACCCATTCATTTATGAGGAATCATTAGTTGTGGAGTGTTTCTCAGACATCACATAAAAGTTAAGTAAAAACACCATTACTACATAAAAAAAGGGATTATGGCATTCGCCAGCTACTTTCGAGAAAAATTAGTAAAAATATAAAACCAGGTGGAGAAAAACGACTCGTTTTTCTTCACCTGGTTTATTTTAGGGACTTATTTGACAACCCCCATTATTAATCCTCAAATAATTCATCCATGAGATCTTCAATCTCTTTTCTTAACTTTTCTGTGCCTTCTCTCGAAATGGTGATGGTATCGCCATCGAAAATCAACATGTCTCCGACTTTGACACCCTTGGGCAGCGTTTTTTTCGGAAAGTCCTTCATTTCCTTGCCGTCTATTTCAACTACAGCAATATTTCCCTCGAAACGATCAACAATTCCTTGTATCATTTACTTCACCGTCTTTACTGTAATCTTCGTACCTGTAGAGGTAAAAATAATATTTCCGTACTTGTCTGTCCGATAGGTAACAGCTTTAATCGATTTTAAGCGTTTGACCACGGTAGATGTAGGGTGTCCATAGCCATTCTTCCCTACACTAATCACCGCATATTTAGGTTGGGCTTTCTTAATGAATGCAGCCGATGAGGATGTTGCTGCGCCGTGATGGCCGACTTTCAGAACGTCAACACTCGGTATTAGTTTTTTCGCCAGCATATCTCGTTCAGATTCTACTTCAGCATCCCCAGTAAACAAGAATGTCTTTTTGTTATGTTTTAGAAGGAGTACGGCACTCCAGTTGTTTAAGTCAGACTTTGCATAACTACTAACCGGTGCAATGAATTTTAATGACGTATTCTTTGCCATCGTGGTTATTTCTACACCTGTTTTGGCCGTTTTGATTTTTAGGCCTTTCTTTTGTACGGCCTTTAGAAAATCCTTGTATGCTTGTGTAGAGTGTGAAATCTTCGGAGCATACACAGACTTTACTTTAAGGTTTTGAATTATATAAGCGAGCCCACCAACGTGATCAGCATCTGGATGAGTAGATACAACAGCTGTCAGCGTTTTAATCTTCTGTTTCTTTAGATAGGCGACAACCTCATCGCCTTTTCCTTTTCCTCCACCGTCAATAAGAATGTTTTCGTTTGGGGTTTGAATAAGGATCGAATCCCCTTGTCCAACATTGATAAAGTGCACCTTTACATTAGATGCTGCTTCTGTTTTTGATAATCCAGTAAATAATGATATGAATAGAAGTACTGCTAGTAAACTGTTTATTTTTTTCATTCTTTTCACAACCTCTCAGTATATTAGTCTACTTGCACCAGGTATATTTGTCTATGCACATTTTCGTTATTATACATTTTGTTAATCAATCTTATTTTTTTGCTTTTCGCCCACTTTGAAATACCGGAAAAATTAAACACATGATGAAGCGAAGAAATTTATTTGGACATCTTTAGTTCTTTGTTTAATCCAATTCCTATTATCACAAGAGGAATTTATTAACTTTTATAGAAACTAAATATATAAACCTGAAAGTAGATGATAATTTTGAAAATAAGGTGTCCCGTATGTAAAGAAT
>NZ_AJTN02000099.1 GCF_000305495.1 Peribacillus psychrosaccharolyticus ATCC 23296 | reverse complement strand
ATTATTATTCGTATTATAACGATATAAAACTAACAAAAGCACTATTTCAATCTGTTATTCTATATTATCACGTACAATATGTATATAACGTAAACACAAAAACACAATGATGCCCTCACATTTAATCAATCGATTGATTAAATAATTCTTCATAAAAAAAAGTCCTTCAATAAAAAGGACTTTTCATAGCTCACTGCTTATTTCTTTTTACTTATCGCCTTCCAAAATTCTGCTGCAATCACTTTATATCCAGAATCACTCAAATGAATATTCGTCTTATTTGGAAGATATTTTTTGAAATTCTTAGCAATTGGTTTATCCGTCGCTACAAATGTATCACCATTTTCAATGGCGGCTGACTTAATTTGATTATTAAGTCCTGTTAAAAGCGGCATTAACGCTGCTTGTTGTTCAGCAGGATAATAGGGGAAACAATTATAGTAACCCATTACATATACCTTTACCTTCGGATTAAGACCATCAATTGTTTTAAGTATTTTATTCAGATTAGTAGAAACAGCAACAAGTGCTTCAGGTGCTTTCGAAGGATCCGTATTTATCTTGGCTAGTAAATCATTTGCTCCGATATCAATAGTAATATGGGTAGCACTTTTAATTTCCTTCCTGATTTTTTTGCTTTTCGTAACATCTAACAGAAGACGATCAGATGTATAGCCAGGCACACTGAAATTATCAAAATCAGCTAGTTTATACTTTTTTGCTATAAATGAATCAGCAATGTAATCAACATAGCCATAATCCAAATAGCCATTCGGTGACAGCCCTGCTGCTAAGGAATCCCCTAAAGCTACATATTCAACCTTTACTGGTGCAGGAGCTTTTTTTGCTGAAGCACTAAATGGTACACTGACAACTAGAGATATGGCTAACAGGATACTTGCAGCTTTCTGATTTCGATTCACACTTATTCCCCCTTGGTAAATTTTTAGCGTTCACTAGTTCAAATTCAGTATTTATATTAAAAATCCTTCTTAGGCCTAAAGTAATTTTTTCGACATTCATTTGACAAAGTCATTTTTATTTATTAGAATAATCAAAATACTACTTATACAATAAAAACATATCTCTTATCCAGAGAGGTGGAGGGACTGGCCCGACGAAACCTCAGCAACCACACGTAGTGATGGTGCTAATTCCAGCAAAGCTTAGCTTTGGACGATAAGGGGAGGTGTCTTTTCTTACAAAAGCCCTCTTCTTAGGAAGAGAGTTTTTTTGTATAGAAAAGGAGAGTTGATTGATGAAAAATAATAAAACATTTTTAACCGTGGATGAATATTTAGATCTTTACCTTTTTGCAAAAAATCTTGGTGATATACAATGGCAAAATGAAATAATTGCACAACTAAAAAATCATAATCATAAAACAGATAAAACTTGGGAAATCCAGGCTCTTTGGGAGTCCTTTGAGCGAGTGAATAATAAAATTCTGGCTCTTTACAAAGAGCTGCGAAATGATTCAACCATCTCAGAAGCAATAGGAGAAAAACTCTGGACGTTAAAACAACAGCGTATTGAAATCAGCAGGGAAATCCGTTGTCTGCAAGAGGGTAATACGTTCATAACTAACTAAAAAAAGATGGAGCATCTCGTTTAAAGAGATACTCCATTCTTTTTTTATTACGTTAACCTTCATAG
>NZ_AJTN02000100.1 GCF_000305495.1 Peribacillus psychrosaccharolyticus ATCC 23296 | reverse complement strand
ATATGATTTTTTTATCTTTTCCCTTCTAATCTTGTGAACAAGGGTATTTTTTCTTGATTGAATGGATGATTAGTGTAAAAATCATCCATTCAAAAGGCCGCCAATTGTGTAGTGACCCCTAAAAGTTAGAGTTTTATATTACGCAGCCAATTGGTTGGTGTGAAGACGGTATTGAACCGGACTCATACCTGCCAATTTCTGTTTAATCCGTTGGTTATTATAATAATGAATGTAGGACTCGATATCTCGTTTCAGTTCCTCATATGTGCGAAGTGATTCTCCATAATACATTTCTTGCTTTAATAATCCGAAGAAGTTCTCCATAGGCGAGTTATCTAAGCAGTTCCCCTTTCGGGACATGCTTTGGAACACTTTATGTTCTTTCAATGTTTGGACCCATTTTCTATGCTGATAATGCCAGCCTTGATCTGAATGGATGGTCGTTCGGTATCTTGCCTCTTTTACTACTCGAAGAGTTTCCTTCAAAGGCTTCATCACGAATTCGAGTGTCGGATGCATATTCATCCCATACGAAAGGATTTCACCATTTATACATATCCATAATCGGACTGAGGTAGAGTTTACCTCCATCCGCACACTTAAATTCTGTAATGTCGGTGGTGAGTTTTTGATAGGGATTAGGGGTTTTGAACCGGCGATGGATTCTGTTCTTCGCTAATTTGCCGATCGTTCCTTTGTATGAACTAAATCGACGTGATATCCGAATGAACTTATCCCCCTTCAGCCCTAGCTTTCTCATGATGCGTTGCACTTTCTTATGGTTCACTAGGAGCCCTAGGTTCTTTAATGCTATATGAATCCGGCGATAGCCATAGTTTCCATTATGCTCATCAAAATGGAGTGTATCGTTTCTTCCAATTCTTGATGAGGATTTTTTTGTTTCATTTTTTTTACATGATAATGATAAGAGGATTCCGGAATACCGACGACCTGAAGTACATCCTTCAGACGGTATTCTTCTTTGAGTTCGAATGATAGCGCTGCTTGTGCTTTTCTTGATAGCCTTCCGGATTCATCTGAAAAGCTCTCAACTTTTTTAGGTACTCAACCTCCAAACGGAGAAGTCTGCCCCGATAGTTGAAAAAGGGTATTTTTTCATTTGAATTTGAATGTATGATTATACTAAGAATCATACATTCAAAAAGGCTTATTAATTGGTTCCTCTTATCACTCTAACGCAGCTGTTTGGGAGAAATATTTCAATCCTATTGAGTAATTAATTTTAATTTAGGTCTTATTCCAAATTAAAAGAGCCACCATTTCAATGGTGGCTCTTTTAATTTAACAAGAATTTTCAGGAAATTCTCCAATAGTATAACTCTTCTGTTTCTTTATACATTTCTGCTCCTGTTTTTTCTAATACTCTGTGCGATGCAATATTGTCTTTTTCGGTATCTGCAATAATGGACATTACGTCAGGCTGATTTAACAACCAATATTTAATATTAACGATAGTTTCAGTCATATAACCATTTCCTTGATATCGAGGAATAGTATAATAACCAATTACTACTTCACCATTTTTATTCGGAAGACCTTTTAACATGATCCCACCAACACAACAATTTGTATCTTTTAACACGATTAACCAGTTTGTATACCATATAT
>NZ_AJTN02000101.1 GCF_000305495.1 Peribacillus psychrosaccharolyticus ATCC 23296 | reverse complement strand
TTAGACAATAACTTTTGGGGGTATTTTTATGGCTAAATATGATGTGAATTTTAAACAAGCAGTGGTCAATGACTACTTGGCAGGAGTTGGGGGCTATCGGACTTTGGGTGAAAAGTACACCATTGATCGCTCCATGGTTCGAAAATGGGTGAACGCTTATAACTTACTTGGACGAGCTGGTTTAGAGCGAAAAAACACTAAAACTACCTATTCTGGTCAATTTAAAATGGATGTCGTAAACTGGATGAAAGAGACAGGTGAATCAACCTATGCAGCAGCCAAACAGTTCAAACTTACCCTTCCATATACGATTTCTAGATGGATGAAGGAATTTGAACAAGGAGGAGCTCAGGGGCTGATGCCTAAACCGAAGGGGCGTCCAAAAATGACAGAACAACCACGTAGTGATTTTAAAGAAATGACGAGGAAAGAGTTGGAACATGAAGCTGAAAAACTACGAGCGGAATTAGCTTTCATAAAAAAGCTCCGCGCTTCAGGGCACAATATTCCGAGCCGACTGCTAAAACAGAAGCCAGAGTCATCAAAGAACTCACCAAAGACTTCAAATTAACAGTGATCCTTGAAGCAACAGGCTATCGAAAGGCAACATACTACTATTGGGTAAAACGATTTGATATGCCTAATAAGGACGAAGAAATTGAGTCCCTGATGAAAGAGATACGTTCTTCACATAAAGACTATGGCTATCGCAGAATGACACAAGAGTTACGAAATCGTGGCATTCATATTAATATGAAAAAGGTACAACGTTTGATGAGTAAATTGGGTCTTCAAGTCACGTCCTATACTCGGAAATCAAGAAAATATAGTTCCTATAAAGGGACAGTGGGAACCGTTTCGAAAAATCGAATTCACCGACGGTTCTATACCAGTGTCTGTCACCAAAAAATCACCACTGATACCACAGAATTCAAGTATTTCGTAAAGAGTCCAACTGGTTCCGTTCAAATCAAGAAACTGTACCTAGATCCCTTCATGGACATGTTTAATGGGGAAATTCTGTCTTATCGAATAACGGAGAAACCAACAGCTAGAGGAATTCATGAGGCACTTGAAGAAGCCATTCAAATTACTTCTGACTGTCCATACCGTCGAACGTTCCATTCTGATCAAGGATGGGCTTACCAAATGAAATCCTATGCCAAAAAAATGAAAGACCATGGTATTTTTCAAAGTATGTCCCGAAAGGGGAACTGCCTGGATAACTCACCCATGGAGAACTTTTTTGGAATTTTGAAACAAGAGATGTACTACGGAAATACGTATACTAGCTTTGAAGAACTTAAAACAGCGATTGATAAATTCATCATTTATTACAATTATGAACGGATAAAGTTCAAATTGGATTGGCAAAGTCCCGTTACGTATAGAGAAAACTATCAGCAAAACCAAGCAGCCTAGTGAATAATAAGTAATCAATAAGATAGCTACTATGAAGCAAGGCTTAACGCTAGTATTCGTACTTTCCTTTTGAGGAGCTAGTCCAGAAATGATGGTATATCGTTTCTGGACACTAAAGATAAACAAATAGAGAGGATTTCTCCTCTCCATTAAAGTCTAACTTTTTGGGGTCACCACAAAA
>NZ_AJTN02000102.1 GCF_000305495.1 Peribacillus psychrosaccharolyticus ATCC 23296 | reverse complement strand
TTTAACAGATTCTTCACCTAATATTTCTTTTTTTGTATTTGCAATATAAAAATCAAGTCCAACATTATTATCCATTCATTGTCCGCCCTTTTCATATTTTAATGTTATTCATATTATATCAGTCTGTGTTGAACTATCATGCCCTAATTGTTGAACAAGCCTATTTTTTTACTTGAATATGAATGTATGATTATAGTAATTATCATACATTCAAAACCCTGATTTCATTGACTTCCTTCGCTTTCTCTCTCTTTATACTAAAAAAAGAGAAAAAATCGTACATTCAAATCGTTGAACGCCAAGGTTTTCAAGACCCGATTTTTGAATGACGTCCGAAAGGGCGAGAAAACATGAAAGCAGAAAAAGATGTGCAGCCGATCCGGAATCAGCAGCAACTAGACGATATGAAATGGGCAGTTAAACGCCACTGTTCAGAACGGGATTTCATCCTCTTTATCCTCGGCTGCGAAACCGGTCTGCGTGTTGGAGACCTTCTCCGTCTACCCACCCACCAGATCCTCGCTCTAAAAGGCAAACAAAACAAGATTCTGCGTGTCAAAGAAGGCAAAACGCAAAAAATTCGCGACATTTATATCGCGAATTGCTTCCAAGAGGTCTATGCGTACGCTAAAAACGTCCAGAGCGCCTGTTTATTCCCGTCTCGTAAAGGAGATAGACCGATTACCCCTACACAGGCGTACCGGCAGTTAAATAAGGCTGCAGAGTACGCTGGTGTGGAACATGTCGGCAATCATACTTTACGAAAGACATTTGGATACTGGTTTTATAAGTCCACGAAGGATATTGCGATGTTGCAACGGATTCTACACCATTCTCATCCTTTATCGGCATCACCGAAGAAGAAACGAATAACGTATTGAAATCATTTAGTGTCTTTCACTAATGCCAGTTATACATTCATATTGGTCTTTTTGGCGTCTCTTCTTCAACTCAAGCACCAGTTAGATCATTAAGGTAAAATTAAAAATGTCAGTTTCTATGGTCCATTTTAAACGTCTAATCCATTCCTCCTGTACTTCTTGAGGTGCTTTTTTGACCTTGTGTAAAACTTTCCATACCCTATATACACAGAAAGCCCTTAATACTTCAGGAGATAAATCTATTGGATTATTAATTTTATATTCTTTAATAAATAAGAGATTTAATGAATCTGCATATTTAGGGTAATGAAGTTTTGTAAACCAGCAGACCCACCCTATATCGGTTAACGGATTTGCCCATTCAGACCATTCCCAATCTAAGACTGTAAGAGTATTAGTATCTGTGTATAAAACATTGTGAATCCCATAGTCACCATGCGTTAAAACCCATTCATCCTTAGTATCGTTTATGTTTTTTAATATCTCTATGGAATTTGCAATAAGAAATTCAGGTATAAAATCTAAACTTAAGTTTAATTCATTTAAATTGCATTCTTTGATTCCACTTGAAGTAAAGTTATATTTTATTGAATGTATTCTTTTAGCAAGAGATGCTCCTAAGCTTTTATATAATTCTTTTGTTCTATCTAAGTCATTGTTATCTAAAATGGATTGTCCATTTATTCCTTTTCTGTACTCCATTACAATTAT
>NZ_AJTN02000103.1 GCF_000305495.1 Peribacillus psychrosaccharolyticus ATCC 23296 | reverse complement strand
ATTCCCAAAATCACATCAAAAAAAGCCGGAGAATATTCTCCGACTTAGATGAAGTCATCTGGGGTTACGTAGTCCATGCCGATCATGGGGTCGACTTTCATGAGTGCTTCGATATAGTCTTCTGTTGTGGCGGCGGCTGTGGTTTGGGCTGTTTCGCCTTCATCCTCTACCGGACGTTCTTCGTTCATACCATTACCCGCAATGTAACTGCTTAGTTTTTGCTGCAGTGTGGTTTTGCGGTTTGTTTCGCTATTTCGCTCAATGCCTTGACGAAAGGCATCTTCCTCGCCGCACAAAATTAAGAAGTTTTTACTCCTTGTAATGGCAGTGTAGAGCAGATTCCGCCGGAGCATACGGTAATAGCTTTTTACAACTGGTAAAATAACAATTGGAAATTCACTACCCTGTGATTTATGAATAGAGCAGCAATAAGCATGTGTGATTTGTCCGAGCTCTTGCTTGGCATAAACCACTTCAATGCCATCAAACGAAAGCACGAGCTTATCAACATTATCCGTATTCTCTTTGGCATACAGGACCGACACAATATCTCCCATGTCGCCATTGTACACGCCGCTTTCCGGCTGATTGACCAGTTGCAGTACTTTGTCGCCTGTCCGATAAACCACATCACCAAACTTTAACTCACGCTTTTTCTTATCCGTATTTGCATTAAATACTTCTTGCAAAATTTTATTAAGATTATCAATTCCGGCCGGGCCACGGTACATGGGTGCCAGAACCTGAACATCACGGGCGGTGAATCCCTTGGACTTAGCATTCGCGACAACCTTTTCAACAACCTGGGCAATCTGCCCCGACCCGCAGCGAATGAACGAGCGATCAGTCTGTTGCTTTGAAAAGTCACTCGGCAGCTGGCCGCGTTTAATTTCATGGGCAAGCTCAATAATGGATGAGCCATCCGCTTGACGATAAATTTGCTCGAGACCTACCATTGGAACACTGCCTGATGCCAATAAATCTTTCAACACTTGACCTGGTCCAACCGATGGCAGCTGATCTTCATCTCCTACCAAAATCAACTGAACATGCTCGGGTAAAGCCTTCAACAGCTGATGCGCAAGCCAAGTATCAACCATCGACATCTCATCAATAATAACGATTCGGCCTGAAAGCGGATTGTCTTCATCATGCGCAAAGCCATCCGCACCGTTCCATCCGAGCAAACGATGGATCGTCACAGCCGGTAATCCAGTTGATTCGGCCATCCGTTTTGCTGCACGGCCCGTCGGCGCTGCAAGCACAAAGGGAAATGGCTCGTCCGCTTTGTAAGTGCCAATATCCATCGACACTCCATGGAGTTCACTGTACAGCTCAACAATTCCTTTTATAACCGTCGTTTTTCCTGTACCAGGTCCACCAGTAAGAATCATCATTGGCGACTGCAGAGCTGTCTGAATGGCTTCTTGCTGCGCCGGTGCATACTCAACACCAAGACGCTCCTCAAGCTCACCAAGTGCCAGTAAAAATTCCGACTCAGGAAACTGCTCTTCGTATTCATCCTGTGCCAGCAATTTCTTAATACTCTTTAC
>NZ_AJTN02000104.1 GCF_000305495.1 Peribacillus psychrosaccharolyticus ATCC 23296 | reverse complement strand
ATACTTTCGTTAATAATTAAATAATCATCTAAACAATTAGATGATTGTTTAAGAAAATGTTGGAGCTTTTCTCCTTCAGCATTAAGAATATGAGATAAACCAATCTCCTCCAGGGCAATGGAAGAAAGTAAAAGATTAATGGTGTCACATCGATCTAAATCAATAATCGGGGTAATATTCGGTATGTTCGGCATAGACAATTGAGCTCACCACTTTCATTTATTAAATTATTGTTTGAATATGAGTGTAGGTGAAGAATCACCAGATTTTATTAATAATCATGACAGTTTCAATTGATATAAAGTAAGAACAAATACATATATACACTTTATTCAACACAACTTAATAAGTGCTAGTACGTGTCAACAATCTGATGAAGCTACCCTTCATGTGTACTATTATGTATAACTATCTAAAAAAACCTATTTTATGTAATTAGGATGACAGAAGACCGATAATGTTTTAAAAAAAATAGAAGGTTTACCCATTAGGCAAACCTTCTATAGCTAAAAAACAATCTCTTCTATTATTAAATGATGTTAAGACCTGCACTTGCATAACCTACGACAACATTTACCAAAGAAAGGCCTGCCGCTGTTGCCGAAAATACCAATAAGAAACGTTCTTGAGCCGTTACAGGTATATTTAACCCTGTTGTAATTCCATTACTTACAGAGCCTAATGTTATAACACCTGTCAATGCTGGAGCTAATGTTACCGTTGCTCCTGGAACAGCCGTAAAGACATTGTTAGGTGTTGAAGAACGATACAATTGTGCAGTAATTGATACAGTTGACCCAACTAGAGTTAGTGCTGCGGTAGTACTAAAGTAAGCAGCTAAGGATGTTATCGTACCAGTACGTGGAGATGAAAATGCAGCATTAAGCAATGTACCAGCTGCACCAGTAAGATCAATAGTCCCGCCAGTAATAGCGACATTGTCAACAGCACTTCCGAAACCTAATGCGGCTGACGTTCCAATAAGACCGCCTACAATAGTAGTTACAGTAACTGGAAGTCCTGATGCAAACGGAATAATAGCACCAGATCCAGTTGCTCCGGTTACTCCAGTGATTCCTGTTGCTCCGGTGACTCCTGTTTCACCTGTAGCTCCAGTGATTCCTGTTGCTCCCGTTACTCCTGTCGCTCCTGCTTCCCCGGTTGCTCCCGTTACTCCTGTCGCTCCTGTGACTCCTGTTGCTCCTGCTTCTCCGGTTGCTCCTGTGACTCCTGTTGCTCCCGTTACTCCTGTCGCTCCTGTGACTCCTGCTTCTCCGGTTGCTCCTGTTGCTCCTGCTTCCCCAGTCGCTCCGGTGACTCCAGTTGCTCCTGCTTCTCCGGTTGCTCCTGTGACTCCTGTCGCTCCTGCTTCCCCAGTTGCTCCTGTGATTCCTGTCGCTCCTGCTTCCCCGGTTGCTCCGGTGACTCCAGTTGCTCCTGCTTCCCCAGTCGCTCCTGTGACTCCAGTTGCTCCTGCTTCTCCGGTTGCTCCGGTGACTCCTGTCGCTCCTGCTT
>NZ_AJTN02000105.1 GCF_000305495.1 Peribacillus psychrosaccharolyticus ATCC 23296 | reverse complement strand
GTCAGCTCTAATTTGGCCATGCTAGAGCCTTGACGAAGTCCGATGGACTCTCTGGCTGCTCTCTTTAACTCTTGTATTTTGTTCAGTCCCACACTCCGTGTAACAACTTTTCTTATTAAAATAACAATCCGATGTTTCCCTTCTGTCGCCAGGTCATTACTTGAGTCATATCGAATTTGAATCCACAGGTGTTTTAGCAGACGAAGACAAACAATTTGTAGCGGATCTACTGACGACCATTGGTTATTCCACAACGGTAAAACATTTAGAAAATGTCGGTAATTCTAATTTGGATGATGTGCAATCAGAGTATATAGGAGAACTTAAGGACAACGCCTGTTATCAACAAAATCCATTGTATAGTCTATACGATCAAGTTTTAATTGAAAACTGTGGTTATTTGCTCAGGATGCTTAGAAGCTAATTTAACGCTGGACACATACGAATAGCTAATGGAAATTATGATCAGATCCTGCCTCATACTGAAAGGCTGAATATAGAGGTTAGTTCGTCACCTGCCTTTGTTGATGTGTTTGTTACATTTCTCCCTGAAACACAAAAAAGGTTGAGACTGTTACCTAAGTAGTTCAGATAATGTGGAGAAAAATTCAAATAACACTCAAAATATCGAATGAAACAGCATACTAATTAGCTCATATATTAACAACTATATTATCACAAATAAAGCTAAGCATAAGTTGCTTAGCTTTATTTCATTGATTTGTTATCAAGACGATAAAAATTAACTTTGTTATCGGCTAACCAAAATTCTATGGATATGTTTCTTTTCTTATCTACATAACCTATAATATCTAAACCTTGTTCTATACGAAGATAGTAATTATCTCCATATGCTTGTATAACATCCTTTTTTGTATCACCAATTTTTATTCCTTTTGCAGTTTCTAAACTACTATCGGTTATGATAAATCTAGTAATTTTACCCTTTTTATTTACTGCTACCTCAATTCCATTACTTAAATGAAAGTAATCATAGCTTTCAACATCTCGACTTTGTTCTGTTTTCTGCCCATACTTTTCTGATATTTTTTTGCTGTAATAATCATCATTCAAAGACAATCCATCAACACTCTCATTGCCTAAATTTGTGGTGCTTGTAATCAGATAATGATATGAGCGAGGGAAGTTTTGGTCTAATGTAAAGGCAGATAGCAAAAAAACAATCCCTATCAAAGCTACAAAAATTATAATTTGTTTCAAATAAAACTCCTTTATAAAATGTATGTCATTAGATAATTTTACCACAATTTTCAAAATACCTAATATAATACTCACTCTATTTCAGTCGCACTTATCTAAGATAAATAATAAAGGAGGAAACGAAAAGTGAGCGATTCATTAGAGGAAAACCAAAAGGCCTGGATCTATGCTGTAAACTTAAATCAAATTGACGGAGCATATCACCCAAGCGCTTATTAACCGCAATGATGAAGGATGAAATACAAGGGGG
>NZ_AJTN02000106.1 GCF_000305495.1 Peribacillus psychrosaccharolyticus ATCC 23296 | reverse complement strand
ATTAACTATTATCTAAATTTTCAAGTAATAAGTTTGCGCATTACAAAATAATGATTTATAATTAGAAAATAATTTCATTTAATAATTTCAAAATGAAATTATTTTCACAAAAGGAGAGTGATAGCTTAGATGTTAGATAGAATAAAGGACGGTATAGTAGTATCGTGTCAGGCTCTAGAAGATGAACCACTTCATGGATCAAACATTATGGGGAGAGTAGCATTAGCAGCCCAGCAAGGTGGAGCTAATGGAATACGTTCAAATTCGAGTGAAGATATTAAAGAAATTAAAAAAAATGTAGTTTTACCGATTATTGGAATTGTGAAACGAAATTATAAAGACTCAGATATTTATATAACCCCAACCATAAAAGAAATTGAAGAATTAATTTCTTCAGAATGTGAAATGATTGCTTTAGACGCTACAGATCGTAAAAGACCTAATAATGAATTTTTAGAATCATTTATACAGATAATAAAAACGAAAAATTCAAATGTATTATTAATGGCAGACATTTCTACAGTTTCTGAAGCGATAGAAGCAGAAAGGTTAGGATTTGATTGTGTTTCGACTACTTTAATGGGATATACAGAAACTTCTAAAGATTATAATGTGACAACAAATGATTTTTATTATTTAACGGAAATTTTGAAAAACGTAAATATCCCTTTGATTGCAGAAGGTCACATTAGTACCCCTGATTTGGCAAGGAAAGCTCTAGAAAAGGGAGCACATTCCGTAGTTGTAGGGAGTGCGATTACTCGTCCTAAATTAATTACAGAAACATTTGTAAGCGCTATAAAGAATAAATAATAATTTATGTTTGCTTAATGTGGCAAACTATTCACCGGTGCATTATTGATTATTCTATACTTTACTTTTCCTTCCATACTTGTAATACTTTTTTGTAATTTTCGCTATACTTATTATTTTTTAATAAATGATAGGTAATAACATCAATAAAGAATAGAAATGAAAGTTGATCATTGTGAAATTTATCGTCCTCTAGAAGATCACTATCGCTAGTATAAAAAATATTGTCTGTGGTTTTACTAATTGAAGAGTTAAATTTTTTAGTTAGTGCCGTTATTTTTACGTTGTTCTTTTTAGCTTCATTACAAGTTTTTATTATTTCTGGGGTTTCTCCTGAACTTGAAATAGCAATAATTAAATCCTTTGAATTCAATAAAACTGATTGGGCAAACATTGAGTAACTATCTGTGACGGCATTGGAGTTTATTCCCATTCTATTTAATCTTAATGAGAATTCTGTGGCAGTTAGTCCAGAACTACCTATACCCAAAATCACAATTTTGTTAGAAGCTTCAATATCATTAACCAAAACTTCAGGTGATATCTTTTGAAAAATACTTTCTGATAATTTTAGCGTTAATTGATAGTATTCAATAACCTTTTCAGCAATCGTATCATAATTTGTGACGTTTAAAGACTCTGTTTTTAAAAGAGTTT
>NZ_AJTN02000108.1 GCF_000305495.1 Peribacillus psychrosaccharolyticus ATCC 23296 | reverse complement strand
GCTCATCATCCAATAACTTTGAAAGTCTGATTTCCAGAGCTTGTTTAAGTTCTGAATCAAGATAACTTTCTGTTTCACATAAACATAACTTTAATTCCATTTCCTTTTGACTATCAATTAGTAATTTCAAATTTTCTGCATTCAATGGAATTATTCTTAATCTATCTGTTTTTAATTCAATCATTATTACACTCCTATCATAAATTGCAGGCTATAGACAAAAACAAATTTAAAAATAGGTATATGTTATTGGCAGCGACTCCTATTATATTTATTCCGAAATAAAGGAACTTAAAACCTTTCTATCCAGTATTAAGGCTAATCAAGATTATCATTCCAGTAATCACCTGTAAACTCTTTTAAAAATTGGGGACTTTTTTGATGGTAGTTTATCGCTAGCCTGACCCGTTAGCTCTAAAAAAGGAGAATTTTCACTTGAATTTGAATGTATGATTATGTTAAGAATCATACATTCAAATAACGCCAATTGGCGGCCGTCTCATGACACTAATGCTCTCGATAGTTCCATAAGAAAAAGGTCGCCTCAGCAACCCTTGTTAAACTATCGCACCATTTAGGTTCCTTTTCCTTGGTATTCTGGGTTTATATAAATTGCTCCAAGTTCTGCCTCCCCGCCTTCTTTTACAGGAGAGAAGTTAGCGAAGTTTTAGTAATTATTTTTTAACCGTTACAATCCTGATATAGAAATTCCTACAACGAGAATAATGAAACCAATTGGAAGAATAATTAAAATCGTTGCTGACGCTCTTCTCCAAAACCCACTATGACTGTACCATGAAGCAAAGGCAGCAGCGATATAGCCAGTCAAAAAAAACACATACAAAAACCAGTGAGGTAATGGTAATTTATCAATTCCAGGTATATAGAAAATGCAGTAGGTTCCTATTAGTATTAGAATAGATATAATGCCTAGATACTTTCTCAATTCAACTCCCCCTTTATTGGTCACTTTACCATAAATGACCAATCGAAGGGTCAATAAAATTATTTAACTAAGCATTATTAAGGAGGAATAGAGAAGCGTTTGTATGCCAGTAAAAGTGAAAATCAGCTATAAAAAGAATAGCGTCAAATCACGTTTCATTTCTTAATGAACTAACCTGTCCCGATAGTTGAACAAGGGTATTTTTTCATTTGAATTTAAATGTTTGATTAACTTAAAGATTATACCTTCAAAAGGCTGCCGATCGGTGGTCTTCTTATGGCTTCGATAAGAAATTTTTGATTGATACAAATAACACTTACTAATTTTACCATGAAACAATAGAATTTTTTTATCTGATTTTGAATGTATGATTATGCTAAGAATCATACGTTCAAAAGGCCGCCAA
>NZ_AJTN02000109.1 GCF_000305495.1 Peribacillus psychrosaccharolyticus ATCC 23296 | reverse complement strand
GATTTAATATATTCTCGTTCATCTGGTATAAAATATTTGGGTGTAAAATCCTTGAAATCTCTAGGAGGCATATAACTAAAAGTATGTAAAAGGTTATTTTCCTTTCCCAGAGTTTTTGCAGCAAAGCTTACAACTGCGCCTGAATCCAATCCACCACTTAACTGTGCCCCCACATTAAGATGTGTACGCAATCTTGAATCAACTGCTCTTTGAAAGACTTCTTGAAAAGCTTCTACATATTCACCATCTGACTTTAGTTTGATTTTCTTATCTGACTGTAAAGTACAATATCTTTTAAGTTTTTCTTTCTCTCCTGTAATGGTAATACTATGTGAAGGAGGTACTTGGTTTATATTTTTATAAGGTGTTAACGAATCATCAACTGTATCAACCATTCCCCCTACGACCAAGTATTCGGCCAGCCATTGTTCATTAAGTTGTTTTTTCAGATAAGGTAATGTTAGTAACGGCATTATGGTTGTACAAAAAGCACTTTTCTGCAAATGATGATAATAATAAAGAGTTCGAGTACCAGAAAAGTCTCTTGCACCAAATAAGGTTTGCTTTTTTTCATCCCAGATGATAAAAGCAAAATCCCCTACTAAATACTTAGGGGAATCTTCTCCCCACCTATCGTAGGCAAGCAATATCAATTGACTATCCGGCATGTTTTTTCTCATTCTATAATCTACTTGTAAAAGATCAAATAATTCCTTTCGATTATCGATAATGGCATCGGCAGTGATGACTAACTGTCTCTTATAATCATAATAAGGAAGCTGCTCACCTATAGATTCAGGAGTAATCCATTGTGCATGACAACCAAGGAAAACATTCTCTTTATGCCATACTTGAACATCATCTGCTGGGTATTGCTGTAATGAGCCCATCATCCCATTAATATGCTCAATGGACACTGGTTCCTTATTTGAATGGTAAATGCAGGCAATGGCACTCATGGCGATCTCTCCGATTCCTTATAAATTACTAATAATTGATCAATTAAGAAGAGCCGTTAAAGAGTTAAAACTTGTTCTCTATAAAGAACATACTATAATATGGAAAAAAATGCAATCCCCTAATTTCTCTTTAAAAAAGCACTTTACTAGTTACAAAGACCTGTATAACATTAGAAACCTAGGCGTCTATTGGTTTCGGGACATTTGGGCTATATCCCTCTTCTCCTAGATGTTGTTTCTTGTCGATAAATTTAAGGATCGGATGGTAGATTGCATTGATAAACACAGAAGAAATAA